>JAQBUE010000039.1 GCA_027624045.1 Acidobacteriota bacterium
TCCCATTGCCATAGAACAAGTTTATCGACTCTTGTTTCAATGTGGGACTTCCACCACAGGCTGCTAGGAGACGTCCCGGCACCCGCCTTCTCGTCATGACAGCGAAGAAGCCTGGTTTCACGCAGCACCAAACACGGCTGACGCTTCGCTCCTTGAGCGATCTAAACGAGTACTTCCGTTCTCACACGGAAATCGAAGTCGTTTGGCGACTCACGAAGGACCTATCAAGCCAACTGGAAGTAGAGAACCAGTTGAAATCATTAGCAGGAAACGAACTGGCCGACCTGCTGCCACAAGTCGATGGGGTGATCACGACCCCCAGCACGGCCATGGTGGAAGGGATGATCGTCGATCGCCCCGTCGCATGCCTGGACTATCACAACGCGCCACGGTTTGTTCCCACGGCTTGGACGATATCAGCGCCGTCGCACATCGCTAGCGTGGTGGCGGAGATTCTGTCTCCACCACCGGCAAAGATGGCCTTTCAGCGAGCATGCCTCCAGGACTGTTTGTCTTGCGCAAGTCCCGCTTCTCCACGGGTCGCGGAGTTGATTGTCAAGATGGCTGCGGCGGCGCATGACACCAGGCGTCAGGGGCATAGGTTACACCTACCGGCGGCGATGCTGGGGTCGAACTTCCCGGCTGCCGAGGAATGTCTTGCTCCGCTGGCTGAAGTGTATCCCGGATCGAAAGTGTTCCAAGAGAATGACATCCAATCTCTACAGGTACGTCTCGCTAGAGCAGAGAACGAAAACCTTCGTCTGGCCCTACACCAATCACAGCGGGGCATCGGGTATTGGATCCAACTCGCGGGCCGCGAGACCGCCCGTCGCCTCAAGACGAGACAGCTAGGTCATCAGCAATGAGAATACTGCTGTTGCCAGGCTCGTATACATCGCCGGCCGCCAGGTTTCGGGTCTGGCAGTTCGCTCAGCCATTGCGGGACTTGGGCCACACAGTGGATGTAAGAGTGATCAGACCCGATCGCCATTGGCAAGCGACTCAGTCGTGCCGGCCTTTGCGCGCGCCTCTCATGAGGCTGGCAAGCGCTTGTCGGCTGGCAAGCGCGATTTGGATTACCAGGCACGCACAACGGTTCGATGTGATCCTGATGAACCGTGATCTGATCCCCGAAATTCGCATCAGCGCCATCGAACCTATGCTGGCGCAGATCAATCCAAGGTTGGTGTTTGATCTTGATGACGCCGTCTATCTCGGCCGCCGGGACCGGAAGCTACAAAAGATACTGCCTCATTTCGGCGCGGTGATCGCGGGGAATGGGCAGCTCGCCGTCTACCTGCGGAAACACAACGCGAACGTCCACGTGATTCCGACCGTGGCCGATGGCCGGCGCTACAAGCCCGTTTCAAGACGCGAGCCCGGCCCACTTCGTATTGGCTGGAGCGGTTCCTCGCAACCCCTGCGCGAACACTTGCCGCTACTGCAAGAGGCGATGGAGGCGTTGGCGCGGAACCACGATTTTGAGTTCGTCGTCATATCGAACGAACGTCCGCGGTTTGGTTGGCGGGGCGTGCGGACGCGGTTCGTCGAATGGAGCGCCGAGACGGAAGTGCCGGATCTTCAGCAACTCGACGTGGGCTTGATGCCGTTGACCGACGGCCCCTTCGAACGAGCGAAGTGCGCGGCGAAGGCAATCCTTTACATGGCGGTGGGCATTCCAGCTGTCGTCTCCCCGGTGGGCGTGAGCACAGAAGTTGTGCGGCACGGTGAAACCGGCTTTCACTGCTTCGGTACCACTGAATGGCATGACCGCCTATCGTCGTTGATACAAAGCAAAGATCTGCGCCGCCGCATGGGTTCCGCGGGGCAAGTCCGATTCGAACAGGCCTACTCGCTCGATGCGGTGTTGCCCGCTTGGGTCGGCGTTCTAGAGCAGGTCGCCTCACGGCGAGGCGGATCGTCTTCAACGGAACCACGCGAACACGCCATCGCCGCATCCGGCGGCGCACTTTCCTCCTAGTTCGAATCGCGGGCAAAAGATATGCCTAAAACCAAACCGGGCTTAGCAATCTGTATCCCGACGTATCGCCGTCCAGGGCTGCTGCGGCGCCTTCTCGGCGATCTCAGTAAGCAAACGGTCTGGCCGGAGCAACTGATCATTGTCGATGGTGATCCTTCATCGCATCACGCCCGCGCCGTAGCTGAGTCCGCCGGATTCGACGTTTCGTGCGTCACGTATGTCCCCTCGAACCACGCCAACTTGCCATTTCAACGCTATCTGGGCTGGCGAGCCGCGGCTGGTCAGCGCTGGATTGTTTACCTAGATGACGATCTTCGAGTCCCAGACAAGGATGCACTCGAGAAGCTCATTCTTCCTCTCGAAACATTGCCCGGTGAGATTGCCGGCGTGACGGCACGGATTGAGTTTCCGAACCGGCCGGTCGCCCGTGCGAGCATTGATGGCTCTTCTCGGGCGGTCAGCCTGCTCGGGGCGCTGGTGCATCGCTTTGGGAGCGCCCATGAGACGCAGGCCGGCGGGCTGACACCCGTTGGTTATCGCAAACCGCCGGCGGATACCGGTGAGCCCTACGCCACAACCCAATGGTTACGGGGCGGTGTAATGGCCTTCGACCGCAATGCACTGGATGAACAATGCTTCGGCGAGCGCCTGTTCGCCCTCGCGGAGATCCGGGCGGGTCTGGGTGAGGACACTATCATCTCGACGAAGGCGGCGCTTCGAGGCCGTCTGCTACTCGCTTGGCATGTCCTGTTCCTTCACCCCGACGACGACTCTCCCAAGGCGTACGCATTCGAGGGCTATCAGGCCGGCTGGGCGCATGCCTATAGCCGGCGTCTCATCAATGATTCATACCGCGGTTTCGAACCGGCCACTTGGGCTGACCGCGCGGCACTCGTCAAACATTATCTCGGCAAGAACCTTCTTAACCTCCGGCAGTGTTACCTTTGTCCAGGCTGGAAAACGTGGAATTTCGCCTCGGGCTATGCCTGGGGTAGCGTCTGGGGCCTGTTTCGGCCGCCAAACGCTAGTCGGCTGGCACCGGGAGTCGACTGGCAACGTGATGCGGCGGATTGCCTCCGGCGGGCCACGCTTGTCGTACGGGAGCCGGCATGGCGGTAGGTTCACTTGCGCGGCTGGATTTCCCGACAGCTTCGCCTTTCGCGCCGGCTGCCCGCGAAGGTCTCCTGCTGGGCTCGCAGGGGCAGACCTTATTCCTTTGTGTCGCCGCGTATCTGGTGGCGCCTCTGCTGGATGTGCCCTATTGGGAGCTTTCTCTTTCTGCCCCGGTTCTGATCTTACTCATGACGGACGCCGCGCTGCGTCAGGGCTTTGGGATCGTCCAGCGCTTTCTGGGATGGATTCTCGTAGGGGCGGCCATTTGGTTCGGTCAGTTTGTCTCGCTGGGTGCGAACGTAGGTGGGATGGGGGATGCGGTGGTAACCGACGCATTCTTGTGGCTGGCCAAATATGCGTTCTGGGTCGCCGTCTTCTTGCTCGGGGCTGTGACAGTAGCCCGTTCGGACGTAGGAAACCGCCTCGCGAAAGTTCTGGCCGCCGCCGTGATCGTGTTAGGTCTGCTGCGCGCCGGAGAGGGCGTCTTATTCGGCGCATTGGGCAATGCCAAGTCGTTATTACTTGAACAGAACGACTACGGATGGGCGTTCTCCACTTTCTTCCCTTTCGCGGTTTGGTGGGTCTTCCGCGGCTCGCTGAGATGGCGTTGGGCTGCTGTGCTCGGTCTCTTCGTTTTGTGTGTTGCGATCGCAGTTAACGGTTCGCGAGCTTCGTGGGTGGCGGTCGTGATAGGAACCGCGTTGACCCTGACTTGTCTTTTCTTATGGAGCTCGGTAGATCGCGCCCGGAATGGGTTGCTGCTTGTGTTGACAACCTTGGTCCTCGGCCTGGCGTCGACGGCCCTGCCGAGCGCTTGGACAAAGCCGGTTGAAGAACGCTGGCAAACGCTAACCCGACTCGACCGTGATAAGTCTTACGCCGTTAGATCACTGATGGTGGATAAGGCGCTGCGCCTGTTCGAAGGCAGCCCGTGGTTCGGCGTCGGTGTCGGGCGGTTTCGCGTTGAAACCGTGGATCTCGAACTCCCGCCGGTGCTGAGCACATTCGCGGCGTCAAGCTATCAGCACCGCTCGGCGCACAACGCCTATCTAGGTCTGCTGGCCGAATCCGGGATCGTTGGCGCCGCGCCCGTTATAACGCTGCTCCTGATCCTCGGGGGATGGGGCGTCTGGGCCGTTCGTGGGCACGCCCTTCGCGGCGAAACCTGGGCGGCTCCGATGTTTGCCGGTTTCGCGGCGATGTCTGTTCACCTGGCCTTGCTTTCCGGGCTCACGAACACCGCGACCTGGTTTGTGTTTGGCCTTGTGGCTGGTTTGATTCACCGAGAACGGCGGATCGGATGGGCGTATCGCACGAGTGCCCGGCACCGAGGTGTGTCGTGAGGCTCGGCTACCACTACCACGCTCCGGCCTGGAGACGCCCTGATGGACGCATAGTGACCCTTTCGTCGGAAGGACGTTTCCTCGACTCTCTTGCTTCGCAATGTGAAGAACTGGTCTGCTTTCTGCACGAGCCCCGCCGGGAGGAGAAGCACCAGCTCGACTATGAAATCCGGGCGTCGAACCTGCGTTGGGTGTCGCTCGGTCCTCACGCTTCCACGCCGTACCGTAGTTTGTACGCCGATCGCATTACACGGCCGCTTCTACATTGGCGGAATCACATCGACGCTCTGCTGATCCGCGGGCCCTCGCCGCTGTTGCCAGCCGTCGCCAGGCACGCCGCCGGCCGCGTACCTCTGGCGTTGTTGCTCGTCGGTGACTACCCGTCTGTTGTGGACGACCTGCCCCAGCCTCGTTGGCGCAAGGAAGCGATTCGATGTTGGGCGCTGTGGAATCGCCACGGGCAAGAGGTGGTGGCGCGCCGGGCTCTAACGATTGTCAACAGCGAAGAACTTCATCAACGCTTGCGGCCACGACTTACTAATCTCGTCCGCATTCGAACCACCAATCTCTCAGAAACGGATTTTGACGTTCGCGGCGATGTTCGTATGAGAAAACCCTACCGTCTGCTCTACGCCGGACGGATGGACCGTGGGAAGGGTCTACTGGTGTTGGTCGAGGCCGTCGCTCGCTTGGTACGTTCGGGTGATGATGTCCGGCTCGACCTCGTGGGCCCCACCCAGGTTCGCGATTCGGTTCTCGATGATCTTGCGTCCTTAGCAGCTAGGCAGGGAGTAGCCGACCGCATCGTATATCACGGCAGCCGGCAACTGGGGCCGGAACTGTTCGCGTTTCATCGCCGCGCCGACGTTTTCGTCAACGCGTCGCTCAAGACCGAGGGTTTTCCTCGCGCCATCTGGGAAGCACAAGCGAACAGCCTTCCGGTAGTGGCGACCCGTGTCGGTGCGATTCCTTTTGTTCTTCGTGACGGTCAATCGGCTCGCTTAGTCGATCCGCGTTCCGCGTCGAAACTGGCCGACGGGATCCGGGATGTGCTCCACAGTCAGGCCCTGAGAAAACGGCTCATCTCGAATGGCATGGCAATGGCCGCCGACAACACGCTTGAAAAACGGACACCTGAGCTAGCGGGCCTCCTGCGGGACTGGGTTCGGGACCCGCGTTCACGATTGCAATGACCGGCGCTCTATTTGTGGGTAATTTACTCTCCGCGACTCTCGGCAATCGAGGTGTTTGCGAGGACTTGACCGAAGGTCTTCGGCGAAGGGGCTGGCGTCTGGTAACCACTTCGTCGCGGCCCGGCAGAGTGGCCCGCTTGGCTGACATGCTGGCAACGTCGTGGCGGAAGCGGCGCTTGTACGCGGTTGCGCATGTGGACGTCTTCAGCGGGCCCTCGTTCCTGTGGGCCGAGGCTGTGTGTGTGTTGTTGAGGTTGATCGGGCGGCCGTATGTATTGACGCTTCACGGAGGCAACCTTCCGGCATTCGCCCACCTTAATCCGGTTCGCGTGCGGCGATTGCTCCGCTCAGCCGCGGCGGTCACGACGCCGTCGCCGTATATGGTGCGCCGGCTGAAAGAGTACCGCGACGACATTGAATTGCTTCCCAACGCGGTTGATCCGCGGCAGTTCTCGTTTCGTCATCGGCCGAATCCCGGCCCCAAACTGATTTGGCTGAGAGCCTTTCATTGGGACTACAATCCCCAACTCGCCGTCGAGACCGTCGCTGTGCTGAAGGATCAATTCCCCGGCGTCGAACTCCTGATGTATGGCGCCGACCGGGGCGATGGCAGCCTCGCCGCGACACGGCAAGCGGCGCAGCGTCTCGGGGTTGCGCGCCATGTGCGAATCAGCGGCGCGGCGCCCTTCAGCGAGGTGCCTCGCCGGCTCGACGAAGCGGACATTTTTCTGAATACGACAGACTGCGAAAGTTTTGGGGTTTCCGTTGTCGAAGCCGCCGCTGCCGGGCTGTGCATCGTTTCGACGAACGCCGGTGCACTGCCGAGTATCTGGAGCGACGGGGACGACGCACTGCTCGTGCCCCAGCGGGACCCGGCCGCGATGGCCGCCGCGGTGCGGGCCATTCTGGTCGAGCCCGGTCTCGGCGGCCTGCTTTCGAGCAATGCCCGCCGGTCGGCTGGGCGATTCGAACGCGAAAGTATTCTGACCCGCTGGGAAGGTCTGCTGAATCGAGCGGGCAGAATGACGCCGCCATGACATGCGTATGAACAAGCCGTTACTCAACATCTATCACCATCTGCCTCCCTCGCTGCAGGACCTCGCCGCATCAGTCCACGGTCTAGGGCTCCGGCGCGAGCGCTATGGAGAGGAGACGGATGCGCTGGTAATCGGTGCCCTTGAGAGAGACCAGTGGGACCCGGCCAGGTGGCGGCATTGGCAGCAAGAACGCTTGGCGTTCGTGCTGCACCGGGCGGCGACCCGTGTACCGTATTACCGCGAGATGTGGGCGCGCCGCAGGCGGCAAGGCGACGCACGGCCGTGGGACCGCTTGGAGTATTGGCCGGTTCTTGAGAAGGAAGAGTTGCGAAGATACGGACCTTCCTTCATTGCCGACGACCAATCACCGCGAGACATGACCGTCGAGAGAACCTCGGGCACAACGGGTACGCCGCTCACGCTATGGCGAAGCCGTCGGACGTCGAGAGCCCGATTCGCACACTATGAGGCGCGGCGGCTTCGCTGGAACGCCGTCGACCGGCACGACCGATGGGCGATACTCGGTGGGCAACTCGTCACGCCCTACAGCAGGAGCAGGCCCCCTTTCTGGGTCTGGAATCGACCGCTCAGGCAACTCTACCTGTCCTCCTACCACCTTGCTCCTTCGTTTGTTTTGGCCTATGTGGAAGCTCTCGCGGACTATCAAATCCAGTACTTGATCGGATACCCTTCATCGATTGACTCCATTGCTAGAGCCGCCGGGCTCGGCGGAGTCTCCCTCCTCAAGCTTAAGGCGGTAATCACCGTCGCCGAGCCGCTTTACGCCCATCAACGGGAAGCGATTGAGACTGCTTTTGGTTGTCCCGTCCGTGAGACCTACGGGATGGCTGAGTTGACGGCGGCCGCGAGCGAATGCGGGGAAGGCCGTCTGCACCAATGGCCGGAGTTTGGAGTTTGTGAAATCGGCGATTCCGACGGCAACACGTCGAGACAGGGGGCCGGGGAACTGATCGCGACAAGTCTGCTCGACGTTGATATGCCGTTGATCCGCTACCGGGTTGGCGACCGTATCGCCATGGGTGAGGGCGACCGCCTCTGCCCTTGCGGACGCGCTCTTCCTTTGCTTGATTCCGTCGACGGCCGCTGTGACGACCTCTTGCAGACTCGCGACGGCAGGCTGGTCGGCCGTCTCGACCCGGTTTTCAAGGCAGGCTTGGGCGTACGTGAGGCCCAAGTGATACAGGAGTCACTGGACCGTATCCGTGTGCTGCTGGTTCCCGGTGAGGGTTTCGGCGCGGAGGACGAAGTCGCGATTCGCCGTGCCTTACGCGACCGCCTGGGGGATGTTCGCGTGTCGCTTGAATGCGTAGCTGCGATACCGCGCGGCCGCAACGGGAAATTTCGCGCTGTCATCTCCCGCGTATCGCCGAGGCCGGAAGTCGAAGAAGCGCCGCTGAAACAAACAGCGGCGGGCGCGGGGTAGTTCCCGGGAGTCCCTCTAGGTCCAGATTGCTTATGCCAACAATATCCGTCATCGTGCCGTGCCGCAACGAGTTCGGTCATATCGATCGTTTCCTGGCCGACCTATGGTCTCAACAACTGCCGCGTGGACGGGAGCTCGAGGTGATCGTCGCTGACGGTGCCAGCGATGACGGCTCGCGCGAGGTGCTGCACCGCGCGGTGAAACGATGGTCAAACCTGACGCTGATTGATAACCCCCGGCGTATCGTTTCAACGGGGCTCAACGCGGCGATTCGCGCTTCTTCCGGTGATGTCATCATCCGAATGGATGTGCACACGCGGTATGCGCCTGACTACCTCGCGCAGTGTGTCGCTGTGCTCAGCGAGACCGGAGCGGATTGTGTCGGCGGAGCTTGGGCCCCGCGCGGTGTGAACCATGTGTCGGAAGCCGTAGCGCTGATCTTCGATTCCTGGTTCGTTTCCGGTGGCGGCCGCGCCCACGCGAGGGCGCACGACGGACCTACGGACACCGTCTATCTGGGGGCTTGGCGGCGTGATGCGTTCTGGCGCTTTGGGTTTTTTGATGAGTCACTGGTTCGGAGTCAGGATAGTGAACTCAACTTTCGTATTCGCCGGTTAGGGGGAACGGTGTGGCAGAGCCCCCGAATCCGCTCCCTGTATCAACCCCGCACCACGCTAAGAGGCCTTTGGCGTCAATACGAGCAGTACGGTTATTGGAAGGCTAAGGTGCTCCAGAAGCATGGACGTCCCGCTACCATCCGGCAGCTTGCTCCGGGTTTCCTCGTTGGTCTGTCAGTCGCGCTACTAGCGGTCTCGGCGGTGTACGCGCCCGCCGGGCAGGCTCTCGTGCTTTTGTCGGGGAGCTATACGCTTGGGTCGGCTGCCGCCTCGCTTTTTGCCTGCCGGCGGCCCCGTAACTGGCGGTATCTGCCCGTAACGCCCGCCGTCTTCGCCGCGTTCCACTTCGCCTTCGGATACGGCTTCCTGCATGGCTTGGTTGACTTTTTCCTCCTGCGCCGCGGTGGGCGGGCCGGCTTCAGCCTGCTGACGCGGGGTTCGTCAAAACCCTCGACAAAATCAGCGGCAAACGCTACGTGAGAGATCGAACTTTCGTGCAACCTTCGTCACGGTTGGAGTGGGGAGCGCCTTTCCCTGCGCTGCTGTTAACTGATCGGCATCGGGCGGAGCGCGCCGGCCCCGCGTTGCTCCTGCCAGCCGCGTCGGGCATCGCTCTGAAGCTGAAGAGATGGATTGACGTGGCCGGTAGCTTGGTAGGACTGATTGCGCTCTTCCCGCTGCTGGCACTCGCAGCTCTTGCGATCAAACTCGAATCGCCGGGTCCGGTACTGTTTCGTCAGTATCGTGTCGGACGCTGGCTGCGCCCGTTCGAGATCCTCAAACTACGTTCGATGTATTTCGACCCAAACGATCGAAGTGCGAAGTGGACGACGAAAGGCGACCGGCGCATTACGCGCGTGGGCCGATTTCTGCGGCGGACCCGACTCGACGAGGTTCCCCAGCTTTGGAACGTCATCAAGGGACAAATGCGTCTAATCGGGCCCCGCCCCGAACAGCTGCCCCTCGCCCGGCGTCTTGCACAACTCACGCCTTACTACGATTGGCGTCATGCCGTCAGACCGGGAATCACCGGATGGGCTCAAATCAACATGGGGTATTGCGCTAGCACGGAAGAGTCACAGCGCAAGCTGGAGTACGACCTATTCTATCTGCGGCACATCTCTCTTCGTCTTGATCTTGAGGTTGCGCTGGCCACAGTCAGCGTCGTCCTGACCGGCAGGGGAAGCCGCTGAACCAGACTTTGTCCTGCTGCTCGATGTCTCGACGAGAGCTAAGGCAGCGAGATCCCGCGTGGGGCCAAGCCGGCCTTGACAGCGGCATAGTTACGGCCCAATTCCGCGTCTGACAGAAATCGACGGTAGTACAAGGCCGTAGCCACTTCGCCGGCGAAATAGTTTCCTCCGGCATATGTGCCGATCGCGCGATAAGTCGAATCCATCAGGCCATCCGATGGCGCGGCCGTCTCTTTCTTGACGCTAGTGTCCAGATTGAGAATCTGCTCCTGTACGACTCCCGCCCGCCAGCGGAATGTCATCATCTTCCACAAGCCGTCGTCGGGGATACCGCCGCCAGGTCCCTGTACGAATGCCGAGGTTACGGTAGCGCTGAGCCAAAATCCGATCGTCGTGTCCGTGAAGAATCGGATGTAGGAACCGCCGGCATTGTGACCGAAGAGTGTTCGATGCCCCCCGGACACCGAGCCGGGCGTCTTCTGAAATACGATTTGGAGAGTCAGCTCGTCCGCGTTGGCCGTTACAGCCGATGGCGTCAGGACATAGTCATTGACTCCATCGAGGCGCACACGGCCGGTGCGCCAAATCGGGTCGTTCGATTCCGCGGCGGAGGTCGGCCCCAATGTGCCGTGGTTGGCCTTCCCGCTGCTGTCTACCGCGGTTTGATTGGTGTCCGTCTTCTCGTAGGCCAGCGCGCTGGGGCCGGCGTTGAGCTGCGCGCCCCAAACGGTGATGCTCCCCGTGAGTGCCACGTTCACCGGATTCCCTAGCACATCGGTGAAGGCCGGCAGGATCGCGCAACGCACTTGCGTATTGCCCGAGTTGCTATCGGTCTCCACCAGCGCTACCCGCCAATACCCTCCTTCGTCGGTCACCGCCATCGTGCCGCTGCCCGAGGTTTTCTGAAAGGTGCCGGTTTTGGTATTCAGATGGCCCGTCGTTAGCGGCTGAACCGTTCCGCCCGTCGCTTGGATGCGAAACTCCGGAAAGCGAGCCTCATCCGTGTGCTTCTTGACGAACACCGAGAACGTATAGCTATCGGCCGACGACACGATGGGAGCCGATTGGAAAAACTCCTGGGCCGCCGCGGCGGAGGCATCCGATACCAGATCCGCCGTCATCTCACCGTTCGAGGATGTGCTCACATTCGGCGTGACTGGGCCCGTGCCCCAGGCCGCGTTATCAAACTGCTCGGAGTATCGCAGCAGGTTCGTCTTGCGGAAATCATAGTAGGCTTCGAGACCGGCGCGCACCAGGCCGCTCTCCCGGCCATGCATCAGCAGGAGGGACATAGAAACTCTCTCTAGTTGTTAGGAATGTCGAGACAGGAGGAACCCTGTTATTACGAGACCTGCCTCTTGGCCCAAAGTAACATGCTATCTGGCAGTTAGCGGTACCACGAAATCCTAAGATGATGAAACAAAGCGACTTAAAATGTCGTTTCCCTTGTGACCGCCTTTTCCGGCCGTAGCAAATTCTGTCCGCTACTCAGCGTTTGAGCCGGCCAGAGCGCACGCGCCGGGCTGGACTCTGCCCCTTGCGGCTGCCAAAAAACGGTCCAATCGATTCCGCCGATCGGTCCAGGGTTTCACTCGCCAAGTCAGGACAAACGCGCCGAAGTGTGGCAGCGCTTCGGGCAGCGCTCGATCGAAATCTCCGGCCGGTTTTGCGGGAACCCAGCCGTGCATCGGGATCGAGAGCGCTCGCCCTCGATAGATGCCAGAGAGCGGTTCACCAAAGTAGTCCTGTACGTTGCGCAATTCGTACCGCGCCCCTGGTGGGATCGTTAGATTCGACAGATCAACATCGATCTCGCAACGTTCGTCCCAGTTGTATACGATGATGTGGGCGCGGTTTGGCTCGTAGGGGTTGGGCCGCACTCGCACAAGAGATCCAGTCGGCTCGGTTTCGTAGCGGTTGTCCGGAAAACGTTGCTCGAAAACTGGTCCCGTGATTTCTGCCAAAGGATCGCTCTCCCGCAGCACAGTTCTACCTTGAAAGAAATTGTCCTGGATCACCACGTCAACGCAACGATTGATTTCGATAGCCTCGCGATCGGGGCCGTGCGCGAAGACGTTGCCGCTAAGCAAGAGTCCCTGGCAGCCACCCTCCTCGCTGGCGAACATGTTCGAGCCGCGGCTTCCAGTTGGCGGGAAGTACGTGTAGTTGTCGAGAAAGGCGTTGTTCAGGTGGCCGCTGTTGGGGTTCCCAAACATCAGGTTGCGATGAAATCCATCCGCGCCGATCCCGTTGTTGAACGCAATATTCCCTTCGACAACAAAGTTGCTGAACACGTTGTCGAACGATCCGAATCCCTGTATCGCTTGCCGATAGTGCTGAAACAAAATATTGTCACGCAGCACCTTGGCCGGCCATTCCGGCCGGTTTCGAATATAGAATCCCGGGCCATGACTGCGATCGGGGCCGTCCCAGCCGCTATTGAACGCGATCATCCCGCTGATTTCGATCCCAGAGGACTGGCTTTCGAACAGTGTAGTCCCAACGTCGTGCACAATCAGGTTGATCAGCTTTGTGCCGGTCCCAGCCTCGCTACGGATGCCGACTCCGCGCGGGTCCGCTTGGCTGCCGGCCGTGCCTACATGCCGAACAGAGTTCGAGTTCATCACTTCGAAACCCCAGTACCAGGAGTCGTGACTGCGTAGTAGCAGACAATCGCCACCGGTCCGGCCTCTCATCGCGTCTGCGCAATCGATCGTGGCCCGCTCGTCGGGGGCTTGGCGCACGATAATCGGGGCGCCCGCCTCTCCTTGCAGCGACGATATAAGCGTCTCTTTGATCGGATACCGGCCCCCCAGCAGCCAGATCGTGTCTCCGGGCACGACCGTCTCCGGATGCGCGAACGCCGTGACGATGTCCCACGGTCTCTCGTGGCTGCCGTCGTTGTGTGGCGCTCCGCCTGGGGCGGCATAGAACTGTCCCGCCTGGGCGGGAGCTGTCAGCGCAAAGATCAACGAAAAAAGGAAACCGGCAATGCCGGCGAATCGATACAACAAACAAGTCCGCATAAAGCCTCCACCTCCGCCCGGTTGGGCTTCGAGCAGAGCCAGAAAGCTACTCGGCGGCTGATCCGACTTTCTGTAGTCGAGAACACTGAGTAGGGAAACAAATGCAAAGGGCCCGCTTGGCAGGGCGGGCCCCGGCTGCTTGAAGACAGAGTCGTCTTCTCGAAAAACGCTTCGCGGGTCTAGCTTGACTCTATTGCTTTGACGCTTTCCAGCAGCGGAGGGCACGACAGCTCTCCAATGTCAGCGAAATGGCATTCGCTGACGTTAATAGTATACTCCCGCGTGCCAAGGTTTCCGCGCCAGATGAGCCGATGAGGTGTGGAGTCCGGCGGCTCAAGTGAGCCCAAAGCGACTCAAGATCAACCTTGAAAACGTTGAGTTATGTAATTGATAAAAAGCGGCTTGCAAAGGGAAATGCAAGTCCTGGAACTCGCCGCGGCCTATACACACCAATCTTTTCAGGCGCTCCCGTGACTGCCTTCTGGAACGATCAAGGTTTCACGGCGATCAGCGAAATCTGCTCTAGTGTCGGCCACCGCCCGTTGCTCCCCGGCTTACGCTCGGCCGGCGCAAGCTGTTGCACCATAGTTCGCGATGGCGCGCGGCCCTCGAAATACAGTTTGTAGACCTCGTTGACTGCATCGTAGTCCGAAGAGTCGTCGAGATACGAAGTGGCTGAAACCACGTGGCTGAAATCCAGTCCGGCCTCTTCGAGATTATCCAGCAGGTTCCTCATCGTTTGCCGCAATTGATCCTGAACGTTCGACGCGAAGATGCCGCCGTTGACGCCCGGAATAAAGCCGCTCTTCGCTGAGCAATAAAATGTGTCGCCCGCGAACACGCAGGGGCTCGCTGTTGGGCTCGGCTGCATATTCTTGGGGCGGACGGCGAGTCGTTTCGAAAGATCTCGTACCGCCACCCCGGTGAACGCAATCTGGGTTTGGTGGGGCAGGGAGGTGACCAGGATTGTCGCTCGCGCCGGCGTATTTCCAAACTCGAAGTAGTTGGCGTAGACCTTATTCATCCCCCCGTAGCGCACTTCTGGCCCCACGTAAGGGTTCACGAAAACCATGTGGCGGTGGTCGAGTCCGGCCGCCTTCAGTACGACTCCGACGTTATCGAGCGCCATCGCCACCTGCTTGTCGATCCCTTCCGGTATTTGCCCACTCACCGGATCCCAGCCCAGCATGCCGGAAACATAGAGCCGGTCGTGCGTAAGAATCCCCGCCGCGTACGGCTCCTTGAGATCCCATCCAGGGACCTTCACCGCCTCCTTCATCGACAGTTCCCGCACCGCGACGGCGTTGATCGTCACATGCATCCCGTTGTCTCGCTTGTAGACGCCGACGACCGCGCGCGCCGCTGCATTCCGCGCAAAGTGCTTTGCATACGCCCGATTCATGCGGTCATAGAGCGACATGTCGTCCAGGTAAACGTGGGTGTAGACGATATGGTCCAGCGTCAACCCGGCCGCCCTCACAACGGCGTTGACGTTAGCGACACATTGATCAACCTGCTCTTCGATGGTCTTGGGGATTGAGCCGTCCGGCATCCTCGGCCCCTGACTCGAGACGTAGAGATAGTCGCCAGCCATCACTCCGGGCGTGTATGGGCCCGTCGCCTTCTGGCCGTCCTCGGGCACGATGCCACGCACATCCGCGGCCCACAGGGGTGTAACCGCGATCAGTAGCGCAAGAATAAGAGTCTTCAAATCAAACCTTTCTTCTGAAATGGCACAACGCAATGTTTTCCTAGGCGAGAGCCTTCTTGACGACCTCGCCTCGCACGCCTGTCAAACGCTGATCCAGTCCTTGATGGAAGTAGGTGAGTTTCTTGTGATCGAGTCCCATCAGATGCAGAATCGTGGCGTGTAAATCGGACACATGACAAGGATCTTCAACAGCCTTGAAACCGAGTTCGTCCGTTGAGCCAATCGACTGCCCGCCTTTGACTCCCGCCCCCGACAGCCACATCGTGAATCCGTGCCAGTCGTGATCCCGCCCCGGCTTATCGACGCCTTCGCTCGTCGGAGTTCTCCCGAACTCACCGCCCCATACGAGCAGCGTCTCATCCCAAAGCCCGGTTCGCTTCAAATCGCTGATGAGCGCCGCAATCGGCCGGTCCGTTTCGCCCGCGTGCAACTTGTGATTGTTGATGCAATCGGTATGGCCGTCCCATGTGTCTTCGATGTGCCCGCCCCCCGAGTAGAGTTGCACGAACCGCACGCCGCGCTCCAGTAGCCGCCGTGTGATCAAACACTTCCTCCCGAAGTCGGCCGTCAACGCGTCGTCAAGCCCGTATTGGGCGCGGGTCGCCGCCGACTCGTTGTCAACGTTCACCGTCTCGGCCGCGCTGGTCTGCATGCGGTAGGCGAGTTCGTAGGATTCGATCCGGGCCGCCAGTTCCGACTCCCGAGGATGCTCCTCGAGATGCTGCCTATTGAGCTTCCCAAGCACGTCGAGAGCCTCGCGCTGCGTTTGCTCGGTAACCGCCTCGGGTGTCTTCAGGTTTAGCAGTGGCGCTCCTTTGCTGCGAAACAGCGTCCCTTGAAAAGCAGCCGGCATAAATCCCGTCGTCCAATTCGACGCGCCACTGATCGGCCCTCCCCGTGGGTCCGTCATCACTACGAAACTCGGCAGACTCTCGTTCTCCGTCCCAAGCCCGTAACTCAGCCACGATCCCAACGAAGGTTTCCCGATCGTCACGCTGCCCGTATTCATTTGCAAGCAGCCCGATGCATGAGCCGCCGTATCGGTGTAACAAGACTTGATCACGCAAAGATCGTCAGCAAACTTCGCCGTATGTGGAAACAGGTCGCTGATCCATAGGCCGCTCTCTCCGTGTTGCTGAAACCCAAACGGAGACTGCATCAAATGACCGATCGGCCGATTGTTAGAACCCACCGCGGCGTCACCCTTGTAGGGCGTGCCGTTGTATTTCGTGAGGGCCGGTTTGTAATCGAATGTGTCGACTTGACTGGGCGCGCCGTTCATGAAAAGAAAAACGACGTGCTTGGCTTTGGCTGCAAAATGTGGCGGCTTCGCCCTCAGCAGCCCCCCGGCCCCCGGGTTCTCAGTAGCGGCGGAAGCAGTTTGAGCAAAGAAGCCGTCGCGGCTAAGAACATCAATCAGAGCGAGAGAAGGGAACCCGGCGCCCATTCGTTGCAGCATTCGCCGCCTGTTGATCCCAAATGTCTCAGTCGATTGCATCTCGCTGCTCTCCGTGCATAGCTGCTGAAAGTCTCCACTACCCAAATCCACAAACGCCCACCCAACAAACTCAGAGCCGCAGGCGTGAGCCCGCGTTGAGAAGCCGCAAAACTAACCGCATCAGCGCGCTTCGCCGGTCTCGAGGCACGGCAACTAGATTATAGAGCCCTGCCGTTGCTCTCTCCGTCAGTCCGCATAAACAAACTCATTCAGATTCAAGATCACACGGCATACCTGCTGCAGGGCCTTCTCGGCAGCCTCCTCACGGCTCAGCTGTTCCCCGCCGGCTGGAAGCCGCTTCATCTCGGACGCATGGAACCGCGTCAACTTATCGAGTTCATCCGCGCTCGCCTCACGCGCCAATGTCAGTCGGTAGGCCAGCGTGATCTGCCGGGTCACCTCATCCCCTGCTTCTTCGCGCAAGCGGCGCGCCAGATGCCTTGCCTGCCGATTGACGAAATCGCCGTTGAACAGCGTTAAAGCCTGCGGCGCCACGCTCGTGTTGACTCGCTGTGCCGCGGTTCGCGTCGTGTCACAGAAATCGAGCACCTCGATCATGGGCACGATCATCGAGCGTTTCACGAACGCATAGATCGTTCTTCGAGACGCCGATTGTTCATCAAACGGCTGCCAGATCTTGCCCGGATCGCTGTGCCCTTCAAGCGCGGCTTCGGGTACGAAGGGATACATGCTCGGCCCGTACATCTCGCGATTCAACCGCCCGCTCACCGCCAGCATCGAGTCGCGGATCGCCTCCACTTCGAGCCGTTCGTACGGCATGCGCCAGAGCAGGCGACTCTCGGAATCTTCTTTGCCGTACTCGTTATTCCACTCCTTGCTCATCGCGTACGTGCTGCTCGTCATGATCAGGCGGTGCAGCTTCTTTAATGACCAACCGTTCTCGACAAACCAAGTGGCGAGCCAGTCCAGCAGTTCGGGGTGGGTTGGCGGATCACCCATGACGCCGAAATCGCTGGGCGTTCGCACAATGCCCTGCCCGAAATGAAACTGCCACACACGATTCACGATGACGCGCGCCGTCAGCGGGTTGTCGGCGCTCGCGATCCAGCGCGCCAATGCCAGCCGCCGCACGCTGGTTGCGGTTGACTGGCCCTCCCAACTCGCCGTCCGCGCAAGCGCATCTTCACTTGCATCAAGAACGGCCGGTATGCCGGGCGTCACTTCCGGGCCCGGGGCGCTAGCCTTACCACGGATCAGTAAGTGCGTTGTCGCCGGCTCGCCCTTTGGCTCATGGAGAAAGTAACCGCGCGGCAGGTCATGCACCTCGTCGCGCATCTCACAAACAATTCCTTCCAGCGTTGCAATGCGTTCACGCTTCTCCGCCGGCAAGGCCATCGCCAATTCTTCATCCAGTTCGCGTTGGTACTCCTTAACCAACTCCTTTTGCCTATCCGTCTGATCCGTGCGGTCTTTTAGGAATGCGTCACGAACTTCGCGGCTCAGTTTGCTGTCGCCCGTTTGGAGGTGCTCGACCTGGAACTGAGACCGGATCTCCGCTACCACCTGCTGAAGAGGTTCAATCTTGGCGTCGCGCCGCGCCAACTGTGCGAGTTGCGCGGGCGTTCCGATCGGCAGATCCAACTCTCGCCGCCCGTTCTGGGCTCGCTCCAATGGATTGAACACCGCCACGAAGCGGTAGTAGTCGCGTGCGGTTAGCGGTTCGAACTTGTGGTTGTGGCAGCGCGCGCAACCGAGAGTCAGTCCCAGAAACACCTGTGAAGTCGTGCTGACCAAGTCATCAAGTTGGTCGTAGCGATCGGTAGCGGGGTCGGCGGGTTCATCGTCCCAAGGCCCGAGGCGCGTGTAGCCGAGGGCAACAAGTGTCTCGGCGGAGCGGTCCGGTAGTTCGTCGCCGGCAAGCTGCTCCAATACGAAGCGATCGAACGGCTTGTCGTCGTTGAACGCCCGGATCACGTAGTCGCGATAGCGCCATACAAATGGCTTTGTGGCATCCCGTTCATAGCCGTTGGTTTCACCAAAGCGCGCCAGATCAAGCCAGTGCCGTGCCCAGCGCTCGCCGTAGTCCGGCCGCGCCAGTAGGTCATCGACTACCGCGTCGAGAGCCTCACGAGAAGGGTTTTGATAGAACGCGTCCTG
Source organism: Acidobacteriota bacterium (assembly GCA_027624045.1). Lineage (GTDB taxonomy): Bacteria > Acidobacteriota > Terriglobia > Bryobacterales > UBA6623 > JAPPLB01. The sequence goes on from JAQBUE010000039.1 coordinate 18,275, forward strand.
CTCGCTAATCGTCGGCGGGAGGCCGCTGAGATCGAGATACACACGCCGCAGAAGCTCGTGCGGCTTCGCACGCGGATTCGGTCGCCAGCCACGCTTCTCAAGACGCGAGAATACAAAGTTGTCAATCGGATTGCGGACGCGTTCGCGTAACGCGGAATCTTCGATCCGGGGCGGTTCGGGCTGTGTGCGCGGCAGAAACGCCCAGTGGTTCCGCCCGTCAGGTTTTTCGTCGTGCCCGCTCGACGCCGCTTCATCTCCCGGCCACTCGGCCCCCGCATCAATCCAGGTTCGTAACAGCCCGATCTGCTGTTCGCTCAGACGTGGCAGTCCTTGAGGCGGCATCACCGTCTTGTCGTCAATACCCGTCACATAGCGGATCAGTAAACTCTCCGCGCTCTTGTGGGGAACAATGGCCGCCGCGCCTGAACCCCCGCCCCGCAGAGCATCGGACTTGCGGTCGAGCCGGAACTCACTCAACTGGTTGTCTAGGCCGTGGCAGCTATAGCAGTGCGTTTCGAATATGGGCCGGATGTCTCGCTCGAAATCAGCGACCGAGGCGGCTGGCGGCACACCGAGGGCGATACCCAGGCATGCGAGAAGAACGGTGATGTTTTGATGCAGGAGTGAAATACCACGCATCACGAAAGAACTACTCGGCAGGATGGTCAAAACTCACCTAGCGCTACTATACCGCGTGCCGCACGGCTGCGACCTCAGGACTACCTACTGCACAGGAAACCATTCCGGCTTGAACGGAACCCGGATCGCGTCGGCATCCCCCACGGCATCAATCACGACCTCTGAGCCAACAAGCCGAACATCGCTCACGCCCGCGAACCCTTCCGGCACTTTGGCCATCACAACGAGATAGCGGGCCGTCAACTCGGCCTGGGCGTCGAGCCAGCCAAACGTGCGTGTATCGTACATTTCGGGCTTCTCAAGGTAAGCCCGCATCGTCCCCGGTATACGGGTGTTCCCGAACTCCATCCCGCGAGTCATCGCCTTGCCATTCCACGGTGGAAGCTGGATATTGCGGTTCTCTTCCCAAACCATCATCCACGGATAATCCTTGCGAAGAAACACGTATGCGACGAGCAGCCGATGCTCCGTATTGACGGCGCTAATGAATTCCAGTTCTCGTTTAGGGTCCAGTAAAAAATAGGCCATCTTCTGGCTGGGCGGTTGCGGCGCGAAGCGGCGGTAGTCGTTCTCTCGTTGGCCGGCGGGGCCCACCGGCCAGTCGGCCAGGGGTTCGTAGTCCTTCTCTTCCCCTAGATCGCCTTTGGTCGCCGAGGAGTCAAAGAACGTGTGTTCAGGATCAAGGAACGGCGGCCCAAATGTCGCGTGCTGAACCCACCCGAATGATCGATCGAGGCTGAGCTCATTCTTCGCCGTCTCCTCGACGTAGAGAATCGGCTGTTCCTGCGCCAGCCGCATCGTGCGCGTGATTGACGTTCCTGACTTCGTCAAATCCAGCCGATGAACCAGCGAGCGATCGTCTTGCGAGATCTTCTCGGCGCGGACGATCGAAACTTCGCCGTGATAGAACATCCCCGCTTTGAACTCAGTCGGTGACGGCGCACCCCAGTAGTCAAAGCAAAGGTTGTGCCCCATGATGCCGGCGAGCAACGCTGCTTCCGAGTCTTTCCCATAGACATCGCCATGCTTGGCCGCGTCGTAGGTCCAAGGGTCGATCGAAGGCCAGGGCGGAATCCACCACGGGCTGATAGATTCCGCGCCGTCTGCCTTTAGGACAATTTCGGCGAGGTGTCCTCCACCTTCGAGGACCGTCACTCGCAGGCGATCGCTTTCGATCCGCCAAGCGTCGCGGTTTTGGAACATAAGCCTTTCTCGATCGTCGGATTGCTCCGTGGGCGATTCGGGCGCGCACGCCGATAGAGCGAGCAGAACCGAAACACTAACGGGAACGGTCAACGAACCAATGAATCGTCTCGTCACAGCCGTTACATTATGCACCAATTGCAAGGGTGCGCGTCCTCGTTGGGGTTAGGTATCGTGATTTCGGTAGAGTGTGTTACTGCGGTTTCCGCCGATCGAGTGGTTGCCGTCTCAAGCGGAATACCGCATACGGGAGGAAAGATGGGTATGAAAGTGGGTTTTGCTGGTCTCGGAATCATGGGCGCGCCGATGGCGTCGAATCTGTTGAAGGCCGGCTTTGATTTGAGGGTTTACAATCGCACGGCGTCGCGCTGTGAACCACTCGTTGCGCGGGGCGCGAAGGCTTACTCGACTCCGGCTGAGTTGGCGGCCGAATCGGACGTTGTGATTACGATTGTTTCCGATACCCCCGATGTCGAGGCGGTGCTGTTCGGTGAGAACGGGCTGGCGAGCGGCTTGAAAGCGGGAGCCGTCGTTGTCGACATGAGTACGATCTCGCCGACGCGCACGGTTGAGTTTTCAAAGCGCCTGGCTGAGCAGGGCGTCAGTATGCTCGACGCACCTGTGAGCGGCGGCGACAAAGGTGCGATCGCCGGAACGCTCTCGATCATGGCGGGCGGCGACAAAGCGACATTCGACCGCTGCATGCCGCTGTTCGAGGCGATGGGCAAGAACGTTGTCTACACCGGCGTGAGCGGCAACGGGCAAAAGACGAAGATGGTGAATCAAGTGGTCGGCTCAGTCAACCTGATCGCGATGTGCGAAGGTCTGCGGATCGCCAAGAAGGCGGGATTGGATCCCGAGAAGACGCTTGACGCAGTGGGCGGCGGCGCGGCGGGCTCCTGGATCTGGACGAACCTCGGCCCGAGAGTGGTTAAGGATGACTTCGCGCCTGGGTTCATGATCAAGCTGCAGCAGAAGGACCTGCGCCTTGCATCGGAATTAGTGGAGGATCTGGGAATGGATGCGCCCGGGACGAAGTGGAGCTACGAGCTATTCACGAAGGCGCTTGAGATGGGCTTGGGCGATGACGGCAATCAAGGGCTCTACAAGGTTTGGCAGGACTGACGCCTCGAACGGTATGGGCGGCTCACACTTGGGCGGCCCGCTGAGCTTACTCGTTGGCGCGTTTCTTCTTGACGTCGATGTTGAGCCGCTGGATTTTCTGATTCAGCGTCGAGAGGGCGACACGCAGCCGTTTGGCGCAGTCGGTCTGATTCCAGCCGGATTTCTCGAGTTCAGCAGTAATCAGACGCCGCTCGAACTCCTCGACGATTTCCGGGAGGCTGGCGCCGGCGGCGGGTTTGACGTCGGTTGGGATGCGTATCCGCCGAATGCCGTTCGATGCGAGTAGCGACTCGGGGAGCATTTGCAAGGGCACTTCGGGTCCGGTTGCCAGCACGACGGCGCGCTCAACAACGTTCTCAAGTTCTCTGACGTTTCCTGGCCACTTGTGATCCAGTAGCAGATGCATCGCGTCGGAGGCGAATCGGAGCTGGGAACGTCCATGTTCATCGAGGAAGCATTCGTTCTCGCGGCAGTACTTCGTAAAGAAGTGCTCGATGAGGAGCGGGATATCTTCGTGGCGTTCGCGCAGTGGCGGCAACTTGATTTGGATGACGTTGAGCCGGTAGTAAAGGTCTTCGCGGAATTCGCCGCTGGCGACAAGTTCCTGCAGGTCGACGTTGGTGGCCGCGACAATGCGTACGTCGACATGAATAGTATCGGTCGAGCCCAGCGGCATGAACTCGCGTTCCTGAATGACGCGTAGCAGCTTGGCCTGGGTTTCGAGGCCGAGCGTTCCGACTTCGTCGAGAAAGAGCGTGCCGCCATTGGCGCGATCGAAGCAGCCCTTCTGTGTCTGCGTGGCGCCGGTGAAGGCGCCGCGGATGTGTCCGAAGAGGCGCGATTCGAGCAGATCGATCGGGATCGAGCCGGTGTTGACGGCCACAAATGGCTCGGACGCACGCGGCGAATTTGTGTGGATGGCGTTCGAGATGAGTTCCTTACCGGTGCCGCTTTCGCCTTGAACCAGGATCGTCGCGCGGCTTCTGGCGACTTGCGCCACGAGTTCGAAGATGCGGCGCATCGAGTCCGATTTGCCGATCAGGCTGGCGAAACTGTAGCGGGTGCGCAGGGCTTCGCGGAGGGCCGCGTTTTCCTGCTCCAAACGGCTCTGCTTGATGGTCTGTTCGATCTCAAGCAGCAGCTTGTCGTTGTTCCAGGGCTTTGTGAGAAAGTCATTGGCGCCACCTTTGATGGCGGTGACGGCGTTTTCAAGAGTGCCGTACGCGGTGAGCATCAAGATGGGCGTCTGTGTATTGGTGCGGCGGATTTCTTCGACGACATCAATGCCGCTACGGTCAGGTAGCATCAGGTCGAGCAAGATGAGGTCGAACACTTCGTCCGACAGAGCCGTGATGCCTTCGCCACCCGTTCCGGCCGAGCGGGTTTCGTAACCTTCAAGATCGAGCAGGGCTTCGAGGCTTTCGCGGATGGCCTCGTCGTCGTCGACGATGAGGATGCGGCCTTTGGTTGCTACCGCGGGTTCGGCGAGGGTGCTAGGCATGAACCGGCTTGGCGGCCAGGGGGATCTCCACGCTGAAAGTGGAGCCCGCGCCCGGCTGACTCTCCACCGTTATCGTACCCGAGTGTTCCTTGATGATGCCGTAGCTGACGGCGAGGCCGAGACCGGTCCCGCGCTTGGGACCCTTCGTCGTAAAGAAGGGGTCGAAGATGCGGCGGCTCTGTTCGGGCGTCATGCCGACGCCGGTATCGCGGACGGTAATGATAGCTGTGCCGTCGTGTTCGCGGGTTTGGATCGTGAGGCGTCCGCCCTCGGGCATGGCATCCCGCGCGTTGAGAACGAGATTGAGCAGGACCTGCTGAAGCTGGCCGCTGTTGCCAAGGACGCGGGCGGCGGCGGAAAAATCAGTTTCGACTGCGATGTGCGCCTTGCGAAGCTGTGGTGAAACCATGTCGAGCGTTTCGGTGATGACCCTCGGCAGATCAAGAGGCATCTTCTCATGGCCGGAGGTGCGCGAAAAGTTCAGCAGTGAGTTGACGATCTCGCTGGCACGGAAAGTTTGCGCGGTGATCTTGTTGAGGATCTGCGCCGTCTTCGGTTCTTCGGATACTTGCCGGGCCAGCATTTGCGCGTAGCTCGAAATGACGGCCAGCGGCGTATTCACTTCGTGAGCGACCCCGGCGGCCAGCAGCCCGACCGAGCTAAGCTTGTCGGCCTGGATGAGCTGGTCTTCGAGAGCGGAACGCTCGGTGACGTCGTCGAAGATGATCAGTCGGCCGATGTGCTCGAAAGTCTTCGTCACGAGCGGCGCGACGACGATATTAAGCACTCGTTCTTCATCGTCACGTTTTACGCCCGCCGCCGGCCGGAACTCAGCCGGAAAGTCGGCGGCCTTGAGCGTGAAGCGGTAGAAGTTTTGGAGGCCGCTTTCGCTCTGAATCTTGTCGATCTCGGCGACCAGCTTCGGCGGCACAAGCTCGCTCAGTTTGCGGTCCGCGGCCTGCCGCCGCGAGATGCCGAACATCAACTCCAACGGGGTGTTCCAGCTCTCAACGCGGTCATCAAGGCCGGCGGCGCAAATACCCACGCTCAACGATTCGACGATATTCTCGCTGTAATCCTTGAGACGTTCATACTGCCGCGCTTTGCGGTCGAGTGAATCGTAGAGGCGGGCGTTTTCGAGAGCGATTGCCAGGTAGCCCGAAAGTGCATGGACCAGCTTGATATCCTCGGAATTCAGATATTGGCCGTCGCGCATCCGCCCCAGGCCGAGATACGCGATCGTGCGCCCTTGCATGCGGCACGGCACGTAGTCGTAGAGGTCGAGAGCGGAGAACGTAGCGCCATAAGCAGCAAGCGGCCCCGCGACGCGCCCGGGATCTTCGAGATGAAGGTGCGGCAGCGAGCCATCCAGACCCGACGCGTGGACCGTGAGGAACTCCAGATCAAGACGATCATCGCTGATGTCAAGACCGCTCGATCCCGCGATCCGGAAGCGCGTGATTCCCTGGCCCTGCTCTTCGCGAACGAAAACCGCGACTCGGTCGAGGCGCAGAGTATTCGAGAGGCGGTTGATAACCGAATCGAGCGTCTTGCCGAGGTCGGTTTCCGTGGTGAGCGCGGCCGCAAAGTCCGCGAGAGTCCGCCGGGAATCGTACCGCTCGCGATAGTGATACCGGTCGAGACCGGCCTGCACCCATCGGCGCAACGGCTGGTAGGCAAGTGCGCCCGCCAGGGCGGAGACAACCCAAACGACCGGTGCCAGCCCTTCTGAGGTGTGTTGCAAACCGCCGAGAGTGAACAGTAGTCCGTAGCCCGCTGCCAGTAGGCCCGCGGCAGCGAGCGAGGCAGCGGTGGCGCGGCGCGTGAATAATTCCACATCCATCAGCCGGTAGCGCACGATGGAGTAGGCGATGGTGAGCGGTATCAGCGCCAGCGAGAAGACGGAAAGCGTCTGGCGCGCGCTGGGAATTTCGCCGGCCACATACGGCGCGAGATAGAAAGCGGCGAAGGGGATGATACCCCACAGCGCGCCCACTGACAACCACTTCCGCTGCTGTTTCAGTACGGCGTCTTCGGTGAGACTGGTTTCGCGCCGCAGGATCACGGCACCCGTGATGAAATACACGCCGAGCAGTCCGAACGAGATGCGGTCCAGCAAGAAGCGAGTCTCGACAAGCGGCAGCGAGAACTCAATGGTTCCGGCAGCGACGAGATGGTAGACCACGCCCAAAAGAACAGCCGGGAGATAGACCAGAGCCGAGAGCGTCCGGCGGGCCGGCGAAAGACGATCCGTTCCCGGGAACGTCAGGCAAAAATGAACGAACAGAGCCGGGGCCAGCAGCGTGGCCCAAACGTCAGCCCAGTAGACAAAGCGGTCGAGGGCGTCAAACCGCGAGGTATAGCTGAAGCAGAAGAGAACGAACGAGGTCAGGGCGAAAAGATAAAAATGATGGATCATCGGCCTGGGGCCCCGCGCCAATAGGACTGTAAGTCCGATGGCCAGGTACGCCAGACCGACGATCCACTGGAAGGAGGAGACAACCCCACCAGAAGGCGCGACTCCGACTATGACGCGAGCCTCGATCGGAGTGCCCGCACGCTCAATGTGATACGTCGCTGATCTCCAGACCCCAATCTCGGCCAGCGTCCGCGGAACATCAAGCGCCTCATCAATGGTGAAAGAGCCGATCCCGACAAGCCGGTCCCCAATACGGATGCCTGCCTGATCGCCCGCTCCCGCTCGCCGCACATGCAACGACTCGACCCCGTCGGGCCCGTCGGCCCATGTAATGCCGTCGTCGGGTAACCGAAAGCCGTTGCGGTCGGCGAGGTTCAGCAGAGCGACCATGACACAGGCCGCCGTGGCCAGCAGAAGCAGGCCGGTGACCGCTCGCGATGTCGTGCTCTTATCCACCTTCGTGTTCTCGATCCATGACCGGAGCCGCGCTGAGATGAACCTCACCCATACTCAGACCATGGAAGGTCTTCTTCGTCATCGCACGCCGACGGCCAAAAGGAGGCGTCACCCGTAAATGACTGTAAAGGCAAGTATATCGCCCATTTGTCCCCCACGGCGGAAGCTGCAAAATGGCAGGCATCCCGTTTCTGGAAGATTGTTGGGACGAGCTTCTGTGAAAGTTGGTAGATATTCGTTGTTTATTCGCTGTCGGGGAGGATCGGCTGCTCCGCAGGCAAAGCCACATGGGGGCGGTGGCGGGAAGGCGAAACTATTTGGCGGCCGGGGGCGTACTTGAAAGCTCGAAGGCCCCTGTTTCGAATGTACGGATGATACCAAGATTCGCTTGACGCATCCCTCATCGGTAGCTAGAATCGAGACTAGGGTAATCTAGGGCAGGTTCCGTATCAGCAAAGAGGATGGAACCAGGCCTAGGGAAATGAGTTTTGGAGTGAATATGCGACGAATGCGCGTTGTCAGCCTGCTGCTTGCCGTCCTCGTTCTATTGCTCCCATCCGCGACAGTCTCGGGGGCAGAGGAAGAAGTCCCGAAACAACTCACGAAGAAGGAAGAGGAGAAGCGCCTCAACAGGCTACGCAAAGAGTTGAGAGGCCCCTTCAAGAAGTGGATGCGGGAGGATGTTCGGTACATCCTGACCGATGATGAGCGCAATGCGTTCCTGCGTCTCTCCACCGATGATGAGCGCGAAAACTTCATCGAATCTTTCTGGCTCCGCCGCGACCCGACCCCCGACTCGGTGGAGAACGAATACCGCGAAGAGCACTATCGCCGCATTGCCTTCGCGAACGAAAGATACGCCTCGGGGATTCCCGGCTGGAAGGCCGATCGTGGCCGCATCTACATCACGTTTGGGCCGCCCGACGAGATCGAATCGCACCCCTCGGGTGGGAGCTACGAGCGACCCTATGAAGAAGGCGGCGGTACGACGTCCACGTATCCTTTTGAGATTTGGCGCTATCGCTGGATCGAAGGGGTCGGTCAGGACGTCTTGATCGAGTTCGTCGACCCCACGATGACGGGCGAATACCGCATGACGCTCGATCCGGCCGAGAAAGACGCTCTGCTCTATGTGCCGGGCGCGGGCCTGACGATCGCCGAGCAAATGGGCCTGTCGGAAAAGCGTGATCGCTTCATGCGCACCGATGGCACTCGCTCAGGCGCGCCGGTCAGTGGCATGCAGGGCATGCGCTACAACCAGTTCGAGCGCTTGCAGCGCTGGGCTGCGTTGCAGAAACCGCCCGAGATTAAGTTCAAAGACCTCGAAGCGGTTGTCGATTCGTCGGTCGAATACAACACGCTGCCCGTTCGAGTGGAAGTTCAATACTCTCGGATCACGAACGAATTGATCCTCGCCGGCGTGACGGTGCAACTCGAGAACAAAGATCTTGTGTTTCGAGAAGAGGATGGCCGGCACAAAGCGATCGTCAACATCTACGGCCGCGTCACGACGATGACGCGGCGCGTCGCCGCGGTGTTCGAAGATGTCGTGACAGTGGATACGACCACGGAGCGGCTTCCTTATGAGTCGGAGCGCTCGGCGTTGTATCAGAAACCGCTGGTCCTGCCCCCGGGTGTGTACCGGCTCGAGGTGGTCTCAAAGGATATCGTCGGCGAAACGATGAGTACGTATCGGATAGCGCTTGAAGTGCCGCAGTTCGATGACGAAAGCTTGGCTTCGAGTTCGCTGATTTTGGCTGACCGCATCGAGCGGGTTCCGGTGCGGTCGCTCGGATTGGGACAATTCGTGATCGGCAGTTCGAAAGTACGGCCGCGTATCACCGAGGAATTTCGGCAGGATGAGCGGTTGGGCATCTACCTTCAGGTTTACAATCTAGGAGCCGACGATTCGACGGCCGAGCCCCAAGGCAGCGTCACCTATCAAGTGGCTAGCCTGGATCAGCCGAGCGAATTGTTGCTCGATTTCACCGAGCAGATTAACCAGATTCGCGGCGCGACTTCGAAGCAGATGATTGTGGAGAAGCTGCTGCCACTGCAGACGTTGAACCCGGGCGAATACCGGCTGAGTTTGAAGGTCACTGATTCTGTGAAGAATGAAACGCTTGTCCCGACGACGACCTTCAAGATCAAGTAGTATATAACTGACGCTACGGCAGGCTTGCCTTTCGACGCGAGAGCAAATAACGCCAACCATGCTCAACCCAAGACATCGAGTACCGAGAAACGCCCGTCGCGCGGCGTATTTGGTTCCTCTGCTCGTTTTCGTGTTGGCGCCCGCTCTCGAGGCATCGATCCTCGGTTCCATCCGCGGGCTGGTTCGTGACCAGCAGGGCGCGCCTCAGGTCGGCGCATTGGTGACTCTGGTGACGGGGGATGACAAACCAGCGCGTCAGGTTCGTAGCGATTTCAATGGTGTTTTCAGCGTCGAGGATCTCCTCCCCGGCCAGTATTCGTTGCGCGTCGCGCTTGATCGCTTTCTTCCGTCAACCAAGGAAGGCGTCGAGGTTAGGGCCGGTGTCAACACCATCCTGGATGTCAGCCTGCGCGGAGTTTTTGCGACTTTGCAACTGATGTACTCCGGTCAAGGGCAAATCCGCGACATGAGTGATGACTGGAAATGGGTGCTGCGGACTTCGACTTCCACACGCCCGGTTCTGCGGTTTCGGCGGGTGGAAACCGACGAGACACGCAGCGTACTCCGCAAGGCGGTCGGAAATTTCAGCGATACTCGCGGCTACGCACAGGTCAGCGGCGGCGGATCAAAAGCGTCGGCGCTAGCCAACGAGACCGACCTGGGCACGGCCTTTGCGGTCGCCACCTCTATTCTTGGCGAAAACAACGTGGTCGTCAGCGGCAATGTGGGCTACGGCTCGGCCAACGGCACGCCGGCCGCGGCTTTTCGCACCAGTTACCGCCGTGAGTTGGCGGCGGGGATGACTCCGGAACTGTCAGTGACCGTGCGGCAGTTGCAGATGCCCGTCGCGGCAGCCCAGACGATCTACGGCCCGGGAGGGCAGCAGAGTAATGGACCATCCATCGAGACTTTGACGCTCGGATTTTCCGATACGTTGCGGATCGGTGAGCGGGCTCGTTTCGACTATGGAGTTCTGTACGAGTCGGTACGTTTTCTTGACCGCCTGAACTTCGTCAGCCCCTACGGCCGCTTGGCCTACGAGCTGGGCAAAAACCGTGAGGTGCAGCTCAAGTATGCATCCGGCGTGCCTCACTCGGCCATGAGTCCGCATGCGCGTGAGAGCGGCGGTTCGTTGCGCCGTGAGGTCTCCTCGCTAGGCATGTTCCCTCGCTTAACTTTGCGCGACGGACGGCCCACCGTGCAGCGTGCCGAGCACTTCGAGATCGCCTACCGCGAAGAAAAGGGCGACAACCTGATCGAAATAGCTGTTTTCGCGGATAATCTCGATGACGCGGCGCTGTCCGCGATGACGCCTTCCGGCTATTTCGCCCGCGGCGAGGTGCTGCCGGATCTGTTCTCCGATAGCTCGACTTTGAACGCGGGCGACTTCCGCTCGACAGGCTATCGCGTCTCATACGCCCGCACCCTGCGAGACCAATTGCAGGCGGCGATCGGGTACAGTTCCGCCGGTGTTCTGTCCCCCACGAATTCGCAGTTGCAGACGGCCGAGCTGAGCGAGTTGCGGCGCTCGTTGAAAGTCAGGCGTGCCAGTCTGGTGACGGCGTCCGTTTCGGCGACCGTCCCCCGCGCACAGACACAGATCGTGAGCAGCTATCAGTGGTCGAATCAGCTGGCCGCCATCGCGCCTGATCTTTACAATGATTTTGCCTCGCGATCCGATCCCGGGCTGAACATGGTGATCCGTCAGCCGTTGCCTTTCTCCGGTGGCCTGCCTGGCAAGCTGGAAGCGACAGCCTATATCAACAACCTTCTGAAGGCAGGTTATATTCCGATTCAGACATTCGACGGGCAGCAGATCTTCCTCCTGCCCGCCGTCCGAAGTTATCGAGGCGCGCTCAGCTTCGTGTTCTGAAGCCGAGTTTCGTTGCCGGTAGTCACGCAAAGTTCATGAAAACCGTCATTCTGGGTTTGGTGCTGGCCTGTCTTGCGTTTCCGCGTCCCGCGGACGCAGCACAGCGGATGACTACACTCCAGATCGTCGTCAGGGATGCATCGGGAGACCCGGTGCCGCGGGCGAGCGTCATTGTGCGAACGGTGAAGGGAAAGAAAAAGAATAAAGTAACAGATACGTTGCAGCTCAAGACCAGCGAGCAAGGAACCGCCCCGGTGCCCCCACTGCGCCAGGGCTACATCCTTCTGCAGGTCCACGCCGCCGGCTATCAGACCTTCGGTGACACGATCGAACTTACCGAAGTCGAGCAGACCGTCGCCGTCACTCTTAAACCACCTCAAGAACAGGTATCCGTCAAGTAGCGGGGCCGCTGCGCCTCTCCGCCGCGAGATTTTTTGCCATGCGTCTCTTCGTCGCGCTCGAACTCAATACCAAAGTTATCACGAACCTCACTGAACTCGTGAGAAGGCTACGGCCGTCTGGACCTATCCAATGGGTTCATCCCCGCAACATGCACGTCACGCTGAAGTATATCGGCGACTGGGAAGTGCATCGAGTGGATGAGCTGGTGCGAGCTCTGCATCGCGTGAAGGCGCCGGCCTCGATCAGCGTGCCGCTCGCGGGCCTTGGTTTCTTCCCCAATCAGCGCAACCCCAAGGTTTTTTGGGCGGGAGCCGAGAATACGCCTGTGCTGCGGCAATTGGCGAGCGGCGTGGATTGCGAACTCCAGCCGCTGGGGATCGCACCTGAGGTGCGGCCGTATTTCCCCCACTTGGTGCTCGGCCGCGTGGTCGAGTGCGCGGCTCTTGACGAGCTGCATGACGGCATCGAAGACCTGCCGAGCCGCGAATTCGGCTCTGTCTCACCCGACCGCTTCGTGCTATTTGAAAGCACCATCACGAATACGGGGGCGATCTATCGCAAGGTCGCCGAGTTTCCATTCTCCAATGGGGCCGCCGAGGTGGAAGAACAGGATCTTACCCGAACCGCCGTCGCAAGCCGCTAGCCTGTATTGCCATTTACACTGACGGTCGCTGGGCTTCCACGTCTCGGTTCGCCGGGGCCGCGGATACACTCCCGTTTTACCTACGTAGCCTTGCGGGATGCTGCTCGAACCAACCCGCGAGAGCCGAGGGAAGCGGACCGAGCGGCAACTGAGTGTTGATGGCCATCTGCTCGGCGCCGGTGAGTTGCTCCACAGAGGGGAGCGTCTCTGGCGCCTGTACTGGAACCCACTCCTCCCCGCCAGTCTGGTGCCAAGTTAGAGCAGATGCACGCCTCTCTTGATTCGCCCCAATGCTGGCCTCTATTTTTTGGCTGAGGCGGGTGCTCCGGCTTGGCTGCTCCCCTCCCGCGAGTGAGCGTTGCCTTACGAGAACGCCTGCTCTTGTGCCGATATGTGCATTAGGTGCGAGCGGCGACCAGTGTTGCGATCTTTGCCGGAGAGTTCTTTCTGATGGCGTTGTATTCCTTGCCAGTGCAGTATCCGCCGGAGCTGCGGGTCCGAGTCTTCAGTGCATTTGACGGAGACGGCGGTGGGGGTGGGTTCTTCATGGAGTACGGGTTCACTGATTCTCTGCAACTTGAGGCGGCTGTGGGGCCCGGCTCTGGAAAGGAGCGCGCCGCGGAAGGTGAGTTCGGACCGCAGTGGAGCCTGCTGAACCTGGGGGACTCCGGGATTCACGTTGCGCTGGGTCTTAAGAACGAGGACCACAAGTTTCAGGCGGTCTTAGGCCGATAGTGACGGATCGACGCAATGCCATCGTGCGCTGGTTCGTTTCGGGCGCGCCCGGGCGGGACTGGACATCGCTGCTGTTGTTCATCGGCCTGACCGCGTTCTATTTCGTCTTTCTGGCGAATCTCGACCTGGTCGAGTGGTTCCAAACGTATGTCCAGTCTCACGAAGATTGGGAAGTCGACGAGCTGATTCTGCTGCCGCTGATTTGGACCTTTGTACTTCTTTTCCATGCGCTTCGCCGCTGGTTTCAGATTGAAGGCGAGATGGCGAAGCGGGTTGCCGCAGAAAAGGAGTTGGCGGGCATGAACGCGCAATTGGAACGCAAGGTTGATGAGAGGACAGAGAGGCTCCAGCAGGCGTTCCAATGTCTAAGTGCGGCCCAAGAGCGCTACGAACTAGCGGCTGAAGGCGCGCACGACGGTTTGTGGGACTGGGACTTGGCGACAGACGAGTTCCACTACTCAGCGCTGTGCGCGCGGATGCTCGGTTGTGGCGAGATCCCAGATGATATGGGCGCCGACATGGGCGCCTGGTTGAATCGCGTCGACCCCGTCAGTCGAGAGGCGGTCCGGTCGGAGTTGGAGCGGCAACGGAAAAAGGGAGGGTCGGCGTCTTTCGAATTTCGTGTCAACGACCCTGAGCGAAAAGCCCTGCGGTGGATCGAATGCCGCTCCGCCGCGGCACAGACCGGTGCGGGAGATGTGACCCGCATCGCGGGCGCCTTGCGGGACGTCACCGAATATCGCGCAGTCGACACCCTAACGGGCCTTGCGAATCGCTCCCTTTTCGGCGAAAGGCTTTCCCAAGCGCTGCGGCGGTACCGCGAATCGCCCGCGGCCACCTTCGCCGTCTTGTTCATGGATTTGGACCGCTTCAAGGATGTCAACGACAGTCTAGGCCATGCGGCCGGCGATGCGCTGCTGATTGAGGTTTCCAGGCGCCTTCAGTTGTCGCTGCGGGGCAGTGACACATTAACCCGCCTAGCGAGCAGAGGGGTCGTGGCTCGCCTGGGTGGGGACGAGTTTACGGCACTACTCGAAGATGTACAGAGTGCGGAGGATGCTGTTGCGGTCGGCCAACGGCTGCTCAAGCAAGTGAGTTCGCCGGCCATGGTCGAGGGCCATACGATCCGCCCAAGTGCCAGCGCGGATATCGCGCTGGCGACAAACGATTACGAATCCCCGGAAGAGATGCTGAGAGACGCGGACACCGCCATGTACGTGTCAAAGTCGAAAGGCCGCGGCCAGGTGGAGTTGTTCGTGCCCAGCATGAGACATGACCTGCTCAAAAGCCTGGAGATAGAAACGGAACTTGCGAACGCGCTGCCCAATCGGGAACTCTTCATCGAGTACCAACCGCAGGTCGCCCTAGCGGACGAATCGCTCAAAGGCTTCGAGGCGTTGCTGAGGTGGCGGCACCCTCGATTCGGGTTGGTCTCGCCCTCTGTGCTCATACCGACCGCCGAGAGGACGGGGGCCATTCTAGAGATCGGAGACTGGGTGCTCAACGAGGTTTGCCGGCAAACCGCGGAATGGTTGCGGGAAGGGATCCTGGGAGAAGGCTGCCGGGTAAGCGTTAACGTTTCACCCAAACAGCTCGAGGCCGGAGACTACCCTCAGCGAGTGATGGAGGCGCTGCGAACCTTCAGCATATCGGCCTCTCACCTGACGATGGAGATTACTGAGTCAGCGCTGATCGGCAACAGCCATGCGACGCTTCGAGGCCTTGCGGAGCTAAAAGGACTTGGGATTCGGCTCGACATCGGTGACTTTGTCACCGGCTATTCGACCTTCGAATATCTCTGCCGGCTCCCGTTTGACGTGCTGAAAATCGACCGGCGGCTCGTCCATGGCCTCGACGCGGTATCGACTGCCGAGATTGTGAAGTCTCTGATCGCGCTTTCGAATAGGCTGGGGCTGGAGGTCATTGCGGAAGGGGTCGAGACAGCAGATCAGCTGGAAAAACTGCGATCGCTCGGTTGCGAATCCGCTCAAGGTTACTATTTCGCTGCTCCGCTAACGCACGACAAAGCGCGCTCATGGCTAGGCGGGGAAACCCGTCTCGAGGCGCAAACTCAAACGGAGCTTACTCAAAAGGCGTAGAGGTAAATCTCCGGTCGCCAGTGGGGGTGCCTCACTTTGCATCACTTTGCAACACGTACGGGTTATTCGGTTCTCTCGATAGACTGAGCAACTGGCTTGTTTGTAACGACTTGGGGTCGAGGGACGGTCTTTGGCTGCCTTTGCTGTGTTGCACTTGCTTTTCATGTCGAATTTGCCTCCCTCAAAGGCCGTCGCCCGAGTCGTGAACGGCTCAGGCCCGTTGGGGTAAGGCCGCTCAACCGGCCTGGATTGCCGCGAGGTGAGCAGCGAAACCAGCCGTACTACGGCTGGCCTGGCTGAGCCCAAGCCGCGCGAACGTTCAATACTGTTCATTTTGGCGAAGCGCATTGAGCCGCCGACCTCAGAGGAGCCGCGGGCACGGCGTGCCGTGCCCCTACAATTGCCTCTCGTATCCGCGCGTCGGTCACGGCTCGGAAAAAACGTGCTGAGGCGCCTCAGCTTTGCGCTGCTATCAGGACCTCAGGGGCTTCAC
>JAQBUE010000040.1 GCA_027624045.1 Acidobacteriota bacterium
CCCTTCAAATGGCATATAGAGAAGACGTCTTTTCTATGGTAATAGTTACTCTAAGACAGTCCACTAGTTTAGCGATACCTGACGCCGGCGAATGCCGAGGATCGATTTCTGAATCTCGGCGACGTCGGACGCCTCCGGGCACAGAGCAAGATACTGTTCGAGTTGCTCGACGGCCTGGCGAGAGTGGCCCAACTCGTGGTGCAGAAAGGCGCGCTGCTTGTGCGTCTCGGGCGAGCCGGGGACCAAAATGAGAAACGCGTCGAGCGCCACCATGCACTTTCGATATTGGCGCGTTCGCAGGTAGATCGATCGCAGGTTGTTGAGCATTCGAATCACGATTTGGCGGTTAGTTACAGCGCGCAGATGTTCGGTGGTGACTTCGGTTCGGCCGCTGATGGAACGGGCAAGGTCTCGGCAGTCCTCGACTTCCAGGATTCGTCCGCCGTGAAAGGGATCGATGAAGATAGCGCGCCGGTTGTCGTCGTACTTGAGAAGGAAGTGTCCGGGAAGCCCGACGCCGTAAAAAGGGAGGCCCAGCCGGCGAGTGATCTCGAGGTAAACGACCGACAGAGTGATCGGAATCCCCACGCGGCGCTCGATGACATCGTTGAGGAAGCTGTTGCGCGGATCGTAATAGTCCTGCTCGTTGCCGCGGAAACCGAGTTCGCCGAAGAGATAGTCGTTGAGCCGGCCGATGCCGGCAAAAGGATCGTATTCGTCTGGGAGGCGGCGGCTGGCCTCGGCGGCGAAAAGCTCGATTTGTTCAAGCTGCGCGGATAGATCGAGATCGGGGTATTCCAGACGCGCCAGGATGAGAGCCGCCCTGCCGATCTCCACGGCGTGATCGGGGGCTGAGAAAAGCTGATCGAGTTGATCGCAGAGGCTGGCGTGCAAGATTTCTCCAGGCTAACGAGACCCGTGCGGGGTCATGAGTCCAGGATACAACTCCGCCGCCAGTTCTTTCAGGTTTCCAGCGCAGGCACGTCTTGTTGACAACGTTGAAGCGACGCACCGCGCCTCTATCTTTCGTCTCCGCGGGACGGCGGGCGCGGCATCCCACGGCATGCTGTGCTTCTCCATTTCCCCTTGAATACTTGCTTGGTTGAGGCTAACGGGAGGCACCCGATAGAGCGAGTTGGAGTTCGCTTTGGTCGACCGCCCGCAACGCCCCCTCGATCGTGCGGCGGACTTCGTCAGTCTCATAAGGTTCGACGAGCAAGTCGTAGCCCCCTCGCCACAAAACCTCAGACCAGAGATGTTCGTCGGCGCGCGGCGAACTTACGACGACGCTAGCCCGAATGTCATTGTCGACAAGGTAGCGCAATACGTCGCACCAGTTGCCGTCCGGCAGTGAGACTTGAGTGACGACGACTTTAACTGGAGGCGATGTTTGAAGAAGCCTACGGGCTTCACTACAGGTACTGACAGTTAGTACTTCAAAGTCAAGCGACTGAATCGATCGCAGGAGCGGCGACCGACACTCAGGCGGCATGACCAATAACGCCAGCGGTCTTGTCAATTTGCCCTCCCTCGACATGTCGTCTAGGGACCCAGAGGCGGGAGGCAGACCTTAAACCAAGCTACAGACGGCGTAAAACGATGTCGACCTGTCTCGGGACTCGGGCTCTATGTTCTACGTTATTCCTTCTGGGATCGCAAGTCAACTGTTTCTTGCGCTGCTCGACGAGCGCTTGGTTGCGAGGGTCTCGAGCGTTTCAATACGCGGCTGGAAGAGTCTATTTTCAGGTATTCCAGCGAGCATTCGGCCCAGGGAGGCAAGGGTTTTCCTGTTTAGGGGAGCGCCGCTGTTTCGACAACCGCTGATTTGGTATAGTGGAACCGTTTATCGGAATGTCCACGAGCGGAAGCTCGCCGTATTGCGGCTGAGTTGGACGCGAAGGAAGGTGTCTGGTGAGTTCGAAAAAGACCACGGAAGAACCCCCGCAGACTCGGCAGTCCAACGGTTTTTCGCGGCGCACGTTCATACAAGGCGTCGGCGTGGGAACCGGGACCGCTGGGGCGCTCCTCACAACGGAAGCCGAGGCGGCTCCGGCGGGCGGCGTTGTCGGCCCGGGTCCGGTGCCGATGACGCTTAAGATCAACGGCAAGAGTCGCAGTCTGGAGGCCGAGCCGCGCGTGACCCTGCTGGACGCGCTGCGCAACCGGCTCGATATGACCGGAGCCAAGAAGGTTTGTGACCGCGCGACCTGCGGGGCCTGTACGGTGATCGTCGACGGCCAACCGGTTTACTCCTGCACGATGCTTGCGATCGAGGCCCAAGGGCGCGAGATTCGCACGATCGAAAGCATGTCGCCGAATGATCCGGTACCAAGGAATTTTGTAAAGCACGACGCCCAGCAGTGCGGTTTCTGCACGCCGGGCTTTGTGATGGCTTGTCAGTCTTTCCTTGAGAATAATCCGAATCCATCGCAGGCGGATGTGGAAGCCGGCCTGAGCGGGAATATCTGCCGATGCGGTACGTACGTGGGTTTGAGAATGGCCGCGCTCGACGCCGCCAAGGAAGTGAAGGGGGCTCGCCGTGGCTAACACCTATGATTGGCCGAGTGTAGAAGACCGCAGCATCATCGGCAGCCGGGTCAGCCGACTCGATGGGCCGGATAAGTCCACGGGTCGCGCGAAGTATGCCTACGACCGCAACCCCGAAGGGCTCTTGACCGGCCGTTTGGTGGTTTCTCCCCACGCCAACGCCCGCATCAAGAAGATTGACGCCAGCGGCGCGGAAGCGACGAAGGGCGTCCGCGGCGTCGTCCTGATCAAGGACGTCGGTGACGAAGTGCAATGGGTCGGCGACGAGATCGCCGCCATAGCGGCCGATACCGAAGAACTTGCCCGCGACGCGGTCGCGAAGGTCAAGGTCGAGTATGAGGTGCTGCCGCATCTCGTCAACGACGAGGACGTCAAGAAGGCCGGCAACCGGGTCACGCCCGACCAGGACGATAGCGCCGGCGACGTCGCCAAGGCGCTGCAAGACGCGGACGTAACGCACGAGGGGTACTACGGCGTCGCGACCATCACTCACTGCTGTCTCGAACCTCACGGCAATACGGTGCTCTGGGAGGGCGAGAAGGATATCACCGTCTGGGCGTCGACGCAGGCCGTGGGACGTATCGGAGCGGACCTCGCGAAGAACCTGGCGGCGGATCCGTCGCTGCCCAAGATCAGCCCGAGCGACGTTCATGTGATCACGCCTTACATGGGCGGCGGCTTCGGGTCGAAGTTCGCGATCGATTCCTGGGGCATCGCAGCGGCGAAGCTCTCAAGGATGACCGGACGTCCGGTCAAGATTATGCTCGACCGGCACGAGGAGCTGAAGATTGCCGGCGGACGGCCTTCCTGGTACGGCAACGTCAAGGTGGGCGCCAAGAAGGACGGCACGCTGACGGCTTTCGAAAGCGAAACATGGTCGACGAGCGGCATGGGGCGCGGCAGCAAGGCGCAACTGCCTTACGTGCTGACCGAGTTGAAGGACACTCGCATCCGGCACGTCACAGTGGCGACCAACACGGGACCCGCGCGCGCCTGGAGAGCTCCGCGCCACCCGCAATGCGCCGTGATTACCCACTGCGCTCTGACGGATCTGGCGGCGAAGCTCGACATGGACCCGGTGGCGTTCTTCAAGAAGAACGCCGACTTAACGCCACGCCCCGATGTCTATCGGGCCGAGCTCGACAAAGCCGCTGAACTGATCGACTGGGCCGGCAAGTATCACAAACCGGGCGCGGGTTCTGGTCATGTTCGGCGCGGGGTGGGCCTTTCGATCCATACCTGGGGCGGGGCGCCTCACGACAGCCAGTGCCGGGTCACGATCGAACCCGACGGCGCCGTGACCGCCGAACTCGGCAGCCAGGACCTCGGCGTTGGCACTTGGACTGTAATCGCCATGGTGCTTGCCGAGACCGTCGGGTTGCCGCTCTCGCAGGTGAAGGTCAACATCGGCGACAGCAGGTATCCTCCTTCGGGCCCTTCGGGCGGCAGCACGACCGTGGGCGGCGTTTCTTCCTCGACGCGGCGCGCGGCAGTGAATGCCGTCGAGAAGCTGAAGGAGAAAGTCGCGGCCGACCTTGGGGCTTCATCGAAGGACGACATTGAGGCTAAGGGTGGTCAACTGCGGCTGAAGTCGAATCCCAAGAAGGCGATGACTTGGGCCGCCGCCTGCCGCAAGCTGGGGACCGAGACGATCTCAGAAATCGGCAACCAGCCGGACCGGGACGGCGGCAAGCTCGCCGACCAGGGCGTCGGCGGGGTCCAGATGGCCGATGTTTCCGTCGACATGGAGACCGGCATCGTCACGATGAACAAGATGGTGGCGGTGCAGGATTGCGGCCTCATCATTGATCTGAAGACGGCGGAAAGCCAGGTCTACGGCGCGATGATCATGGGCATCTGCTCGGCCCTTTGGGAAGAGCGTGTCTATGACGAGATTAGCGGGGCTTACCTGAACGCCGACATGGAGTTCTACAAGCTGGCCGGCATCGGTGATATCGGCGAGCTGGTGGTCCACATGATGACGGGTGTTTACGATGACCGGGGCGTGATCGGGCTCGGTGAACCTCCGGCGGTATCGCCGATGGCGGCGATTTCGAACGCGGTGTTCAACGCGATCGGAGTCAGGGTGCCGACGGTTCCATTGACGCCGGATAAAGTGCTGGCGGCCCTTGAGAAAAAGGGAGGTATGGCGTAATGCAAGCATTTGAATATGCATCTCCGAGTTCCGTCAAGGAAGCGGTGGGTCTGCTTTCCTCTAGTTGGGGGGAGACGGACGTATTGGCTGGCGGCACTGATCTGCTGAGCTTGCTCAAGGAGCGTCTCCATACTCCGAAGCGCGTCGTCAGCTTGAGGAACGTCTCTGGCCTGAACGGCGTAAGCGCGACCCAAATCGGCGCGACGGCCACGATTGACGCTCTGACGAAGAGCAAGGGTATGCCGGCGGCGCTTGTTCAGGCAGCCGAAGGCATCACCAGCCCGCAGATGCGCGTCATGGGCACGGTGGGCGGCGAGCTATTACAGCGGCCCCGCTGCTGGTATTTCCGCAACGGCTATGGCTTGCTGGCGAAAGACTCTAGCGGCAAGGCGCTTGTGCCAGGCGGCGAAAATCAGTACCACGCCATCCTCGGCAACAAAGGGCCGGCCTACTTTGTGAGCGCATCCAGTCTGGCGCCGGCGCTGATTGCTTTGGATGCGACGGTAACGGTCGTGGGTCCTGACGGCGAAGAGGAGATATCGGCCGAAAAACTCTTCCGTACACCGGCCGGTGACAACGAGCGAGAGAATGCGCTGAAGCCAAATCAGATTCTGATCGCGATCAAGATTCCGGGCGGAGCTGTCAAAAGCGCGACTTACGAAGTGCGGCAACGCCAGTTGATGGACTGGCCGTTGGTAGGGGCTTCGGTGGCGCTCAAGATGAACGGCGGTACGGTCGAGAGCGCTCGTATCGTATTGGGTCACGTTGCTCCCACGCCGTGGCGGTCGTCGGAGGCTGAGCGGGCTTTGACCGGCAAATCGATTTCCGAAGAGACGGCGATGGCGGCGGCCAAGGCCGCCGTGGCGGGGGCGACGCCGTTGAGCCGCAACAAACATAAGGTGCAGCTCGCGAGCGTCGCGGTCAAGCGCGCGATCTTGAGGGCAGCCGGTTAACGTCAGGAATGCGGGGTTGGGCCTGGCTCCACGCCCCCAAAAGCTATGCAAGTAGCGCCTCCATACAAAGTGGTGGGTCCGCGTTGCGACGCGTTGCGCTGGAAGGGTATGTTCATTTCGACCGAGGAA
Source organism: Acidobacteriota bacterium (assembly GCA_027624045.1). Lineage (GTDB taxonomy): Bacteria > Acidobacteriota > Terriglobia > Bryobacterales > UBA6623 > JAPPLB01. Next base: position 5,785 of record JAQBUE010000040.1, read on the forward strand.
GAACAAGACCCCGCGAAGGCCGACGGCAGTAATTTCTGGTGTGTCTACACACAGAGATGTGTGGGGCCTGATGGCACCTCTGTCAGTCATCAGACTTGCACAGCGTCGCGTTCGTGTTTCGACCCGCTCTGAATGGGGCGGTCAGGTTCGGTACAATCGCAATAGGCCGCCAAAAGGCGACTCGCGAAGTTCACAGGAGGATCATCATGAGAGGCTTTCGTTTAGCTAGCTTGATTGGCGTATCGTTGGTCATCGTTGCAACGGTCAGTGCGGCGGACATCCGTGGCACCTACGTCGAGGCCAGGAACGCGGAGGTTTACACCTCTTCTTGCTACGCCAACTCGGAGTTGGGGCTTGACGGCAACTTGGCCGTGATGACCTGGCGGATCGAAGAGGGTAGCTGGAACAATGTGTCGCTGAATGGGCTCGGTGTCGCGGCGGCGGTCAGAGCCAGCTCGACATTGGGTGATCCTTTCCACACTCCGTATCCCGCGAAAGCGGTCTTGATTTTTGATGAAAAGGCCACGCCGGAACAGCGTGTGGCCCTTGAGGGCTTCGTGAAGGAGATGGGTGGCGAGCTTCTGGAGACGGTCGTCAACCGCACGTCCGCGCCGATCTCGATGACGTTTGAGGGCGGCTTGCATGCGCGCCGGGCGAGGGTCGAAGTGGGCGACTTGATCACGGTCCAGACGCGCCCCGTGACCGACAGCGACTCGCTTTGTCACCTCGATGACCTGTACTTCACGCCGCTGGTAAGCCTGGACCACGCGATGGCCGCGTTCGGCGAGCAGACGCGTTTCAACGGCGACGGGCTGGACATTCGCTTTGACCAGCGAAACCGCAGTAACGCGTTCATCGGCTCGTTCCACTTCAACGGGGCGGTCAGCGACTAAACCTGCACCGGCTCACGGAAAGTTCCAGGGAGGGGGCCTTTGTCCGAAGGCCCCCTTTCCTTTTCCGCCGCACACAGCGACCCGAGAGCGCGAAGTAACCTGCGTGATGTTTAGCACGTAGGTTCTTATATGGGAGGGGATATTTTTTGATGAGAACGAACATCCTGGCTGCGATTTGTTTTGGCCTGGCGATGCTGATTGTGCTTCCGGGGTTGATCGCGCTGCCGGCCCTGTCGGCGGATTTCACCGTCGAGGCGGCGGGCGCCGCGCCAAGGGAAGGCGTGCCGGCGGCCGTAGCCGCGCTCCTGCAGGCCGATGGGGTGCGCGTGAAAGGGCCGGACGCAAAGATCGTCGCCGAGCTGTGGGGCCGCAAGGCGGCGTTCGAGGGCAATCCGGCGGCGGGCTTTGGGATTCGATTCGACAATATCCCCGAGGGAGTGCTGATCGGGCTCATTCGATTTCCGGAAAACCGCTCCGACTACCGCGAACAGCATGTTCCAGCGGGCGTGTATACGCTGCGTTACGGCCTGCATCCAGAGGACGGCGACCATATGGGAGTCGCGCCCAGCCGGGATTTCGTGCTCCTGACGCCGGCTGCGGCCGATACCGAGGCGACGAAAAACTACGGATTCGACGACATGGTCGAGCTGAGCTACAAGGTGGGCAATTCCCACCCGACCGTGATGCGGGCGGCGCTGCCGGAGGGTGATGGAGCCCTGAATATCTGGCAGGACGACCTGGAGCAGTGGGTGGTGGACCTGAAGGTGGCCGGCGGCGCCGTCGGGATCATCATCTATGGCCATGCCGAGGAGTAGCCGAAATCCCGCAAAAATGCGGGGTTGCATTGACAGGGCTTTAGGAATTTCGTTATAGTGACCAAAGCTTGTGCTTTGCGCTTAGCCCGGGCCGAGTGGGGGCGCGGAACGGCGGAAAGAAAGCTAACGTGAGATACAGTCCCGAAGGGGACAGGGCTTCTTACGATTCCATCGCCGATAAGGCTTGTACTTTGCAGGCCCCATAGGGCGGGGAACTTTTAATCAGAAGATCGGAACGGCTTCCAGTAGTGCGCTTGCACGCCGTTGTGCCAGATAAGGCGATTTACGGCGGGGCGGGTGTTTGCGCTCGGAAGTTTGTTCGTAGGGGAATGAGGTAATTCGGTGCCGACGTTCAATCAGCTTGTGAGGAAGGGTCGCAAACGTCCAAAGTTTGGTACGGCGAGCCCTGCCCTTCAGGCCTGCCCGCAAAAACGCGGGGTGTGCACACGCGTCTATACCGTGACGCCCAAGAAGCCGAACTCGGCTTTGCGCAAGGTCGCCCGTGTGCGCTTGACGAATGGCGTCGAGGTAACGACCTACATTCCCGGTGTCGGACACAACCTGCAGGAGCACTCGATTGTGCTGATCCGCGGTGGACGTGTGAAAGATCTTCCCGGCGTGCGTTATCACGTGATCCGGGGCACGCTCGATGCGGCTGGCGTGAATGACCGCCGCCAGAGCAGGAGCAAGTACGGCGCGAAGCGTCCGAAGCAGTAAGGATGAGCCCGGACTTGATCGAGGAAAATTATGCCGCGTAGACGTGATGTCGTGAAAAGGATGCCGTTGCCGGACCCGGCGTTTAGTTCCATCTTGGTTTCGCAGTTTGTGAACGCCTTGATGTGGGACGGCAAGAAGCGAACCTCCGAGCGCGTCTTCTACGGCGCGATGGAGAAGCTGAAGGATCGCTCCGAAGAAGAACCGCTGAAGGTGTTTAAGAAGGCGATTGAGAATTGCAAGCCGTCGGTCGAGGTAAAGTCGCGGCGGGTGGGTGGCGCCAACTACCAGGTGCCGATCGAGGTCGACGGGCGCCGCCGGACCAGCTTGGCGATTCGGTGGTTGATTAGTTTCGCCCGCTCGCGCAGTGAGAAGAGCATGGCGGAAAAGTTGTGCAATGAGTTCCTCGACGCCGCGGCCAACCGGGGCTCGGCGATTAAGAGAAGGGATGACATCCACCGCATGGCTGAGGCCAATAAGGCCTTCGCGCATTATCGGTGGTAGGAGGCGGCGTTTACTTTTTGAGTGAGGGCGGAAGACAACGCCGATTTTTTGATGCCACGGACGACCAAATTAGAGCGCTACAGGAATATCGGGATTGCCGCGCATATTGACGCTGGCAAGACCACGACCACCGAGCGTATTCTGTACTACACGGGGCGTTTGCACCGCATGGGAGAGGTGCATGAAGGCACCGCGACCATGGACTATATGGCGCAGGAGCAGGAGCGCGGCATTACGATTACGTCCGCCGCGACCACGTGTTTTTGGCGTGATTATCAAATCAATATCATCGACACGCCTGGGCACGTCGATTTCACCGCCGAAGTAGAGCGCAGTCTGCGCGTGCTTGACGGCGCGATCGCGATTTTTGACGCCGTTGCGGGTGTGCAGCCGCAGACGGAGACGGTCTGGCGACAGGCGGATAAGTATCGCGTCCCTCGTATCTCGTTTGTGAATAAGATGGACCGTGTTGGGGCTGACTTCGATCACGCTGTTCAGACCATGCGTGACCGCCTGAAGGCTCACGCGGTACCTCTTCAGATTCCGATTGGCGCCGAAGACAAGCTGCGGGGAGTCATTGATCTTGTCGAGATGAAGGCCATCCTTTGGGCGGACGACACCTTGGGTGCGACCTATGAGGTCGCCGAGATTCCCGAGGATATGCGGAAGATGGCCGACGAGCAGCGCGCCCTTCTGATCGAGCGCGTGTCCGAACAGGATGACGAGCTCTTCGAGAAATACATTGAGGGTGCGCCGATTAGCGAGGTTGATCTCAAGGCCGGTATTCGCCGCGCCACGATCGCCATCAAGATCACGCCCGTGCTGTGTGGTTCAGCGTTCAAGTACAAGGGCGTGCAGCGCTTGTTGGACGCGGTGGTCGATTACCTGCCTTCTCCGCTGGATGTCCCGCCCATTGAGGGTACCGACCTCGAGGGTGTCGAGACTCTCACTCGCCAGGCGGACGACAATCAGCCCTTCGCGGCCCTGATATTCAAGATCCTCACCGATCCCTTTGTGGGTCAGTTGGCGTTCATGAGGGTCTACTCGGGGGCGTTGAAGGCGGGCGAGAGTATCTTTAACGTCGCCAAAAACCGCCCGGAGCGAATTGGGCGCATCCTCAAGATGCATGCCAATAAGCGGGAAGAAGTTGACGAGGTTCGCGCGGGAGACATTGTCGCGGTCGTTGGCCTGAAGACGGTCCAGACGGGCGACACGGTTTGTGATAAAGACGCTCCGATCGTGCTTGAGAAGATTGACTTCCCGACGCCGGTGATCTCACTTGCCATCGAGCCGAAAACCAAGGCTGACGAGCAGAAGATCGGCATGGCTCTCGGCAAGCTGGCGCACGAAGATCCGACGTTCCGCGTCATGACCGATCCCGACACCGGGCAGACGATTCTGTCTGGAATGGGTGAGTTGCATTTGGAGATCCTGGTCGACCGGCTGATGCGGGAATTCGCCGTCGCGGCGAATGTTGGGCGTCCGCAGGTGGCTTATCGCGAGGCGATTCTGCGCAAAGCCCCAGGGGAAGGTCGATTTGTCCGCCAGAGCGGCGGTCGCGGTCAATATGGTCACTGCAAAATCGACATTGAGCCGCTGGAGGGCGCCGACTTCGAGTTTGTGAACAAGGTTGTCGGGGGGCGCATCCCGAAAGAGTACATTTCGCCGATCGAGCAGGGTATCCGCGAAGCCATGGCGCATGGCGTCCTGGCCGGGTATGAGATGACGGGCGTCAAGATTACGCTCAATGACGGCACCTTCCACGATGTGGATAGCTCGGAGATGGCATTCAAGATCGCCGGTTCGATGGCGTTCAAGGCAGCCGCGCAGAAGGCAAAGCCGGTCTTGATGGAGCCTGTCATGACGGTCGAAATCGTCGTCCCCGAAGAGTACATGGGCGACGTGATCGCCGATGTGAATTCACGCCGCGGACGCATTGAGGGCATGGAGCTGCGTGGCAGCTCGCAGATCATCAAGGTACTCGTTCCGTTGGCTGCGATGTTTGGTTACGCGACGGATTTGCGCTCCCGCACGCAGGGCCGCGGGAGCTTCACGATGCATCTACACGGGTACGAACAGTTGCCGGCGGCTCAGGCCGAGGAACTGATTGGGCGTGTGCAAGGGAAGGTTTTGAGATAAGAGAGCCGCCCAGGGCCGGTCCCGGGCGTGACCGCTTCTTCGATGTAAGCGAGGAGAGCAATAGGAAATGGCGAAACAGAAATTTGATCGATCGAAGCCGCACGTGAACGTCGGAACGATCGGGCACATCGATCACGGCAAGACGACGCTGACGGCGGCGATCACGAAGGTGCTGCAGAAGCACGATTCGACGGTGTCGTTCCGTTCGTTCGACTCGATCGATAACGCGCCGGAAGAGAAGGCCCGCGGCATCACGATCGCCGTGTCGCACGTCGAGTATCAGACGGGGAACCGCCATTATGCGCACGTGGATTGCCCTGGTCACGCCGACTACATCAAGAACATGATCACCGGCGCGGCGCAGATGGATGGCGCGATTCTGGTGGTGGCGGCGACGGATGGTCCGATGCCGCAGACCCGCGAGCATATCCTGCTGGCGCGCCAAGTCGGCGTTCCCTATGTTGTCGTGGCGTTAAATAAAGTGGACGCGGTGGATGATCCGGAACTGCTCGAGTTGGTGGAGCTGGAAGTACGCGAGTTATTGACGAGCTACGGATTTCCGGGCGACGATATTCCGGTGGTGCAGGTGTCGGCGCTGGGAGCGCTGAACGGCGAAGAGAAGTGGGAGAAGGGCATTGAGGATTTGATGGCGGCGGTCGATAGCTACATCCCGACGCCGGCGCGCGAGAAAGACAAGCCGTTCCTGATGCCGATCGAGGACATTTTTTCGATCTCGGGGCGCGGCACGGTGGTAACGGGCCGCATCGAGCGCGGCACGGTGAAGGTCGGCGAGGAAATGGAGATCATCGGGTTCCGGGACACGCAAAAGAAAGTGATCACGGGCGTCGAGATGTTCAAGAAGCTGCTGGATCAGGGTGAAGCGGGCGATAACGTTGGCTTGCTAGTGCGTGGCCTGGAAAAAGATGAAGCCGAGCGCGGACAGGTCGTGGCGAAGCCGGGCTCGATCAAGGGGCACACGAAGTTCAAAGGCGAAGTGTACGTGCTGAAGAAGGACGAAGGCGGGCGGCACACGCCGTTCTTTAAAGGGTACCGGCCGCAGTTCTATTTTCGAACGACGGACGTGACGGGAGTGGCGCAGTTGCCGGAAGGAACCGAGATGGTGATGCCGGGCGACAACGTGCAGATGGAAGTTGAGTTGATCTCGCCAGTGGCGATGGAGAAGGGGCTGCGGTTCGCGATCCGGGAAGGTTCGCGGACGATCGGCGCCGGTACCGTCAGCGAGATTGTAGAGTAAGAGATCTAGCCGGCCCGCGACCGTATATAGGAGAGACTGATGGCACGTGAACAAATTACCTTGGAATGCACCGAAACCAAAGATAGAAACTATACGACGACGAAGAACAAGAAGACGGCAACAGGGCGGCTGGAGTTGAAAAAATACTCGCCGCGACTCAGGAGACACACTCTCCATCGGGAAGTGAAGTAGGGATTAGGACCGGGAAAAGCGGGCCAGTCGGCCTCGGGTAGCGCGCGAGCCAAGTAAGCGGAACATGCAGGCAGGGTAGCCGCGCGGACCATGAGAGCGACGGGTTTCGATTTTCCGTTGTCCCTCGGGTAGCGCGACGAGCCGCTGAAGTGCGACAATAGAATGCGGTTCGTCTGCGTAGAGGGGCGTCGGTTAACGGTAAACCAGCGGTCTCCAAAACCGCCAATGGGGGTTCGATTCCCTCCGCCCCTGCCAACCCCTTAGAGTTGTGTGTGGCTGGCGGAGAGAGATAGGGTTGGTGCGGGAAGGATTTGAGTGATGGCGGCAGTAGCTAAACAAACGTCACAGGGACGTCGCGCCTCGAAATCAGGGGCGAAGTCCGCCTCGAAGGCCGGTATCTCAGGCCTTCTGGAAAAGGTGCAGTCCTGGCCTGGGCGCCTGCGCATTTATGTAGACGGGTTGGAGCGGGAGATGCGGCTCGTGACGTGGCCGAGCCGGGCACAGGTGCAGTCGACAACCGTTGTGGTGTTGCTGACGGTACTTGTTTTCGCGGTATTTTTCTTCGTGGTGGACTCGATTCTGTTGTTGGCGCAAACGAGTCTGTACGAACGCTTCACCCAGTGATTCGCTGGTCTTAGTTATGAGCGAAAACGAGCAGCTTGAGCCCACGGGGCAAGATGTGCCGGTCGACGACGCGGTGGCGACGGACGTCCTGTCCGCGGAAGCTCTGGAAGAAGTGTCGACCGAGCCGGAATCGGCGGGTGTGGCGGGAGACGTTGTGTCTGAAAGCGAAAATGTAAGCGAAGAGCCTGCCGTGGAGGAGTCCGCCGCGGATGAGCCGGCGATCGCCGATGCGGTGGCGGTCGAGAACGCCGAGGAGGCTGCTGAACCGGAGACGGTTGAAGCGGCTCCCGACGAATCCGAGGACGAAGATGCTGCTCCCTCGGCGGGCGTGCCCGGAATGGATTGGTATATCATCCACACCTACTCCGGCTTTGAAAATAAGGTTAGGGAGAGCTTGCAGACGCGTGGAGACGCCTTCGGGTTGGGCGACAAGATCGGCGAGATTTTGATTCCGACCGAAGATGTTGTCGAGATGCGCAACGGCAAGAAGGCCACGTCAAAGCGGCTGCTCTATCCGGGTTATGTGCTGATCCAGTTGAAGATGGACGACGAACTTTGGCACGTGGTGAAGAATACGCCGCGCGTGACGAGTTTTGTCGGGAGCGGACAGACCCCGACGCCGCTGTCGGCCGACGAGGTCAATCAGATTCTGTATCGGCAGACGACATCGGCGGAGAAGCCGCGTCCGAAGATGTCGTTCGAGCGGAACGACCGGGTCAAGATTGTCGATGGGCCGTTTTCGAACTTTACGGGAACGATCGAGGACGTCAACCAAGACCGCAGCACGCTGAAGGTGATGGTCACCATCTTCGGCCGGGGCACGCCGGTCGAGCTCGAGTACTTCCAAGTTGAGAAAGAAAAACTTTAGACAGGGATAGGTTCCGATGGCGAAGAAGATTACATCGCAAATCAAGTTGCAGATCATGGCGGGCAAAGCGACACCCGCGCCTCCCGTGGGTCCGGCATTAGGTCAGGCCGGCGTGAATATCATGGATTTCTGTAAGGCGTTCAACGCCAAGACCGCGACGCCGGATCTGGAAGGGCTGATCGTGCCCGTCGTGATTTCCGTGTATCAGGATCGCTCGTACACTTTCATCACGAAGACGCCGCCGGCTGCCGTGCTCATTAAGCGGGCGGCGAATTTGGCGAAAGGGTCGGGTGAGCCGAACCGGAACAAGGTCGGCAGCATCACCAGGAAGCAGGCCGAAGAGATCGCCAAGCACAAGATGCCCGATCTCAATGTCCACGACTTGCAGGCGGCGACTCGGTCGATTGAGGGGACGGCTCGCAGTATGGGTGTGCGGGTAGAGTAGATTTCTCAAGAGACTTTCAGCGAATGGGTAACCGCTGGGCGACAGCTGGGCGGTTAAGCGGTTCACGGTAGTCGTGGGCCTGAGGGATGGCAATGGCGGCAAAAAGAGGCAAGAAGCACGTAGCGGCGACGGAGAAGATCGAAAAGCGCGGTTACACGCTCGACGAGGCGATCCCGTTCCTGCAGCAAAACAAGATATCGCGGTTCGATGAGACCCTCGAACTTCATATGAACCTGGGCGTCGATCCGAAGCACGCGGACCAGATGGTGCGAGGCACGGTGGTGTTGCCTCACGGGCTTGGAAAGACGAAGCGGGTGCTGGTGATCGCGAGTGGCGAGAAGGTTAAGGAAGCCGAGGGCGCTGGCGCCGAGTTTGTCGGCGGCGAGGAAATGGTCGACAAGATTCAGAACGAGGGCTGGCTCGATTTCGACGCTGTCGTTTCGACGCCCGACATGATGAAGTTTGTCGGCCGGCTCGGCAAGGTTCTCGGGCCGCGGGGCTTGATGCCGAACCCGAAGATCGGAACTGTCACGATGGATGTGGCTGGTGCCGTGCTGGAGATCAAAGCGGGCAAGGTCGAATTCCGGGTGGATAAAGGCGGCGTGATTCATGCTCCGGTCGGAAGGTTGAGCTTCGAAGCCGTCAAGCTGAACGAGAACGTCACGACGCTGATCAAAGCTGTCGTGAAAGCAAAGCCGTCGGCGTCGAAGGGGACGTATGTCAAGAGCGTGAGTCTTTGCTCGACCATGAGCCCGTCCCTTGAGCTGAACGTCGGCGAGTTGACGAACTGAGGAAGTTTTCATGAAAGTTAAGAGCAAGAAAATATCCGGTCTCAAACAGCTTGAGAAGGATATCTCCGCCTCGCCGACGATGTTCATTTGCGCCTTTGAGGGTCTGAAGGTCGAGGAAGATTTTGAATTACGCAAGCGGGTAATGGCGGCAGGCGCGCAGTACCGGGTGGTCCAAAACCGGATGGCCCGGTTGGCGGCGAAGGACACGCTGTACGAGCCGGCATTGGGCAAGTTGCGGGGCATGACATCCATCGCATTCGGCGGAGACGATCCGGTTTCGTTGGTCAAGGCACTTGTGGCCTATGGCAAGGAACACGCGGTCTTCCAGTTTAAGGCGGGTGTTGTGGAAGGTCGCGTGCTCGACCTTGACGGGTTGAACGAGCTGGCCAAGTTGCCGGGGCGTTTAGAGTTGCACGCGAAGGTTCTGTTTTTGATTCAATCCCCGGCGCAGCGGCTCGTGAGTGTTCTGAACGGGGTGGGCCGGAATCTCGCCGTAGTCATCAATCAGGCTGTCGAACAAGGGAAGTTCGCGGCCGAATAAACCGAAAACCAGCGCCGGGCCCTCGCAGGGTCAGGCGCGAGAAAGTCAGAAGGAGTTGGAAGGATAATGGCAGACGTAAATGCAATCGCGGAACAAATCGAAGGCCTCACTCTCTTAGAGGCCGCCGAACTCGTTAAGAGTCTTGAAGAGAAGCTGGGTGTTTCGGCGGCAGCGGCGATGGTGGCCGCTCCATCCGGCGCTCCGGCGGCGGCGGTGGAGGAAGAAGAGCAGACGGAGTTTACCGTCATTCTCACCGGCGTTGGTGGCAATAAAATCCAAGTCATTAAGGCGGTCCGCGAGGCCACCAGTCTTGGGTTGAAGGAAGCCAAAGCGCTCGTTGACGAGGCGCCCAAGCCCGTGAAGGAAAATATTCCCAAGGACGAAGCCGAAGCGCTCCAGAAGAAGCTTACCGAAGCCGGGGCAACGGTCGAAATCAAGTAGTTAGCCAAGCCGGGCCGTTCCTATCCGCGGCCCAGCCGCTTAGGTTAGTTTGGGGTAGGTTGTAGGTGGACCGCGTTGGCTGATATACTATGGTCGTCGGAGTTGGCGCGCCCGTCACCCTTTTTCCTGAATTCCTGAGATGGCAGGAGTACGTGTGCCTGCCGTGGATTGGCACGTTGGGGAGGTCGCACCCTGGTCAAAAGGGATGTTACGTCTTTCGAACCACCCAGCGGAGTCATTTTCGGCTTCGCTGATGGACTGTACAACTTGAGGGATTTCAGATCCGGTTTAAGTGGATTGCTGTTCGCGGCAGAGACCAGTGTGCTACCCAGGCACCGGTGCTCCTGTGGTGGAGTACGTCCACTTTTGGCCTTGGCGCGGTGGAAAGGCCGGGTATCCTCGTTCTCGGGGTAGATCTGGCGGCTTGAAACGGCCGAAGAATCGGCCAGACGGTAGCGACTCGGGAGATTTCACAGATGGCATCTAGTGTCAATGGTTCGACCGCCGAGCGGCGCGACTTTTCGAAGATCAAAGCGACGATCCCGATCCCGAATCTGATCGAGGTCCAGAAAGACTCGTATGAGCGCTTTCTGCAGATGGACCTGCTGCCGGTCGAGCGGGACGACACCGGACTGCAGGCGGTCTTCAATTCAGTGTTTCCGATCTCGGACTTCCGCGGCCTGAGTCAGCTCGAGTTCGTGGACTATTCGATCGGTGACTGGGACTGCAAGTGCGGCCATCTGCGAGGTCTGCATCACCGGCGCTCGAACTGTAAGTCGTGCGGATCATCGATCAAGACCGATCCCTACGGCCCGCACGAGTTGGCCTGTTCCAGCTGCGGCGTGTACAACGAGAACAAAGTCACGTTTTGTTCCAAGTGCGGCGACCCGGTGGCGCTCAAACTCAAGCATGAGGTCGACGAGTGCCAAGAGCGGGGCATGACGTATGCCGCGCCGCTGAAGGTAACCATCCGGCTGACGATCTACGAGAAGGACGCGGAGACGGGCGAGAAGAACATCCGCGATATCAAAGAGCAGGAAGTGTTCTTCGGTGAGATCCCGTTGATGACGCACAACGGGACGTTCATCATCAGCGGCACCGAGCGGGTGATCGTTTCGCAGTTGCACCGCTCGCCGGGCGTGTTCTTTGAGTCGGCGAACCGCCGCACGTACTTCCTCGGCAAGATCATTCCGTACCGCGGGAGTTGGGTCGAGTTTGAGTACGATCACAAGAATTTGCTGTACGTACGCATTGACCGCAAGCGGAAATTTCTTGGAACGGTTTTCCTGCGGGCGCTTGGGCTGAAGACCGACGAGGAGATCCTTCGTCGGTTCTACCGCGTGGACTCGATCACTGTCGAAAAGAATCAGCTCTATCGGCAGGTTTCGGCGAATTTGATCGGCACGCGTCTATCCGAGACCGTGGAGACGAAGAAGGGCGAGACGGTCGTGCCGCGCGGCCGCAAGGTCACGCCGCATGTACTGAAAGAAATCCAGAAAGCGCAGGTTGAACGATTGGCGACTTCCGCTCCTGACCTGGAGGGCGCATTTCTTGTTGCCGACGTGTCTGACCAGTCGACGGGGGAAGTGATCGCGGATGTCAATACCGAGCTGACGGCCGCCAAGGTCGACAAGCTGATCGAGGCGGGTATTACGAGCTTTGACGTGTTCTTTCCGGAGCGCGACGAAGTCGGCATCGTGCTTTCCGAGACGCTGAAGAAGGACGCGATCAGCACCCAGCAGGAATCTCTGATCGAGATCTACCGCAAGCTGCGGCCAGGCGATCCGCCGACGCTCGAGACGGCGACGCAGCTGTTCCAAGGCATGTTCTTCGATTCGCGCAAGTACGACTTCTCACGTGTCGGGCGGATGAAGTTCAACATCAAGCTGCACGGCTCGATGGACGTATCTCCGTTGGATCACAGGACGCTCGACGCCGATGACTTTTACTCAACGATTGGCTACTTGCTGCGCTTGCGGCGCGGGTTGGGCGAGGTCGACGATATCGATCACCTCGGCAACCGTCGCGTCCGCGCGGTGGGCGAGTTGCTAGAGAACCAGTTCCGTATCGGCTTGGTCCGGATGGAACGGGCAATGAAGGAGAAAATGTCGGTTTACCAGGAGATGTCGACGGCGATGCCGCACGACCTGGTGAACGCGAAGCCGGTCATGGCGGCGATCCGGGAATTCTTCGGTTCGAGTCAGCTTTCGCAGTTCATGGACCAGACGAACCCGCTCTCGGAGATCACGCACAAACGCCGCCTCTCGGCCTTGGGACCGGGCGGACTTTCGCGCGAGCGCGCCGGCTTTGAGGTTCGCGACGTTCATCCGACGCACTACGGCCGCATCTGCCCGATTGAGACGCCGGAAGGGCCGAACATCGGATTGATTAGTTCGCTTTCGTGCTTCGCCAGGATCAACGAGTATGGGTTCATCGAGAGCCCCTATCGGCGTGTCGAGAACGGTGTCGTCGTCGACGAAGCGCGCATTTTGAATCCCGGGAGTACTGACTTGCGGGCGGGGCAGGTGATTCGGATCGCGGACCTGGAAAAGGTTCTTAAGAGCGTTACCGCCAAGGAGCGGGCGCCGCTGTTTGATCCGTTCTGTCACTATCTGTCCGCTTGGGAAGAGGATAGGTACGTCATCGCGCAGGCCAATATCGAAGTCGATGCGAAGGGGCGAATTGTTCCAGAGTTGGCGAACTGCCGGGTCGCCGGTGATTTCCAGTTGAAGCGCCGCGAAGAGATTCAGTATGTCGACGTGAGTCCCAAGCAACTCGTGTCGGTGGCGGCGAGTTTGATTCCGTTCCTTGAGAACGATGACGCCAACCGCGCGCTGATGGGATCGAACATGCAGCGCCAAGCCGTGCCGCTGTTGCGGGCGGATTCTCCGTTCGTGGGTACCGGCATGGAGAAGGTGGCCGCTCACGATTCGGGCGCCGTTGTACTGTGCCGCCGTGACGGAATCGTGGACTCGGTCGACTCCGAACGTATCATCGTGCGGGTCGATGGCGGTTCGCGTGAGGGGCAGATGTCGCGTGAGGTCGGTGCTGACATCTATCAGCTGGTGAAGTTCAAGCGGTCGAACCAGAACACCTGCGTGAATCAGAAGCCGATTGTCAGTAAGAACGACTTGGTGAAGAAGGGCCAAGTGCTGGCCGACGGCCCATGTACGGAACTCGGTGAGCTGGCTTTGGGGCGCAACGTGTTGGTCGCGTTTATGCCGTGGCGCGGCTACAACTTCGAGGACGCCATTCTCGTCAGCGAACGCCTCGTGAAGGACGATTACTACACCTCGATTCACATTGAAGAGTTCGAGGTGGAAGCGCGTGATACGAAGCTGGGTGCGGAAGAAATCACGCGCGACATTCCGAACATCGCCGAGAGCTTTTTGCGCAATCTTGACGAAAGCGGGATCATTCGTATCGGAGCCACGGTGCGGCCTGGCGACATCCTGGTTGGCAAAGTGACGCCGAAGGGCGAAACGCAACTCACGCCGGAAGAGAAGCTGCTACGGGCGATTTTCGGTGAGAAGGCCGGCGACGTCAAGGATGCTTCGCTTTATTGTCCGCCGGGCATCACCGGAATTATTGTCGATGCTAAGGTTTTCTCGCGTAAGGGGCAGGAGAAAGACGAGCGGGCCAAGTCGATCGAGTTAACGACGATTTCGCGCTTGCAGCGCAACCTGGAAGACGAGAAGCGCATCCTCTACGACGAGCGGGCGAAGCGGCTGAGCGACTTTCTGGACGGCAAGGAAGTCCTGGCGGATCTGCACGACGACCGCACCAATAAGAAACTGCTCGCCAAGGGCGACGTGCTCGGCCGGGAGTTCTACAGCGACCTCAGGGCGCGCGACCTCAAGCGGATGCGGATCAAAACGAAGGCGCCTGATATGAACGCCCGCATCGATGACATTGAGGAGATGACAGTTCGTCAGATCCAGGTGCTCGAAAAGCTAACCGACGAGCGTGTGGCGAAGCTGAAGAAGGGCGATGAGCTTTCACCGGGCGTGATCAAGATGGTGAAAGTCTATATCGCCATGAAGCGCAAGCTTTCGGTGGGCGACAAGATGGCGGGCCGTCACGGCAACAAGGGCGTCATCGCGCGTATCTTGCCCGACGAGGATATGCCCTTCCTTCCCGACGGCACGCCGGTTGAGATCGTGCTCAATCCGCTCGGCGTTCCCTCACGTATGAACGTCGGGCAGATCCTCGAAACTCACCTTGGCTGGGCGGCAAAGGCCTTGGGTCTGAAGTTCGCCTGCCCCGTTTTCGAGGGCCCCGGTGAAACGCTGATCAAGAAGTATCTCAAGGATGCCGGCTTGCCCGAATCCGGCAAGGCGGTCCTGCACGATGGGCTGACTGGCGAGGCCTTCGAAAACGAGGTCACCGTCGGCTACATCTACATGCTGAAGCTTTCGCATCTAGTGGACGACAAGATCCACGCGCGCTCGATCGGGCCGTACTCGCTGATCACGCAACAGCCTCTCGGCGGCAAAGCCCAGTTCGGCGGACAGCGCTTCGGTGAGATGGAAGTGTGGGCGCTCGAAGCCTACGGAGCGGCGCATATCCTTCAGGAATTGCTGACCGCCAAGTCGGACGATGTTTACGGCCGAGCCAAGATTTACGAAGCCATCGTAAAGGGCGAGGCGGCGATGGAGCCCGGTGTTCCTGAGTCGTTTAACGTGCTGATCCGCGAGTTGCAGTCGCTGTGTCTTGATGTCGAGTTGATCAAGAGACAGCATGATGTGATAGAAACCGCCCTGGCAGCGGACTAGGTAGCAACCTTAACCGCTTTCGTTCTCGCGAAGGCGAACAGTTGAGAGACCAACGGAGGCAGCTTTGTTTCGATCCAGCCCTTACGATCGCGTCAGCCTAATTTCCGATTTCGACAGTATTCGGATCGCTCTAGCTTCGCCGGAGAAGATTCGAAGCTGGTCGCACGGAGAGGTCACGAAGCCCGAGACGATTAACTATCGGACTTTTAAGCCCGAGCGAGACGGGCTTTTCTGCGCCAAGATTTTCGGCCCCGTTACCGACTGGGAATGCCTGTGCGGTAAGTACAAGCGGATGAAGCACCGTGGCGTCATTTGCGACAAATGCGGTGTCGAGGTGACGCTGAGCCGTGTGCGCCGCGAGCGCATGGGGCACATTGAGCTGGCGTCTCCCTGTTCGCACGTTTGGTTCTTTAAGGGATTGCCGTCGCGCATCGGCCAGCTACTCGACATCACGCTGCGCGAACTCGAAAGGGTGCTCTACTTCGAGGCCTATGTCGTCATCCAAGCCGACGAGGGTATTGACTTGGAGCAGGGCGATGTCCTCACCGACGAGAAGAAAAGGCAGCTTGACCAGGACAAAGAGGTCGCCGGCAAGTTCGTGGCGATGATGGGCGCCGAGGGCGTCAAGGAACTGCTCAAGAAGATCGATCTCAACCGGATGGCGGTCGATCTTCGCGAGAAGATGAAGACCGAGACTTCTCTTCAGAAGAAGCTCAAGTTCGCGCGCCGCCTCAAGGTTGTCGAATCATTCCGCAGGTCGGGTAACAAGCCGGAGTGGATGATTCTCGATGTGATCCCGGTCATTCCTCCCGAATTGCGCCCGTTGGTGCCGCTCGATGGCGGCCGCTTCGCTACCTCGGATCTGAATGATCTCTATCGCAGGGTGATCAACCGCAATAACCGGCTGAAGAAGCTGATGGGACTGAGCGCGCCGGATGTGATCGTCCGTAACGAGAAGCGGATGCTGCAAGAAGCCGTGGACGCGCTGTTCGACAACGGCCGCCGCGGGCATGTACTGCGGGGCGCCAACAACCGGCCGCTGAAGTCGCTTTCCGACACACTGAAGGGCAAACAGGGGCGCTTCCGTCAGAACCTGCTTGGTAAGCGCGTCGATTACTCAGGACGTTCGGTGATCGTGGTGGGGCCTGATCTGAAGCTGCACCAGTGCGGGTTGCCGAAACAGATGGCGCTTGAGCTATTCAAGCCCTTCATCTATCAGCGGCTTGAGCAACGCGGGCATTGCACGACGATCAAGCAGGCGAAAGAACTCGTCGAGCAGCAGGACCCCGTCGTTTGGGACATTCTCGAAGAGGTGATCAAGCATCACCCGATCTTGCTAAACCGCGCCCCGACGCTGCATCGCTTGGGCATCCAAGCCTTTGAACCTGTTCTGGTCGAAGGCAAGGCGATCAAGATTCACCCGCTGGTGTGCACCGCGTTCAACGCTGACTTTGACGGCGATCAGATGGCTGTCCACGTTCCTCTTTCGCCCGAAGCACAGATCGAAGCGGAAGTGTTGATGCTCAGTTCGAACAACATTCTGTCTCCCGCGAACGGCGCTCCGATTACGACGCCAACGCAGGACATGGTATTGGGCATCTACTATCTGACCAAATCGAGAGCAGGCTCCAAGGGCGAGGGACGCACCTTCGCGAGCGCGGAAGAAGTCTTGCTTGCCCTCGAGATGGGTGAAGTGGCAACCCTGACTCCGATCAAACTGTATTATTCGGGTCCGGTCATTGACCTGGCGACGAGCTTTGACAACCAAAACGTGTTGCACACCGAGCCGGTTCAGTACAGTAAGCAGCACATGGAGACGACCGTCGGCCGAGTCATTCTGAACGATCAGATGCCCGTGGGAATGCCCTTCGTCAATGGCTTGATGAAGAAGAAGGGCCTAACGCAACTGGTGCAGTATTCCTACCTGAAGTATGGACGGGCCGAGACGGTCGAGTTGATCGACGGCCTGAAGAACCTGGGTTTCCACTACGCCACCAAGGCCGGGCTTTCGATCGGGATTGACGACATGCTCGTGCCGGCCGAGAAGCCGCGGCTGGTGAAGGGCGCCCAGAAGGAAGTCATGGCGGTCGAGCAGCAGTATCTTGATGGCGCTATTACGCACGGTGAGCGATACAACAAGATCATCGAGATCTGGTCGAAGGTCACCGAGCGCGTATCGGACGAGATGTTTTCGGGCCTGGAATCAAGCGATGCCACCGGAACCGAAATTAATCCGATTTACATCATGGCCGACTCCGGCGCTCGCGGCTCGAAACAACAGATTCGCCAGCTTTCCGGTATGCGCGGTCTGATGGCTAAGCCCAGTGGTGAAATCATCGAGACGCCGATCACGGCCAATTTCCGCGAAGGCCTGAACGTGTTGCAGTACTTTATCTCGACGCACGGCGCACGGAAAGGCTTGGCGGATACGGCCCTGAAAACAGCGGACTCCGGTTATCTGACACGCCGTCTCGTCGATGTCGCTCAAGATGTCATCATCATGGAGCCGGATTGCGGAACCGGGGACGGCATCTACGTAGAACCGATCGTCGAATCCGGCGAGGTGATCGAGCCGTTGCGTGACCGCATCGTCGGCCGCGTCGCCCAGGAAGAAATCAAGGACTACGAAGGCAACGTCATCCTCACGGTGAACCAGGAGATTACCGAGGAGTTGGCGGTAGCGATTCAGGCGGCCGGCATCGAGCGGGTCAATATTCGGTCGGTGCTGACTTGTGAATCAGAGCGCGGTGTTTGCCGCATGTGCTACGGCCGTAACCTTTCCACGGGACGTTTGGTGGAAGGCGGCGAAGCGGTCGGGGTCATCGCCGCGCAGTCGATCGGCGAACCGGGCACGCAGCTGACGATGCGCACGTTCCACATCGGTGGCGCCGCTACGCGCGTTAGCGAACAGTCGACACAGGACGCCAAGTCCGACGGTTTCGCGAAGTTTGTCAAGATCGCCAACGTTCGCAATAAAGACGGAAATTTGATCGCCATGAATCGTAACGGCATCGTCGCCGTCGTGGATGAGAAGGGACGCGAGAAGGAGCGCTATCAGGTCGTGTATGGCGCCAAGCTTCTGGTTGCCGACGGCGCCCCGGTTTCGCGCAATCAGATCCTGCTGGAATGGGATCCGTATACCTTCTCGATCCTGACCGAGGTCGGCGGACAGTGCCACTTCATCGATCTACAGGAAGGCGTCACGTTGCAGGAGCAGGTGGACGAAGTGACCGGCATGTCGCAATGGGTTGTGACGGACTCGCCGGACCAGAAGCGCCAGCCGCAGATCGAGATTCGCGACGCTAAGGGCGTCATGCAGCGCAAGTATCTCATTCCCACCAATGCCCACTTGATGGTGCGTGATGGAGACGAGATTCACGGCGGCGACGTGGTGGCGAAGATCCCGCGCGAAACCACGAAGACGAAAGACATCACTGGTGGCTTGCCGCGTGTCGTCGAACTGTTCGAGGCACGGCGTCCCAAGGAAACCGCCGTGATTTCCGAGATCGACGGCGCGGTGCGCTATGGCGAGATTGTGAAGGGACTTCGTAAGATCTACGTCGTCGCGGACAACAACGAGGAGCG
This sequence comes from Acidobacteriota bacterium, assembly GCA_027624045.1. Classification (GTDB taxonomy): domain Bacteria; phylum Acidobacteriota; class Terriglobia; order Bryobacterales; family UBA6623; genus JAPPLB01. Next base: position 24,367 of record JAQBUE010000040.1, read on the forward strand.
CGAGTATTCGCTGCCTCGCGGCGTTCACATCAACGTGCAGCAAGGTGAGAAGGTGAAAGCGGGTGAGCCGTTGATGGATGGTCCGCGTGACCCGCATGACATTCTGGCCGTGTTGGGCGAAAAGGAGTTGCAGAAGTATCTCGTCAACGAGATCCAGGAAGTCTATCGGCTGCAGGGTGTGAATATCAATGACAAGCACCTGGAAGTGATCGTGCGGCAGATGATGCGCTGGATCAAGGTCGAGCAGGTCGGGGACTCCGAATTCTTGCTCGAGGAAGTTGTCGACAAGTTCCGCTTCCAGAATACGAATGACGCGCTACGTAAGGATGATCAACAGGCTGCCATCGGGCGGCCCTTGCTGATGGGTATCACCAAGGCTTCTCTGGCGACGGATTCGTTCATCTCGGCGGCTTCGTTCCAGGAAACCACCCGTGTGCTCACCGAAGCCTCGATCAGCGGCAAGGTCGACTACCTTCGCGGTCTTAAGGAGAACGTCATTGTCGGCCGGCTCATTCCCGCTGGCACCGGCCTTGCCGTATACCGCAACATCAAGATCCAAGGTGAGGATGCGCCGGAGGAGATTATTCCGGAAGTCGAATATCTCAGTGGCGTTCCGGGATTTGGAGAAGAGATGCCGCTGGACTATCCGCCGGGTTTCTCTGAAGAACTGCCCTCCGAAGTACCCCCGCCGGCCAAGTAATTTCTTGTTTCGCCAGATGGAAGGGCCGCTGCACGGCCCTTCCATCTGGCACTAACGCCCACAGCCCATCTCGCCGCCGGGCTGCGTTAGGATAAGTGGCGAATGGACTTCGCCGCTCACGTCAAGTCTTCCGTGGACATTATCGGCGTGGTGGGTGAGTCTGTTCGTCTCCGCAAGCAGGGCTCGGTTCGGTTCGTGGGCCTCTGCCCCTTCCATACCGAGAAGACCCCGTCGTTCTCCGTCCATCAAGGTCTCCAGATCTTCAAGTGTTTCGGCTGCGGTAAAGGCGGTGACGTTTTCAACTTTGTGATGGAAACGCAAGGCCTCACGTTCTATGAGGCTCTCGTCTCACTCGCCGAGCACCACGGCATTCCGGTGCCGGCATCGGCCGGCGGCTCGTTCAATGACGCGGAAAGCCGCGTGCGCGAATCGCTGGATCGCATGCACGAAAAAGCGCAGGCTTGGTTCCGCGAACAGCTCACGAGCGGGGCTGGGACTTGCGCCCGGGAGTATATTAGAGCTAGAGGTCTGTCGCCGGAAGCCGAGGAGCGGTTTGGGCTCGGTTATGCGCCGGCTCGGGGCTTGATTGACCGCTTTGGCCGCGAAGGTTTCTCTCCCGAAGCCATGGTAGCTTCCGGACTCGTGGGTAAGCAGACCGAAGGAGAAGGTTTCTACGATCGCTTCCGTGACCGCTTGACGTTTCCTCTTCACAACGAAACAGGGAAGATTATCGCCTTTGCCGGGCGGGCGCTCCGCGAAGGGCAGCAGCCCAAGTATCTCAACTCGCCGGAAACGGCGATTTACAAGAAACAGAATGTGCTTTATAACCTGCACCGCGCGCGGGAGACGATGCGCCAGGAGCGGTCAGCGGTGCTCGTCGAAGGATACATGGACGTGATTGGAGCGGACGAAGCCGGTGTGCGGAACGTGATCGCGAGCTGTGGCACTGCTTTGACGGAACAGCACGCGCGGACATTGCGCCGCCATGTGGACGCCTTGGTCGTGAACTTCGATCCGGATACGGCCGGGCAGGAAGCGGTTCACAGATCGATAGAGGTTCTCATTCGAGAGGGGCTCTGGGTGCGCGTTCTGAGATTGCCGGATGGACTCGATCCTTATGACTATTGCCGGCAAGAGGGCGGGGAATCGTACCGCCAAAAGTTGGCCGAGGCGCCCAGCTACTTTGACTGGCTCGCCGATCACGCCCGCAAGCGCTTCGACACAAAGACCTCCGAGGGTCAGTCCCAGGCGATCGAATTTGTGGAGCCAAAGATCCGCTGGATGCCCAAGGGATTTGAACGCGCTCTGCGGGCCGAGGATGTCGGACACCGCATGGGCCTGAACCGTATGCTCTTGAGCAAGTTCGTTCAGTTGTTTACCGAATCAAATAGCCGCGCGAAGCCAATTGCGCCCCAGACCCGATTCAGTGAAAGCGAGAGAATTCTGCTGCGGCTGATGGTGGAATCGCCTGATGCCCGCGAAGAGCTGCTCCCCGATGTCGTCGATCTAACCACGAAGCAAGAACTGCCCAGCCGGAAGATATTCGAAGCGATCGAGTCGGTTGGGAAACAAGATAGCTCCTTCCAGTACGCCGCTCTTGAGGGGCGGCTTGACGGCGCGGAGCGTCTTCTTTTCGACAAACTGCTTTTGGGGGGCGAGGGGCCCGAGCCTTCGATTGAGTCAGGCCGGAGCGCGGTGGCCGCACTTCGGCTGGAGGTTGATAAGCGCGACTATCAGGCAGTCCTCAGCGAGATCGGGCGGGCGGAGAAAGCAGGGGACAACGTGAAGCTGCTGGATCTGCTGCGCCGCAAGAAGGCGATGGCCGCGCCGATGTTCGAGCGAGCGCATCGCGGACGCACTCCCTCGGCTGGCGCCTCCTGATGTGTCGTGCCGCTCTCTGTCGCTTGGTCACCAGAAACCGGGCGGGTGCCCGCCATGGATGTTACCCGGGACATGGGGGGGGGAGAGTTTGTAACGACTGATTGGCCCATTCGGCGTGAAAATTTCGCATTCCAGATGAGTGGCTTAGACAGATTGCTCCTCGCTAGGGGTCCCGGGTAAAGCAGTGAATCCAGACACCGAAAAAAATCTGCGCGCCGCCGAGCAGGTCGATCGACTTCTGCACGACGTCAACACCTCTGAGATGGAGGAACTTGAGTCGGCCGACGGCAATGAGAACCGCACCGGTAAGGATTCCGAGGACGCTCCGGTTGAACTCGACCTTACCCCAGGCGCTCACGATACGAGCGCGGATCCGGTTCGGGTCTATTTGCGGGAGATGGGCGCCTCGCCGCTGCTGACCCGCCAAGGCGAGGTCGAGATTGCCAAGCGGATCGAGCGGGGCCGTTTACGCATCCAGAAGGAAGTATCGCGCTGCCCCGCGGTCGCGAGGGAACTGATTGTTCTGAGTCACAGCGTCGCGGAAGCGGAGTTGTCGGTTCGCGAGATTGTGGCGCTCAACCTCGACGAGATCACAGACGACTTGCTGTCGCAAAAAAACGAGGAGTTCTTGCGGGCGATACGGAATCTGTCGCGCGACTTGAGCCTTTGCGAACAGTGCCGCGCCAAATTGCGTGCCACCTCCCGGTCACAAAAGCCGGTTGAATATCGCCGCTTGACGATGCGGCTCGCGCGCACGAGGATTTGTATCTCCCGCGTGCTGCGCGGATTTGAGTTTACGCCGCAGGTTCATGAGCGTCTGGTCGGCTGTATCGAAACCACGGTCAAAGAGTTGAAGGCTATCGAGACGCCGCTGGCGCTGCGCCAGCGCCGGCTTGAGCAGTCGGCGGAGAGTTCCGATGAGCGCCGCAACCTGCGCTCCGAGATTCGCGCGGCCCGCCGCCGCATCGCGGCGATTGAGGACGGCGCCGGGGCGACATCGAGTGAACTGCGAGCAACGCTGCAGTTGATTCGCGAAGGGGAGCGCGTCTCCGAAGCCGCCAAGCGCGAACTGGTGGAAGCCAACCTGCGGCTCGTGGTTTCGATTGCGAAGCGTTATGGTAACCGCGGCCTGCAATTCCTTGATCTCATTCAAGAGGGCAATATCGGACTGATGAGGGCTGTCGACAAGTTTGAGTACCAGCGCGGCTACAAGTTCTCGACCTATGCGACATGGTGGATCCGTCAGGCCATCACGCGAGCGATCGCCGATCAAGCCCGAACGATTCGGATTCCAGTCCACATGATCGAGACGATCAACAAGGTCATCCGCGCATCTCGGCAAATGGTTCAGGAACTGGGACGCGAACCAACCAGCGAGGAGTTAGCGCAACACCTCGATCTTCCCGTCGCCAATATTCGAAAGGTTCTGAAAGTGGCGCAGGAACCCATTTCGATCGAAACCCCGGTGGGCGAAGAAGAGGATTCTCATTTAGGCGATTTCATCGAAGATCAAGACCAGGTTTCACCCGCCGATGCCGTTATCAACCTGAACTTGCGGGCTCAGACGGCGCAGGTGCTGAAGAGCCTGACACCGCGCGAGGAGAAGGTCATCAAGATGCGATTTGGCCTTGATGACGGCAGCGAGCGCACGCTTGAAGAGGTCGGACTGAGCTTCGCGGTAACGCGTGAGCGAATCCGGCAGATCGAGGCGAAAGCCTTGCGTAAACTGCGGCATCCCAGCCGCAGCGGGCGGCTGCGGGCGTTCATCGACAACGATCGGCCGATCTAACGGCCTTCAGAAGGGACTGCGGTCCTCTTGAAAATCAAACAACCGAGCGGCGGTATCTTCAAGTTCAAATGGCTAGGCCGGCCATGGGCCGACTCCTCCCGAGCCTCCAAACCTCCGCCGTTTCCGACGTTTCCGCCGCCGTAGACCCCAGCGTCGCTATTCAGTATTTCCTTCCAGTAACCGCCGTAGGGAACGCCGACCCGATAGTCTTCGCGCGCTACCGGAGTGAAGTTGCACACCACCAGTAACTCGTCTCCCGGTGTCTTTCCGCGCCGCAAAAAACTGATCACGCTCGATTGATTGTCGTTGCAGTCTATCCATTCAAAGCCATTGTGGTCGAAATCGATCTCAAATAGCGCGCCTTCAGAGCGGTAGCAATGATTGAGATCTCGCACCCAGTTTTGCAGCTGGCGGTGCGGAGCGTCTTGCAGTAAATGCCAATCCAGGCTCTCATCGTGCGTCCACTCGCGCCACTGCCCGAACTCGCATCCCATGAAAAGCAACTTCTTGCCCGGATGCGTGAACATGTACCCGTACAGAAGTCTCAGGTTCGCGAACTTCTGCCAATCGTCGCCCGGCATCTTGCCGAGCATCGCCTTTTTCATGTGGACCACTTCGTCATGCGAGAAGGGCAGGATGAAGTTCTCCGTAAAGGCGTACAGCATGCTGAAGGTGATCTTTTCGTGGTGATACTGTCTGTGGATGGGGTCCTGCTCCATGTATTCGAGGATGTCGTTCATCCACCCCATGTTCCACTTGTATCCGAATCCGAGTCCGCCCATATAGGTCGGCCGGGACACCATCGGCCACGACGTCGATTCTTCGGCGACGCTCATCGTATCGGGATGCTCGGCGTAGACACGTTCGTTGAAGAGGCGTATAAAATCGACAGCTTCCAGGTTCTCTCTTCCGCCGTGGCGATTCGGAATCCATTCACCTTCCTTGCGCCCGTAGTCGAGATAGAGCATCGAAGCCACCGCGTCGACACGCAGTCCGTCGATGTGATAACGGTCGAGCCAGAAGAGCGCGCTTCCGATCAGGAAATTGCGGACTTCCCGCCTGCCATAGTTAAAGATGAGCGTGTCCCAGTCGGGATGAAGCCCCTGCCGTTCATCGGCGTGTTCGTAGAGGTGCGTCCCGTCAAAGTAGGCCAGGCCGTGTTCGTCTTTAGGGAAATGCGCCGGCACCCAATCGAGCAGCACCGCGATCCCGGCCTGGTGCAGTGTGTCGATCAGAAACATGAACTCCCGTGGCGTGCCGAACCGCGAGGTCGGCGCATAGTAGCCGACCGTCTGATAGCCCCACGAGCCGTCAAACGGATGCTCCGTAACCGGCATCAACTCGACGTGCGTGAACCCCATCTTCGTGACGTACTCGGCGATTCGCGGCGCCAGGTCCCGATACGTGAGCCAGCCACCCTTCTCAGGAGCCCGCATCCACGAGCCGAGATGCAGCTCGTAGATCGAGATCGGCGCATCGCGTGCGTTCTTCGGGCCGCGCGACGCCATCCATTCCGCATCACGCCAGTCGTAGCCGTTCAGGTCCCAGACCTTCGACGCCGTGCGCGGCCGGATCTCCGCCGCGAAAGCGTAAGGGTCTGACTTCTCGACCTCATAACCCCCCTCGCGCGAACGGATGAAGTACTTGTACAGCGCCCCCGAGCCGATACCGGGAATGAAGGTTTCCCAAACGCCCGCTTCGGGCCGGTTGCGCATGGGATGTGACTTCCGGTCCCAGCCGTTGAAATCGCCGATCACCGACACGGCCTCGGCATTCGGCGCCCAGACGGCGAACCGCGTCCCCTGCTTTCCGCCGGCTTCGACGAGGTGCGCGCCGAGCTTCTCATAGTTGTCGTAGTGGTTTCCCTCGGCCAGCAGGTGGAGGTCGAATTCGGTGAGCAGAGGAGTGTCCATGGGCAGGTTTGTGTTTAACGGTAGGTTCACTCCGATCCTAACGGAAATGAGACCGTCGCCGGATTGGCGAAACTCAACTCGCCGCCTCGACTCTGAGCTGATTCACCCGCTTGAGCAGTTCCTCGACTCGCCGCAGGGCCTTCATCTCTTCCAGGCTATGACGGGATCGCTGACGCCAATTTGGCCGCTCGTTGACGGTCCCCGGTGTATTCTGGGGGACTTCCTCCAGCCAGAGGTCTTCGAGGTTCACCAGCATCATCGACTCGGGCCGGGCCGCCAATTCGACCAGGCAAGCTTCGAGAATGTCATCGAGCGCCGGGTCATCCTTCGTAAGGGCGCCGCGCCGGCGCAGATAATCGACGACGGCGGCAGTGACCTGTTGGCGCCGTTCCCGCTCTTGATGCGCCTGCTCGGGGTCGAGCAATTTAAACTCCATCTGGTCTTCGATATCGAGGCCCTTCCAGAAGCCCGCGAAGGGACGCATGTCGTGAGTGTTCAAGCTTGCCAGTGAATCTTCGGGCGTCGCCTCGATGGCGTTGTTCGAATCGGGCGTGAGCTGAAACTGGCCAACGTACATGCGGCTGAGTCCGTGCTCGCTCATGTTCACTCGCACGCGGCCGGGAACAGTGCCTAAATCTTCGCCGACAATCGCGGTTTGATGACGCCGGGACTCAAGAGCGAGGACGGCGTAGAACTCGTCGGCGCGATTAGCCACATACATGCCCTGCGTCGCCTCGAAACCCCGCGGGATCCAGTACAGGCGGTGCAGATTCATCACATGATCGATACGCAGCACGCGTGAATACCGCATGTGGTGGCGCAGGCACTCGATGTAGTGACGGTATCCGTCGAGGCGAATCTTCTCGGGATGCACGGGCGCGAACCCCCAATTCTGGCCTTTCGTAAAGAAGCGGTCCGGCGGCGCGCCACCCGCCATGCCGAGCGCAAAGGAATCAGGCTCACGCCAGACATCAAATCCGCCAGGATGGACGCCCAGGGGCAGATCGAGGTAAAGATCGGCGCTGCCCGCATCCTCGGCAAGCTTGCGCAGTTGAGCGTCAGCCAGCCATTGGACGTAGAGGTGATAGCGTCGCGCTTGCTCGTCGTAATCGCCGCCGCTGAGGTGGCCGCTACGCTGCCGCTCGGGCCACTCGGGCCAGGTCTTGTGTTCGTGCTCGGTGGCCGCGCGGAACGAGGCGTAGGCTTCGAGGCTGGGCCGGGCGTCCACATACTCCCGCAAGTCAGTTGCGCGTTGCGACGTGTTGTCGCCCAAAGCTGAACACAGCAGCTCGATCACTCGCCGCTTGAGGGCCATCTGCCGGGGGTAGTCGACAAGCGACGCGGCGCGGCAGGCACTGATGTCGGCTTGAAATTCGCTTGAGGACAGCAGCTCTTTCGCCCTGCTCGAATCCTCGAACTCGGGGGCGGCGGCGGGGTCGACAAAGAACTCGTTCCAGAACAGACGGCTCACCGGTGTGTAGGGAGACGGATCGCAGGGCGTATCGAGAAACGCCGCCAGCAACGGCAGTGTTCCGACGAGCTGGCCGCCGAGCGAAGCTGTCCATTGGGCGAGTTCGCCGAGGTCGGTAAAATCTCCGGCGCCCCAGCTCTTGCTTGTATGCAGCGAATAGAGCGGCAGGAAGACCCCCCAGCCAGCCGCGCAAACCTCTCGCAGCGGATACGCTTGCCGCGGCGCCCGAAAGACCCAAGCCTCGGCCGTGCGGCGTTCGGTCCGCAGATGCAGCCGGTGATAGCCAAGGGGCAGGTCGGCCGGCAGGGTGAGCGTTCGTATCGTGTCAGCTCGGCCTTCAACTTCGGCCGAGTGCCGCAGGGGCATATCATCGCGCCGCACGCTCCAGCGGCGCTGTGTTCCGTCCTCTTGTTCGATCTCGCATGTGAGCAGGCTCTCACGCGGATCGAGCCGCACAGTGCACGCAGGCTGATCCGGGCACGCTGGCTGATCGGGGAAAGCAGGCTGATCGGGCGTCCACGAAACGACGACGGGCTCGACGATCCGCTGCCACAGCTCAAGGCGTCGCGCACGCAGGGCGTCCGGTGCATCGTCGAGCGAAGCCAGAGGCGCGCCGAGCGACCGCAGTACCGCAACGACCGCTTCCGGTGCAGCGCGGCGCAGCGCGTGAAAGCCGTCTTGGAACTCGGTCGTAACGCGGTACAGCCGCGCCAACCGGTGCAGCGAATCGATCGATCGGTCGTCCATGAAGTTTTATCGGCGGAAACTTCAGGGTACAGGTCGGGTGGGTGGGTTGGGAGGGTGTGGCGGTTGGTGGTGGTTTTTCGTGTCTGACTGGCTCCTTTGGGGCTGGGTGCCTGGACTCCGACGGGGTTAGGAACGGGATTCGTCGGAGGTGGCTAGGCCGGGTGGGTCGGATGTTGTTGGTTTCGTGGACGTTACGCCATATCGGGTTGGTTCGGCGGATTGCTCTTCGCGCCATGGGGGCCGGCGGTGGGCTTGGGTGGGCTGGCGGCGCTCGTTCTCGTGGCTCTCGCGATCGAGTTGGTCCTGAAAGCGGCGGCGGTCGCGGGCGTCGAGCTCGCGGATCTCGATGAGTTGTTTGAAGAGCTGGTGGAGGCGGCGGCTTTGGTGTGCTTCGTAGCGCGAGAAGTGCGTCATGTCGGCGGTGCGGGTTTGCATGATGTCGCCGAGGAGGTTCACCTTGTCGGGCTCGGGCTCGTTGGGATGGTACTTCTTGAATTGCGCGAGGGTGTCCTCAACGGCGAAGGAGAGGTAGGCCGTTTCGAGGTGACTGATGCGCTTGAGGCGCCAGTCGGCGTCGGCCATCTGGCGGACGAGCGAGGCTTCGTAGGCGTTCGATGGGTTGAAGGTGTTTTCGAACGAGGTGACGAGGGCGTCGAACTCGGCGGGATCTTCGCCGGGGATGACGGATCGTTTGGCTAGGAGTCCGTGCTTGAGGGCGTTTTGGGAGGAGGTTTGTTTGCCTTCGTCGGTGCGCGGACCTGTGGAATGTTTCGCGTTGTTGCGGTTTGCTTCGATTTGCTTTTCT
>JAQBUE010000041.1 GCA_027624045.1 Acidobacteriota bacterium
TCTTCAGGATCATCTTGTATTGGAAACACTCCCTCCTTTCAGGATCATCTTGCATTGGACAACTCTCCCGGTTGCCTTCCGCTGTGTGCGGGTGGGCGCGACGGACGGAGGTTTATCTCTATGTCGGTAGGGGCCGTACAATCATTTCCGCTTAGACCTGTTTGGGAAGATCCCCTGGATCTGCTCCCGCGGCGCAAGCCACAAGATTTCACGAAAGATCAAACCATCTACACTCCCGAAGACCGCCCTCACAGCTTGTTTCTCGTGGTCAGCGGGATGGTGAAGGTGAGCCGTATCGCTCGCTCCGGACGTGAGACAGTGCTCGATTTCCGGGGCCGGGACTGTTTCTTCGGTGAGTCGTGCCTCTTGGCTGAGCCCTTTCGCGGTGAGATGGCCGTGGCTCAGGAAGACACGTTACTCATGGAGTGGAGCGCGAGTGATCTGCACGAGATCATGATGCGGTCCCCGGCGTTGGGGCCGTCGCTGCTGCGCATGGTCGCCTCGAAACTTCACGATATGGAAGACCGCGTTGAGAGTCTGGCGACCGACCAGATTCCGCAGCGCTTGGTCAAGGTCATCATGCGGCTGGGGGATATCTTTGGCGAACAGATCAAGGGATCTCAAGTCCACTTGATGCCGGTGACCCATGAGTTGCTCGCCAAGCATGTTGGCACGTCGCGAGAGATCATCACGCAACATATGAGCCAGCTGCGGCGTAAAGGGTTGCTGGCCTATTCGCGCGCGGGCATGGATTTCGATCCCGGCGCGTTGCGGCGGGCTTTGCTGGAGAACTGACCTCCACCACCCAGCACTTATCTTCTAGCCGAGCCGCGACCAAAGGAAGCGGTCCGACCCGCCACTCCCGCCGAAAGCAGTTGCGCCGATCATCGTTAGGGCCTATTCCTTCTCAACCGGCTCGGCGAGGTAGATATTAGCCTTCGCTTCGGTCAGGGCCATGTAGTGCTTGTTGGCCGTCAAGCCATAACCAAAGGGCGCGGCCCCAACATTCGGGAACCGAAGCTGCTCGTGAAAATGTTGCACAGCCCTGAGAGGTCCCAGCGGCTTCTTGGTGACCGGGTCCAGCGAGCAGGCCCAGATACAATTAAACCCATCCCGTGAAGCAAGAATGTAAAGCGTATTGCCGTCAGGCGACCACCAGTTATGACCTGAATACGGGCCGCTTGAGTCCGCGACGGTGATCCATTGGTCTTCGTCCTGAGGGGTACCCCCCACAACACGGGCGATGAAGATCGGGCAGTCCTCGTTCGCGAGCTTGAACGATATCCACTTCTGGTCCGGGGAGAATCGGACACTATGGATCGGATCGGGAGAATGTTCCAGCCCCAGATCCTGCTCTTCGCCGGTTTCGATGTCCACTGTCTTCCAGCGGATCGGCGCCCCCGTATAGAAGAGAATCTTCTTGCCGTCCGGAGTGAAGTCCGTGTGACTGCCCCCCTCCAGCAGGAGCCGCTCCGACCCTCGGCCGAGCTCAGTCAAGTAGCTTTTTGACCCTCCCTGCCCTCGCCTGCTAAAAACGACTTTCGTGCCGTCCGGCGAGATCACGCTTCTCACTTCGTTGCCGGGCCCGACGGTGACCTGCGTGTCCTTGTTCGTTTCCAGGTCCCGCAACCAGATGTCGTCGTTTCCCGCCCGGCTGGACGTGTACACCAACTTGCGGCCGTCGGCAGAAACCGACGGGTCTCGCTCCGCGCTCAGGCCCGACACAATGCGCTCGGGATCGCCCTTCACCTCAGCTCGATTCGCATCGATGGGTAGGCTCCAGATGTCCCAGTTGTCGCCCAAGTTCATGAAGGCGATGCGGCCGTCAGCGGCAACGCTGGCCGCCTGTTCACCGATCCCGGCCGTCAACTTCTGCGGTTCCCCGACGACCCGTTTCTCGGCGGCCGAGACCCGAATGCGCCAGAGGTTGCGTATCCCGCCCTCCGTCTGAGTGTCGAACACAACCCAACTTCCGTCCGCTAACCAAGTACTAGGATTTGGAAACCATCTGCCCCCACCTGCCAACCCCGCGGCCGCAAACAATTCCTGGAGGCCCAGGGCCACGGCCTCACCCCCATCGGTGGGTACGAGCCACCAGTCAAATTCGGCCCCAACGCCGTAATCGCGAGGGGCGATGCTCCCGACGGCCAACAGATACTGACCATCAGGTGACCACACTCTCGGACTTGCCCAACCGAGGTTCGTCTCAATCGGCCGGGCTGCACCTCCCGAAGTGGGAATGACCCAGGGCTTAGCGAATCTATGATTTTCGCTATCGAAGCTGACAACCACGTAACTGACAAGCGCGCCATCGGGTGAGAAGTTCGGGTTTCGGCCGCCCTCTGCGAGCAATCTTGGGGGTGATCCGCCCAGAGCGGGCACGACATAGATACCGCCGCCATCCCGCCCAGACCGAAAAGCAATGCGGTTCCCGTCGGGTGAGAATGACGGATTACCGTCGTCGGCTGCGTCGGTGGTCAACCGGATCGGCGCGCCGCCGCCGAGCTGTTGCACCCAGATATCGAGGTTTCCCTCGCCGCTGCGGTCGGAGGCATAGGCGAGAAGTTTTCCATCGGGTGAGAGCGCCGGCTCGCCCGTGTAGCCCGTGTCTTGCGTGATTTGTGTAAGTCGGTACTCGGGTGGGTCGTCCGCCCCCGAGTCAGTTGAACGGCCAAACCACCAGCCGAGCCCGAGGGCAAGGAGCACCACACCGGCGAGTCCGCCAAAGATAAAGGGCGAAGTGCGCTTGGCCGCCGCCGGTTGCACCGCCACCCGCGACGCCTGCGGCTCCAATTCCTTCCGCACGCCTTGAAGATCCGCCAGCAATTCGTCCGTATGGTGGTAGCGCTGGTCCGGCTTCTTCGCCAGGCACTTGTTAACGATCCGCTCCAGCTCCTTCGGGACGCCCGTGCGCACCGCCGTCAGCGGCTCGGCCGGCTCGTTCATGATCGAGTAGATAATCGCTTGATCGAAGTCGCCCCGAAATGGCCGCTCACCAGCGACCATCTCATGCAGCACTACGCCCAGCGACCAGATATCCGTGGCATGGCCCGTCGGCGCGCCCTCGGCCTGCTCGGGCGACATATAGTTCACCGTGCCGAGCGTCGTCCCTTCGCGTGTGAACTTCGAGCCGCCCGCAAGCTGCGCCAGCCCGAAGTCCATCAGTTTGACCAAGCCCCGCGATCCCGCCATCAGCATCACGTTGTCCCGCTTGATGTCGCGATGCGTGATGCCTTTTTCGTGCGCCGCCTCCAACCCTTCGGCCATCTGAGTCGCAATCGAAAGCGCCTCAGCCAGCTTCAGCGGACCTTCCTTGATGCGTTCACTCAGCGGCCGGCCTTCGAGGAAGGCCATGACGATGAACGTCCGCCCGTCAACCTCGTCAATCTCGTAAACCGTGCAGATATTTGGGTGGTCGAGCTTAGCCGCCGCCTTCGCTTCCCGCTCAAAACGTTTCCGGCCCTCTTCATCCCGCAGAAGATGAGGCGCCAGAAACTTCAGCGCGACAGGCCGGTCCAGCTTGGTATCTTGCGCCTTATAAACGACGCCCATCCCGCCCTCACCGAGCTTCTCGGTGATCTTGTAGTGAGAAATCGTTCCACCAATCATGCTTAGGGCCTACTGTTTCTCAACCGGCTCGGCCAGCCAGATGTTGGCTTTGGTTTCGCCGAGCGCCAGGTAGAGCTTCGTTGCAGTCAAGCCGCGTCCGACGGGTCCAGGGCCGGTGAGGCGTCCATGGAAGTGTTGCACAAAGACGAGTGGCCCCCGCGGCTGTTTCGTTGCGGGGTCGAGCGGCCGCGCCCCGATACAATGGAACTCGTCGTGATCCGCCGTAATGTACAGCATGTTGCCGTCGGGCGACCAAAACGACGTGCCCACACCAACCCCTGTTGAGTTCTCGATGGGAATCCAGTGCTCTTGATCTTGCGCCGTCCCTCCTATCAGCCGGGAGATGAACACCGGACTTTCGCGGTTGCGCAGCTTGAACGAGACCCAGTTCTGGTCGGGAGAGAACTTGACATTGTGCACCGGATACTTCGAGTGCTGAAGTCCAAGATCCGTCTGCCGGCGATTAGCAACGTCGACCGTTTTCCAGCGCACCGGAGAGTTGGTGTAGAAGAGAATCTTCTTGCCGTCCGGTGTCCAGTCCATGAGGTTTCCGATGTCCTCTAACAAAAGCTCCTCCGAACTGCGGCCGATTTCGATCACATAGACATTCCTCTTGCCCTCTTCAACCCGCCCAAAAGCGACCTTCGTGCCATCGGGCGAGATCAGACCCCTTTCCTCATCTCTGGGATCCACGGTTAGTTGTGTATCCTTGCCCGTTTCGAGATCTCTCAGCCAAATGTCGTTGTTGCCGGCGCGGTTCGAGGTGAAGGTGAGTTTTCGGCCGTCGTCTGAGATCGAAGGTAAAGCCTCTCGACTCAGCCCCGATACGACGTCTTCGGGTTCACCGTTGACTCTGGCCCGGTTGGCATCAAGCGGTAGACTCCAAATGTCCTGATTGTTGCTCTGATTCATGAAGGTGATACGGCCATCGTGGGAAACAGAGGGGCCTTCCTCACCGATTCCTGCCGTCAGTTTCTGCGGTAGCCCGAGGACGCGCTTCTCGGTCGGGGAAATGCGAATTCTCCAAACGTTGCGCGTCCCGCCTCTTGTGCGAGCTTCGAAAACAGCCCAGCCATCGGCCGACCAACTATCGGGGGAAGGAACATGATCACCCAATTCCAGGCCGGCGGTGCTGAAGACCTCGCGCACGTTCAGTCTTACCGCGTCGCCACCTCGGACCGGCGCCAGCCACCAATCCGCTTCCAGCGTGCGTCCAAAGTCGACCGGAGCTTCCGAACCGACAACCAGCAAGTTCTGTCCGTCCGGCGACCAAGCGGAAGGCCGTGCCACAGCCAGGTTGGTCTTGATCTCTCGGGATGACCCTCCGGACGCGGCCACGATCCAGGCGGTTAGAAAGATCTGGTTCTCAGTGCTGAAGTGCGCTCGCCAATAGCTGATTGAAGTACCATCTGGTGAAAATCTTGGAGTGCCCGCGCCATCCGCTACCCGCCTCGGAGTTCCACCGAGCGCTGGTACGACGTAGATCCCGCCGCCGTCCCGACGAGAGTGCAAAACGATGCGACTGCCGTCGGGGGAGAACGAGGGTCTATACTCGTCGGCCTTATCGGTGGTCAGGCGAATGGGATCTCCGCCACCGAGAGCTTGAACCCAGATGTCCAGGTTGTCTTCGCCCGCGCGGTCCGAGGCGTAAGCCAAGAACTTGCCATCAGGTGAAAGGGCAGGCTGCCCCGTGTAGCCCGTGTCCTGTGTGATCTGGGTGAGGCGGTACTCCGGTGGGCCTTCTTCTACTGAATTGGTCGAACGCCCGAACCACCAGCCGAGCGCAAGGAGCACCACACCGGCGAGTCCTCCGAAGATCACGGGTGACGTGCGCTTGGCCGCCGCCGGTTGCACCGCCACGCGCGACGCCTGCGGCTCGAGTTCCTTCCGCACCCCCTGAAGATCTGCCAGCAACTCATCTGTATGGTGATAGCGCTGGTCCGGCTTCTTCGCCAGGCACTTGTTGACGATCCGTTCCAGTTCTTTCGGGACGCCTGTGCGCACCGCCGTCAGCGGCTCGGCGGGCTCGTTCATGATCGAGTAAATAATCGCCTGATCGAAATCTCCCCGGAACGGCTTTTCACCGGCAACCATCTCGTACAGCACAACGCCCAGCGACCAGATATCCGTGGCGTGCCCCGTCGGCGCGCCCTCGGCCTGCTCGGGCGACATGTAGTTCACCGTGCCGAGCGTCGTCCCCTCGCGCGTGAACTTCGAGCTGCCCGCCAGCTGTGCCAAGCCGAAGTCCATTAGCTTAACCAGGCCGCGCGAGCCCGCCATCAGCATCACGTTGTCCGGCTTGATGTCGCGGTGCGCGATTCCTTTTTCGTGCGCGGCTTCCAGTCCCTCGGCCATCTGTATGGCCACCGAGAGGGCCTCGGGCAGTTTCAGCGGACCTTCCTTGATGCGCTCACTCAACGGCTGGCCGTCGAGAAAGGCCATCACGATGAACGTGCGTCCATCGGCCTCGTCGATTTCGTGAACCGTACAGATGTTGGGGTGGTCGAGAGAAGCGGCGGCCTGCGCCTCACGAAGAAAGCGCTTGCGCCCTTCTTCGTCGCGCAACAGATGAGGAGCCAGAAACTTCAGCGCTACTGGACGTTTGAGCTTGATGTCCTCGGCCTTGTAGACCACGCCCATGCCGCCCTCACCGAGCTTCTCAGTGATCCTGTAATGCGATATGGTTGCGCCGATCATCGTTAGGGCCTATTCCTTCTCAACCGGCTCGGCCAGCCAAATGTTGCCCTTGGCCTCGCTCATCGGGAAGTACAGCCGGTCGGCGGCCATTCCATAACCGAATGCCAGTGGGTTCACGTTGCGCGTTTCACCATGAAAGTGCTGCAGCGCCTCCGGTTCGCCGATCGGCTGCTTTGTCTCGGGATTCAGGCGCTGCTTCCAGATGCAGGTAAACCCGTCCCGGAACGAAAGGAAGTATAAGATCGAGCCGTCAGGCGACCACCAATTCCGGTTATTCCACAACTTATCGGCAAGCGGAATCCACTCGCTCTGCTCGGCGATGCGATAGCCGTCGGCCCTGGCGATGAACATGGTCCCCTTCAATCCGCCTGCCATGAAGAGTTTGAAAGCGACCCACTGCTGGTCGGGAGAAAACCTCAGAACATGGACCGGGTGCTCGGGATGCCGTAGCTCAATCTCCTCGGTCTGGCCCGTTTCCGCGTCCAGCAGCATCCACTGAATCGGAGCTACGGTGTAATAAAGTATCTTGTTCCCCCCCCAGGTACCCAATCCATGAGGTTGCCGACTCCTTCCAGCATCTTCCTCTCCGATCCCCCGGACACATCGCTCATGTAGAGATTCACCTTACGGTTCTCGCGCCGCGAGAAGGCAACACGTGAGCCATCCGGCGAAAGCGCCGCCCGGATCTCCCGCTGCGGACTGACCGTCACCGGCTTGTCCACACCAGTTGTAAGATCGCGCAGCCACACATCCGGATTGCCGGCGCGATCGGAAACATAAAGCAGCTTGCTGCCATCGGCCGAGACCGTCGGATCGCCTTCGGAACTCAGTCCGCTAACGACTTTCTCCAAAGGCCCTGTTGCGATTCCTCGATTGGGGTCTAGCGGAAGACTCCAGATGTCCTGGTCCTGCGAGGAACTCGTGAAGACAATACGCCCATCGCTCGACGCCGACGGTTGTTCTTCACCCGTGCCCGACGTAAGGCGCTGCGGCGGGCCCAGGAGCCGCCAAGGATCAGCGGCAATTTGAAACTGCCATAAGTTGACGGCCCCATTCCCAACGGCGGCGTTGAAAAGAATGCGATTTCCCGTCGAGAGCCAGCCTTGAGGACCCTGCCCCCTTTCGACGCCAATACCGGAGGCCTCAAGCAGTTGGGCCGCCCCCAGTTGGGCTGCCTTTCCCCCATCGAGCGGTACAATCCACCAGTCAAGATCCGGAAACACTCCGATTCCCCCTGGTTCCGTGCTCCCTAGGAAAAGCAAGTTCTTACTATCGGGAGACCAGATAGGGCTGAACGCGGCGGCCAAGCCGGTTGTAACTTCTCGGGCATCACCTCCGGAAATGGGAATTACGTAGAGACTGCTAAACGAGCGGTCGCCGCTATCGCTCGTGCCCCAAGAAAAGCTGATCCACTGGCCATCGGGAGAAAAGCGAGGACCGAAGCCGTCGGCTGCGACGCGGCGGACGTTTCCGCCCAAAGCCGGGATGGTGAACAACCCACCGCCGTCGCGCGCCGATTGAAAAATAATCTGACTGCCGTCGGGGGAGAACGAGGGGTCCCGGTCGTCGGTCTCGTGATCGGTCAAACGAATCGGTTCACCCGACGCGAGTTGCTGCACCCAAATGTCGAGATTGTCCTCGCCGCCGCGGTCCGAAGCATAAGCGAGCAGCCGGCCGTCGGGCGAAAGAGCGGACTGAAATGTAAGACCGGCATCGCGGGTGATCTGCCGCAGATTGTATTCCGGGGGCCCCTCGGGCGTGGTTTCGCCTTGGCGCCCCACCCACCAGCCGAGACCCAACGCACCCAGCACCACCGCTGCCACCGCGCCCAGGATCGCAGGCGAAGTGCGCTTGGCCGGAACTGGTCTCGCGGTAACTCGCGAGGCTTGCGGTTCCAGTTCCGCCCGCAGCGCTTGCAGGTCCACCAGCAGTTCATCGGCGTTCTGGTAGCGCTGGTCGGGCTTCTTCGCCAGACATTTGTTGACGATGCGCTCGAGTTCCTTTGGGACGCCTGTACGGACCGCCGTCAGCGGTTCGGCCGGCTCATTCATGATCGAGTAGACAATTGCCTGATCGAAATCGCCCCGAAACGGCCGCTGTCCCGCGATCATCTCGTACAGCACCACCCCGAGAGACCAGATGTCGGTGCGGTGGCCGGTCTCGGCGCCTTCGGCCTGCTCGGGCGACATGTAGTTCATCGTGCCTAGCGTCGTCCCCTCGCGCGTGAACTTCGAGCTGCCGGCAAGCTGCGCCAACCCGAAGTCCATCAGTTTGACCAAGCCCCGCGATCCCGCCATCAGCATCACGTTGTCCGGCTTGATGTCGCGATGCGTGATGCCTTTTTCGTGCGCCGCCTCCAACCCTTCGGCCATCTGGATGGCGATCGAGAGGGCCTCGGGCAGCTTGAGCGGGCCTTCCTTGATGCGCTCGCTCAACGGCTGTCCGTCGAGAAAGGCCATGACAATAAACGTCCGGCCATCGGCCTCGTCGATTTCGTGAACGGTACAGATGTTGGGGTGGTCGAGAGAAGCGGCGGCCTGCGCCTCGCGAAGAAAGCGCTTGCGGCCCTCTTCGTCGCGCAACAGATGAGGAGCGAGAAACTTCAGCGCTACTGGACGTTTGAGCTTGATGTCCTCGGCCTTGTAGACCACGCCCATGCCGCCCTCACCGAGCTTCTCGGTGATGCGGTAGTGCGATATGGTTGTGCCGATCATAGATTGTCCGTGCCGACCGCTTCCTGACGGTCACGGCTCGGTTTGGGTCCGGCGGTGATCTTGTAGTGCGAGATGGTTGCGCCGATCATGTACTTGCGCAATTGTAGCGCTAATGAACAAACAAATAGAACAGTTCCCCATTCGCGCCGCGACACAGAGCGTCACACGGAGCCGGTTCAGAGGTACAATCACCAGATTGCACTCCTGAAGGGGGAACGGATTTACATGGACGATTGGAAATACGCGCAGTCACAGCCGGCGGACGGGCTGGCCCGCTTGGAATACTACTCCATGAAGAAGCAACAAGATGGCCGCGAGATCGAGTTTCTGATCACCGTTCGCGAAACCATTCCCCAACGGGATCGCACGATGCAGTTTCTGGCTCAAGCCGATAAGCAGACCAACCAGAAAATCGCGCCCTACACACCGACCGGTTGGGGCCCCACGCTCCTCGAAGCACTCTCGGAATGCGTCAAGGCCGTCCACCGCTTCCCATACGAAGACACTTAGCGATAGCTAGATCCATTAGCGATAGCTAGATCCATTCGGTCACCTCCTTGAAACCGGGGACACTGTTCTGGGATGACGGTAGTAGTGTGCGCCGTGTGTCACTCATGCAACCGTTGAGGTCTTTCTTTGCTTGCATGGTCCCGCACAGCCACTCTACAGCCCCGCCCGCAAGTACTCAATTACGTCCGCCAGATCCTGCCGGCTCATGTTTTCTTCAAAACCGTCGGGCATGAGAGAGACCGTCGAGGTCCTCATCTGGACGATGTTCTTGCGCAGGATCGTTACATCGTCATACTCGCCCCGCAGCCGCACCGCCTCCACCGTCTCGCCCGCCAGCAACCCGTCGTAAACGCGGCCGACATCGTCGACCACGATGTAGTTGGCGTAATTTGTATCGATGTCGCCGCTGGGGTCGAGAATACTCGCGATCAGTTCCGGACGCGTCTTATTGCTAACTCCCGATAGATTCGGTCCGATGCGCGCTCGTTCACCTTGCGGCTCGTGGCACTTCGCGCAATGCTCTTCAAACACGGTGCGTCCATGCTCGAGGCCGGCGTCAAGCGAGGCCACGTCCGCGTATGCCGCCACGACTTCGACTCGGTCGCTGACCTGGGAAGCGAGCAGCTTCTTCGCCCGCTGCTGTAGCTGGTCGTCAGGATACTGTGTCAGCCGGATCTTCGAAACGGCATCCACGGTCTCCGGCGTTACCCGATTCGCTTCGATGGCGCCGAGGAAGGCCGCCGCGCGTCCGTGAGTCCGCATCATGGCCTGGGCGGCGCGTTCCCGCACGGCAGGTCCGTAACCGCCCCAGCCGCTCAGCAGGACCTCCGCGATACCTTCGTCATCGAACTCTGACAACGTGTCCACAGCGGCCGCCTGGAGCGCCTGCGGCGAGGGCGTCGTCAGAATCTTCTGTAAAACCGGCGCCACTTGGCTGTAGCCGCCGCCTCGTAGCGCCTCGGTGGCGTGTACGCGCTCTTCGATCGGCAACTCCCCGCTAGCGGCCTCGCGCAATGATTGCTGTACGAATGCCGGCAAGGCCAGGAAGCGGGCCGCCTGCCTCGCGGCGTCGCGTACCTCGGGCGCATCGCCGCGGACGTACTTCATCATCACCTGCTCGGCCGCGGGGATTCGCAGGTTCCGCGACCCGTCGATCGCCAGCCCTGCGGCGAGTCCCGCCAGCGCCGCACTCCGCCACGCGGCCGGCTGCAGCGGCCGGCTGCCGTCGAGCGTAAGCAGGAAAAGCGAAATTTCGCGGCTGTCTCTGCGGGCGGCGATACTCGCAACCAAACCCCTGATCATCTCGCGCTTGCCTTCAGAAGGTTCGGCGAAAAAATCGCCGTGACGCGTCACAAGCCGGTTAAGAACATTCATCCCGCCCCCGCCCACGGCGCACAGCAAAGCATCACGGAACCAGCGGTCAGCGGCGTACTCGGCGATCAGCGGCGTCAGCGCCTTGTGATTTCCGGGAAGCAACCCGAGCGTCAGAATGAATTGGAACCGTACCCGGGGGTCCTCGTCATTCTGGCGAGCCACTAAGACGTTCCCCAACTCAGGCAGAAAGGCCTCAGCCATCCGAATCGCGTTCTCTCGAACCCGCGGATGCTCGTCGCTCAGAGCCTTGCCCACCAGCGCCGGCTCCAGCGCCCCCAACCCTTCAAGCGTCCAGAGCGCCTGTAGCCGCCCCTGTGGCGATGCACTCTCGGCGGCCAGGGTTTTCAGCAGCGGCACCGCCGACTGATCCTGCTTTTCGACTAACAGCCGCTGCGCCGTGAGCCGATGCCAGCCGTTGGCGTGTGCAAGCGTCGCGACCAGTTCTTCGATCGAAGCGCTGCCGAGCGCGGGTTTGAGATTCCTCCGCTCCTTTGGATTGTCCGGAACGATGCGGTAGATCCGGCCCATGTCGCCCCCGCGATAGAAGTCCATCTGAAGCTTTTCTTGCAAGGCCTTGGGAATCGAAAGCGGCTCTTCGATGTATTCACGATAGAAGTCGACCAGGTAGAGGTTGCCGTCCGGTGCGTTCGTGAAGTTCGCCGGTGAGAACCAGCTATCCGGAGCGGCCAGAAATTCGCGCTCGCCTAGCGGTGAACGATGGGCCCGAAACGTCGCGCCGTCCTGCGTCAAAATATTACGCCGTACCAGGTTCCCATTCACCTCTCCGACAAATACGTTTCCAACGTACTCGGGCGGGAAAGCATCGCCGGTGTAGGCCGTCGCTCCAGAGGCCGCCGAGAACCTTCCCCACAGATGTTCGACACGGCCCGGATTCGTTTCTTCATAACGTTGCTGCCGCGCCTCGGTTCGTTCAATGCGCCACTGCTGTGGCTTGGTCAGCGGATAGATCTTGTTCTCCTCGTCGTCGTATTCGACAAGAAACTGCATCAGCGAACCGGGACTAAAAAAGCGATTCCGCAACACGTATTTGACCGGCAGTACGGCATGACTCAAGAACACGGTATTCTTCGACCCAAAGCGGTTGCCCCACTCATCGAACGACATGCCGTACTGGGTCGAGCCCGCCGCCGGCTCCCACAGGCCCCTGCCCGGATGAAACCGGAAGTCATGTCCGCGCACGACGACTCCCGGCCCATCAGGGTGCTTTGGCGAAGTGACCGTCCCAGGCCGCCCCGAATTGGCCGCATAGATCCAGTTGTCAATGCCGTAGCGCAAGCTGTTGACCCGCGCCTCGGGCGAAACTTCGGTCTGGAATCCCGTGAACCATACCTCTTTGACATCGGCCTTGTGGTCGCCATCGGTGTCCTTGAGGAAAAGAATGTCCGGCGCGGACGACACCAGGACCCCACCTGCCCACGGCATCACGCTCGAAACATCCAGCAGTTTGTCGGCGAAGACAGTTGACGACTCGAATCGTCCGTCCCCATCTTGATCTTGCAGAAAGCGGATGCGGCTGCGTGGCTCCGCTCCTTCTGTGGGGTCGAAGGGGTAGTCGAGCATCTCGGCCACCCAGAGATCCCCGTTCTCGTCAAACGCGATATCAACCGGGTCAATCACTTCGGGTTCGGCGGCGACGACCTCAACCCGAAACCCCGGCTCGATCTGGAACGACTCGATCGCTTGTTCGGGCGTCAGCGGATCGGTATCGTACGGGCCCTTCTTGGGTCCGGACTCTCCACACGCGAGGATGCTCAACAACAGTACAAGGGTTGCGACGCTTCGCCGGCCGATCGCCGCGCGCCGGCCGAGGTCCAAGGAAGTGGGGGTATGTTCTGAGGGCAATGATTGTCTCCTGGGTGATGGCACTATTCTAACGACTTCACCGAGAGCTTCTTCACGGGCTGGAGCGGCCATGCTACGCTCCGAACAAGCAATAGCGCCCTTTATGACTCGATTCGACCGTCAGATACCGAGGAATGTCGACTAAAGCCGTTATCCTGGCCGCCGGACGCGGCACCCGCATGAAGGGGCTGACGGCGGATTGCCCCAAGCCCATGCTGCCCCTGAATGGCCGCCCGATGCTCTGCCACGTTATCGAGGCAATGGAAGCCGCGGGCGTCACTGAGATCCTGCTCATCGTCGGCTACAAGGCCGCTATGGTCGAGAGCTACTTCGACGCCCATCCGCCGGCCCGCGCCCGCCTGAGCTACAAGCCACAGCCTTCCCAGGACGGTACAGGCAGCGCCGCGCTGCTTGCCCGCGATTTCTCCGTCGGCGAACCCTTTCTGCTGACGTTCGGCGACATCATCGTCGACACATCGGTCTACTCCGGGCTGCTCGACAACGCCGAGGGCGCCGAAGCCGTCCTTGCCCTCAAGAGGGTCGACGACCCCTATCGAGGCGCTGCCGTCTACGTCAACGACGGCTTGATCAGCCGCATCATCGAGAAGCCGCCTCAAGGCGCTTCGACAACGCCGTGGGTCAACGCGGGCGTCTATCTATTCCGGAGTTCGATTTTCGAGGAACTGGACCGCATCCCGCTCTCGCCCCGCGGCGAGTATGAGCTAACCGACGCCATCCACCAATTGCTCGCCGCCGGCAAGTCGTTGCGCTGGCTGGAGATCAAAGGCCACTGGCGGGACGTCGGCCGTCCGGAAGACCTTCCGGACGCCGAACGTTCGCTGCGTTGAAGAGGGACTAGTCGCCGGCCGTCGCCGGAGCCGGCTCCCTCACGCCGGGTCGCGTGACCTTCATGGGCTTGAGTGAAAAATAGCCTTTGGCCAGTTGTGGCTTAAGTTCGAGGGCCCGTTCGAAGTTTTCGATCGCTTCGTCCTCGCGACCGAGCGAACGCAGTGCCGCTCCCAGATTTAAGTAGGCTTCGGCGAAATCAGGCTTCAGTTCCACCGCCCGCGAATAGTGCGCGAGCGCCTCCTCGTTGCCGCCCGCCTTCTGCTCGAGCAGTCCGGCATTGAATAGGATTTCGGGAGATTCGTCTCGCAGTGTCACGATCTTGCGGTACAGAGTGCGAGCTTCTTCGAGGTTCTTTTCCCGAACATGGACCGAAGCCAGCCCCAGCATCGCGTCGGAGTGTTCCGGATCCAGCTCCAGCACCTTGCCGAACGCGTCCGCGGCCTCCCTCGCTTGCTGCAGCTTCAAGTAGACGACGCCCCGGTTCAGCCAGGCATCCGCCCAATCGGGCTTCATCGTGGTGCATTGCCCGTAGGCCTCTGCCGCCTTCTCCCAGTCGCCACCCTTCTGCAACGCAACCGCTAGCCGGAAGATCGGCTCGGGCGTGTCGGTGACTTCAGCAAGCTGTGAGTAGTAAGAGATCGCGTCGTCCAGGCTCCCGCTCTTTTCACCTGCGGTCGCCAAACCCTGCAAGGCTTGCACGGACTGAGGATCAACCTCCAGCGCCTGTTGATAGACCTTGGTGGCTTCCTCTTCCCGGTCGGCCTCCATCAGGCACGCAGCCAGGTTCAAGAGCACGTCCACGGAATTGCTCTGCAAACCAAGCGCCCGCTGATAGGCTTCGATGGCTTCCCCGTTCTCTTCGAGCTTTTGGTTGACAAGCCCCAGGTTGTACCAAGCCTCGAAAGAGTCGGGCGCGGCCTTCACCAGTTGTTGATAGTGCGTCCGTGCCGTGGAATGGAAGCCTTCCCGATAGCATGAGAACGCCAAGCCTTCCAGAGCTTTGACCGAGCTGGAGTTGGTCTTGAGAATCTCGCGATAGCAGTTGGCCGCTTCGCTGTACTCTTCCGCGTTGGCGTAGACGGCGGCTAGGTTTGTGAGAACTTCTTCCGAACCCGGTTGCTTCTCGATCGCGCGGCTGTAGTGTTCGACCGCCGCCTCGAGTTCTCCGCGGAGTTGAGCCACGACGCCTAGGCCAAAAATTGCTGTGTAGGAGTCAGGCTCGAACTGCAGATACGCCTGATAGGCGTCTCCCGCGCCCTTGAGGTCCTGAACCTTGATGCAGCAACCGGCGAGTCCCAGGTGCGCGTCCACTAGGTCCGGATCTTTCTCGAGAGACATTCGAAATGCGTCTCGCCCTTCCTCGAACCGCTCCGTAGCCTCGAGCGCCAGCGCCAGGTTGAAATGAGCTGCCCCGTTGTCCGGGTCGAGTCCGACAAGTTCTCGGTAAGCCTGCGCCGCTTTCTCGAAGTCGCGGCCTTCGAGGTAGATCTGGGCCATGGCCGTCGAAACCTCGGCCATGTCCTCGCCTGCGTCACGTGCACGCAATAACTCTTCGAGGGCCTTGTCGAGATGACCCTTGATGTAATAGCGGACCGCAGCGGCGTAGTGCTCGGCGCCTTCGCTGATTCGCTCTTCGGCAGGTTCGTCGATGGGCATGAGGTCAGCTAGATCCTCCACAAGTTGAGGAGCCGGAGCACGGTTCGCGGAGCCATTGTTCCCCCGCTCCTCGCGCTTTTCAGCCTGCGGACTTGGCTCTTTTGCCTTCTCCGATCGCACTCCTAGATTGATGTCGCCGAAGATTTTCATCATGCAACCCCTTGTTCCGATAGCGACCGATGCTCTTGGTTACTTACCCAAGTAGTAGTAGTCACCTAGTTCCAGAATGTACATCGAAACCCGTCTTTCCGCAGTCGGGTGTTTACCTCAATTCCGGTGCTCTGGGTACTTGAAGCCGGTCCATTTTCTGCTGCCTCGCGGTCGCGCCGCATCCTGCTACGCGTAGTAAACTCTCCCCACGTCGGCCGGCCGTGAAGCGTCGGCATCGTTTCGCGGGAACGGAAACTCTCTGACTTCCGGCTCCTTGTGGAAAAGCTCAGAGCGCACGAACTGCCCCGTCCACCCGGCCGGTGTGACACCCATTTTTTCGAGCAACCCGAGCGGCAGCTCCGGCGTGAACGAAACCGCCGCCCGCTTTGGTTCCCCTGCCGTCGGGCGCGCCGCGTCGGCGCCCCACTTCTGATTCACGACCGGCGCTGAGATGTTGTCGCGCCAAACAGCGCACAGCTCGAAGCCGCCGGGTCGCCGAAATTCCAGGCGAGCCATTGCGACGGTATGAAATATGGGTTCATCCCGGGCATCCCTGCTGCCGAGCGGGCCTTGATCGTCAATCATCAACGAACGTATCGCCGGACTCAGGTCCACGACTTCCGTCCCCACGGACCGGAATCCCTGGCACGCAAGCGCCGTCACAACCTTCGCCGCTTCGGTCGCTGTACTCATGGCGGCGGCGGGTGCTTTCAGCGTGTCGTCGAGCGCCACGTTGGCGTTAATCGCGAAGTCCCTGGCCTCTCTCGTGATACCGTCCAGATCGACTGCGACGAGTTCGTCGTGAATTTCCGGGTCAAAGAACGACGGCCCGCCAGCGACTGAAGCGTTCGTCTGCGCAACGGAATTCTTGCGGCGCAAATCGCTTTGGCTCGGGAAGGAAACAACTTTGTCGCCGCCCTCTTTTGTCCGGTGCTCCTCCGCCGGGCCGCTTTCCCCTGCCTCGGAGGACACTGCCTCGGAGGACAATGCCTCGGGAAACCCTGCCTCGGGAAACGTGGCTTCTACAACTTCTTCTGCAAGAGCACGAGCAATCTCAGCCTCGGAAATCTCGGCGGCGGCCTCGGCGTTGAATGGAGCGGCCTGCTCGCCTTTGGCTGGGATCGACAGCCCCGGAATCGCCTCGCGCGGCCTGGGCTTCGGCATCGCTAACAGATGGTCGAGCGCCGAAAAACTTGGGATCGGCGCTGCGGGATCGAAACTTTCGAACGGCTCCTCGCCAGGCGCATCGTCGCTTGTGCTGGCTATTCGGCGCAGTTCCGCGAATACGTCGTCCGCCTCCGCGTCTTGCGTCGCCCGCGCAGTACCCGGCTCAACGACCGTGTCGTCCCAATCGGAGCCTGCGGCGGCGTCTTCAAGGCCGCCGGCCCGCTTGGTGTCGTCCGATGTCTGACCGCGGGCCAAACTACGAAGAGCTTCGAGGGCTTCTTCGGCGGTCTGCTGCCTAACATCCACATGATCGCTCGGCGAACTGGGTGCCTGCTGCCACGAGGCAATCTCCTCGGCTGGGCCTGAATCTTGTTTCCCGGCGCGGCTAAGGATCTCCTCGATAGTCGGATACGCGCCCGCCGGCGGCGGTGTGATCAGCGCTGACGGCCGCGCCAAGCCGAACCCCACAGGCCCTGCCGCCGGGGCTTCAAGCTGTGCCGGAGCCCACTCGCTTTCGGGCGGTGCCGCATTGAGCTGCGGGGGGCCGGCGAGTGCAGGCTCTTGCTCCGGTCCGGGAACTTCAGGCAGCGGCAACGGCTGCTTTTCCCCGCTCCCCGCGGAATCATCGCCCATCAGGCGGTCCAAGGTTTGGGTGCGGTAGTCTTCTGCATGCTCTGGCGAGCAAAACTGCGAACTCTTCCAGAACCGCAAAGAAGAGAACTTCTTATGGCAGTAGAGACATTCCATGGTCAGCGCGCAACGGAGTCAACCCCGGCCACGCGGAGGTGGGGAGAACCCTACTCGCATTCTGGCCTTAAGGTAACGACCGCGCGATCGGGGTACCACCCTAGTCCTAAGTAAAAAACGTTGTACGACTTGTCGGGCCGGTGCGGCTGCCACCTAGTAGAGGTGGTAGCCGCCGTCAGAACTTCTATCGGCCACAAACGGCGGAGGGCTTAGTGGAGGGGGTCTTTATTGCACCGGCTGGTTCGGCAATTCCTTGAGAAAACGGTCGACGACATCACGCTGCTGCTCGTCCGTCATCGAAGACTGGATCAGGCGGCCGGCTGCTTGAATCGCGAGATCGGCCGTCGTCTTGCGGATTTCGCTGAGGGCGGCTCGCTGCTCGGCTTCCAGTCGCTGCAAACCCTGGTCAACGATCCGCTGCGCCTCGCCACGGGCTTCCTCCACCAGCTGCTTTCGCGATTGGTCGGCCTCGTCGCGCGCCTTTTGGACGATCTCCTGCGCACGATGCACGGCTTCGCCGATCGTGCGCTGCGTCTCCTCGGCCGCGCTCGCCGATTCCTGACGAGCTTTCTCGGCTTGTCCCAGCGCGTCGCTGATCCTCTTCTCACGCTCGTCGAGAGCCGCCAACAGCGGCCCCCACGCGATTTTGCGCAACGCCACGAGAAGCACGACGAACGTGATGATCGTCCAGATCATCAAGCCCGGCTCGAACCGCAGCAACGGGTTTTCGCCCGCCAACAATAATAGGGTGTACAGATTCAGCATCTGTCCGTTCCCCTTACGTCATGAAGATGACGACGAAGCTCACACCGAGCGCGATCACCGCCACACCTTCAAGAAGGAACAACGGCAACTGGAATGCGCCCACGATGTCTTTCGCCGCCTGCGGCTGCCGCGCAATGCTCTCTACCGCCGCCGCTGTCAGGCGGGAAATGCCGATGCCTGCTCCGACCACGGCGATTCCGGCGCCGATGGCCGCGCCAAAATAACCCAATGCGGCGTTACCGCTGCCGTCTTGGGCCAAGGCTGCACTCGGGGCCGCTAACATCAAAAACGCCAACATCAGCGTGGCGTACGCGAATCTCTTGCGATTGGATCTCATCTGAAAATATCTCCTCCAATGAAACTTCTAGTTGTGTCTCTCTAGTGAGCGGAATGAACCATCATCCCGATAAAAATGGCTGACAACAATGTGAACACGTAGGCCTGAATGAAGGCCACGATCAACTCAAGCAGACTGATCGCGACCGCCATCGGCACGGATACGAATATGCCCACGAAGATGTTCTGAAAAATGAACACGAACGACATCATAACTAGAATCACAATGTGACCCGCCGTCATGTTCGCGCCGAGACGTATCGTCAGCGCGATCGGCTTGACGAACGTGCTGATTACTTCGATCAAGACCAGCAGTGGTGCGATAAATATCGGTGTCCCGGCCGGTACCATGTGCTTGAAATAGCCGATCGGTCCCATCGCGACCATGCCCGACAGGATCATGAGCGCCAGCGTAATCAGCGCCAAAGTGCCCGTGACATTCATATTGCTGGTCGCCGCGTAGCCACCCGGTACCATCCCGAGTAAATTGCACGTCAGGATGAAGAAGAACAGCGTACACAGGAACGGTGTGAACATGCGGCCGTACTTCTTGCCCATGTTCGTGACCGCGATGTCGTCGCGAATGAACACCACCACGGCTTCCAGTGCATTCGTCAATCCGGTCGGCGCTCCACCCGTGATGCGCGAACGTCGGAACGCGTACCCCAATAGAGGCAACAGCAGCCCGACTGCGATCACCATGAACAACGCACCCTTCGAAAAGGGCGCAACCAGATCGAACGGCCACAACTGCATGTCGGCGTTCGAGATGTGGTGCATCACTACATCTGAAATCGTTTCTTCGCCTTCGCCGTGACCGCCCTCGGTGGCCGCTGCCAGCATGGCGAATGGAATCGCTAAAGTCATTTCGATCGAATCACCTGCTGGTGCCGGTACGTTTCCATCAGCAGCGCCAGAAAGTAGCTTCCCAGCAACGCCGGGACAAATAGCCGCCCGTCAAGGGAATTGCTGGCCAGTACCGCCACAAGAAGCCCCAATACAAGAGTTGTCCTCAGCGCTGTACTCAGCAACCCCAACTTCCAAAACGTATGCACGGGACGCGGTCGCCACCACCTGAGTAGCAACTCTGACGCGCCCAGCGTGGCAAGCCCCCCCAGCAATCCCAAAAGCACGGCATTCATTGTTTGCGCCACATGATCTTCGCGAGGTTGTACATCCCAACCACAATACCCGTGAACAGCCCGATCAAGATCGCCGCTGGGTTCGCGTCAAAGTACTCCCCCAGCATGTAGCCGATCAACAGGCAACCGATAACACTGCCGCTCAGCGTCCAACCGGCGTCTGCCGCCGGTCCGTAACGCTTCATCCAAGATCCGCGACCTTCCGACTCTTTCATCCGAAAGCCACTTGCCGCGAATGCCGGCGAAACTCAACTGACTGAATATTGCGGGTAAGGCAGAACCCCTCGAAGACAAACCACGATCAGAGCCTCAAGATAGCAAACCCGGTGATGCACAGCAAGTTCCCGCGCGGCCGGCGCAAACGGAGCCCTGAATGGCGCTGGCAGGCTAGCGGACCGCTTCAGTCCGAACCGCCGCTGGAGCATCCAAGAGGAACTCGGTGAGCGCGGGGAGTACAGTCAAGTCATCGCGCATCCGTAGGCGGAAGATCGGCACCGAGCCGGTCAAGGTAAGAAAGCGATCCGTCATTTGACGCTTGCGCTGGGCGTCGTGAAGCGTCAGGCAATGTGCCTCGGTGAGAAGCGCCGTCAGCTTTTCTGAAGGAGAAACCTCTTCGATCATCCAAGGCGGCTTGGCTGCTTCACGATAGCGCGGCCCCAGTAAGTAGATCGCGGCCAGCGGCAGGGCGTCACGCTGAAGGTGGAGCGTCCAAGAGGATTCGCCCGGTGCGAAGTCCGCCACCGGCTGCTCGGAATCGCTAAGAAACGCGCTGCGGGCAGGTTCCCTCGGTCTGAGATATTGCGGCAGCTTTGCCGCCAGCACTTCTCCCGCCGGCGACCAAGCGAATGCTAGAGCGTCGTCACCGTAGGCATCCGCACCCTGCTGCAAAGCTGCGGCGGCCAGCGACGACTTGCCCGCTTCACGGTCGCCGCAGAACGCTATAACTCGGCCCTTCGCCGCAACCGCACTCGCGTGCAGGCACTCCCACCCGTAAAGAGGCAGCAGCAGCACGCAAGCCGTGTCGAGGAACTGTTGAAGAAGGTGTTGATCGCCGACGGTAGCGGGGGCGTAGGCCCTCACTTCAGGCCATCGGACATCAACGACCAGCCGCAGGTCGCCGTCCAAATCGATCTGCCATTGGCCGGAATCGGAACCGCGGGCCTGTCCGTATTCACAGCCTTCCCGGCTGCAAAGTTGCTCCACCCAATCCCAACAACCCAAATCTTGGGAGTCAACAATACCCGCTCGCAGAAGCAATAACTCCTGCGACACTTCCCACGACCCGCTCGTGAACCGTCGTGGGACAGGAGCGTCAATCACCCTGTCCATATCAGCGACGCTTCGAGATGATGGGTCTGCTGCACAACCCTTTCAGCTTCAGCCTATTCCTGTCCTGGGGGCTTGCCGATATCGCCGGGGTCCCCGGTTACAGCACTCAATTTTGCGCCGCCGCCCCGCACGATCTCGTTCAGATGTGCATCAAACACTAACGTAGGCTTCTCCCACCCGGGGGCCTCCCCCCGTGCTTGTTTCTTGTTCTCCATAGTCTATCTTCCTCAAAATTTGGCTCTTTCTACGTGTTTACTCCTGGGCTCTAACCCACGCCTCCGCGGATGAAACATTCCAGCTCTGGCCCTTTTCCGTTAGTATACTCGACGCAAGCCACCGATTGACCTCTATGCCTGCCCGTTCGGCGTCAACCACGCCTAACCTCTCCAGAGCGTCGAGCCGCCCGAGCTTCCGCCAAGCGGGCGAAACCTCACGACCGTAGATGTTCAGGAAGCTGTTTCGAGCAGTTACTTTCTTCTGCTTGGCAAACCCCATATCAGGAAAGCGAGATTCCATCGCCTCCCGAACAAGCGCTTTCGATTGGCCTCCTCGAATCAGCAACTCGGGAGGGACGCGCAGCAGAAACTCCACGAGGTCGCGGTCCAGGTAGGGATGTAAAGTTGGCATCTCCGCTTGGAGGTCGCGAAAAAAACGTTCCTCAGCCGATTGCTCGAAGAGCGCCTCGCTCAACGACGCTCTCACCCGGTCGATGTAGTAGGAGTCAGTGACCTGCGAATTGTGCCAGCGTTCCCGGAAACGCTGCGTCAACTCGCGACGGAGCTCAGGGTCAGGAGCGAGCCAATCTGGAACTCCTATTGCTAACAAGGATCGTCGCCGAGCCCGCGCAACGCCCGGCGCCAAGCGCCTCAGGTGCTCACGCAAAAGAAGGCGCAATCCATTCGACCAGACGATGTTTCGAATCGCTGGAAGAACCGGCAGCGTCCAAAACCTTAGCGCCATCCGGACGAGACGCGCGAGGCGCAGGAACTGTCCGTTGGCAATCAGGTCCGCGGCGTAGACAGGCGTGACCGTGAGCCATTCATCGCCCCCCTCGCCCGTCAGTACGACTTTGCAACCCTGCTCGCGAGCTAGAGAAAGCAGTCCGTTGTAGGCCGGCTTCAGTATCATCGTCGTGGGTGACGGAAGTTCCCCACAGGTGGCTATCGATCCTTCCGCTAACCCAGGGTCTCTCTCGTAGGTGGCAAGATCTTCGAAATGCTGTGTGAGACCGAGTTGCCGTGCGACATTCAATTGGACAGCGACCTCGTCGCCATCTCCTGAAAAACGAAGCGAGTAGGCTTTGAGTAGAGGGCCTTTGCCCCGTCCCGCCCAGTCGGCCGCGACCGCCGCGATACTGACCGAATCGAAGCCACCGCTCAGCAGAATGCCCGCCTGCCCGAACCGCAATGTTCGCTCTACGGCCTTCTGTAGTAGGTCTGGAAACTCCCGCAGCTCGTCCTCGTTCACCCACTCAATCGGCCGTCCTTCCGGCATCGGGTCCCAGTATCGATAGACACGCTTTCCACTGGCCGAGAGATCAACACCATGGCCCGCCGGCACACGCGAGATTCCTTCCCAGAACGTCTCCTCCGAATCAATCCACCGCGACGCAAGGTGTTCGGCGAGGACGACTCGATTCAAGGCCTTCGAGACGCCAGGCTGCCGCAGGATCTCGTGGACACTCCACGAGAACAGCAGCCGGCCTTCCTGGAGCCAATAGAACAGCGGGTGCAGGCCCCCCGAGTCGCGAGCCATATGGAACCGCCGGCTCCGCTCGTCCCAAACCGCTGCGGCAAACAGTCCCTGGAGCTTTAAAAAACTCTCGCTACCCCACCGAGAATAAGCCTGCCAGGCGAGTTCGGCGTCGGAAGGTTCAGGTGATCCTTCTTGGCGGGACAGTTCGGCAACCACATCGTCACGGTTCAGAAGGTATCCGCTAAAGAACGCCAGGCCTTCGTCATTTCGGAAGATCGAAACCGGCGGCAGTGCCGCGTTCGTTGGCAGGCAGAATCGCGCCGACCCAAGGCTGACTGCATTCTCGTATCGCCCGGCTGCGATGTCACCCGGTTCGGGGGGCCTCTGAATGGTCACGCACCCGAGCCAGGGCTTTAGGTGGGGGTCCGAGTCTCCAGCCCGTGAGGTCATTCAGGAGTCTCGGCCCGCGTCACCAAGCCCTCCTCAAGTAACTGCGCGACGAATGCCCTCACTTCATCCTCGATTTGCTCTGAAGGGCGCTGGAATTCTTCGCCGAGCAAGGCAATAATTGCGGAGTCGGAATGACCCTCGGCCAGTAGTTCCCAAATTCGGGAGCCAGTGGCGTTGGTATGTAGCACGCGGTCGCGATCCAGGTGGACGAGCATGGTTTCCTCGTCGATACGCTTCGCGAGAACGTTCGTGTCAGGGTGATACTTCACGACTGTTTTTCGGTACGCTCCGGGGGCCCACATCGGCCACAATTCCCGAACCGGCAGGCCGCGGCGGCGAGGGCGGCAAAGCTGATCAGAACGGCGATTTCCATGCGCTCTAATCGTAGCATTGGCGCTATTCTACACCGCCAAACAAACGCACGGGCCAAACTCGTCCCCAAGCGCGCTGAACGCGGTAGTGACGAACACTCGTGTTTGTCCTGCATTGCGCTTGTAGGCCCGTCCGACAAGGCAGTGACGAAGACTCCTGTTTGTCTCCGCCCTCCGTCCCCCGTGTTTACGTACGAGTTAGCGCCCACTTGAGTTAGCGCCCATTAAGGTCATCGGCGATATGCTGAGAACCGAAGGCTGCACATGAAAGAAACAGGGCGAGCCAAGCAAGCTGGAAAGTCCGCCGAACCAGGTCCCGACGGCGCTCCTGAAAACACCTCGCCGCTCGATTCCAGCGTGGCCGATCCAGACCCGGATTCGCGCGAACTGATCGGCGACATGCCCCCCGAAGAGTTCCGTCGCTACGGCCACCAGGTCGTCGACTGGCTGGCCGACTACTTCGAACATCCCGAGCATTACGCCGTGCAGCCCAACGTTCGGCCGGGCGCGCTGATCGATGCCTTGCCGCCGTCGGCTCCCGATAAGGGCGAGCCGATGGAGCACATCCTCGACGATTTTGAGAAGCAAATACTGCCGCACGTTACCCACTGGAATCATCCGGGCTTCATGGGCTACTTCGCGACGACGGGCAGCGCGCCCGGCATCCTGGCTGAAACGCTCATCGCCGGGCTTAATAATATCGGGCTTCTTTGGAATACATCCCCGGCGCTGACCGAACTCGAGCAGGTCACGCTGCGTTGGCTCGCCGAGTGGCTGAAACTACCGGCGAGCTGGTTCGGGATGACGCTGGCGGGAGCATCCGTGGCCAGCCTGCACGCCGTAATCGCCGCGCGCGAGGCGGCGCGCGAGCAGGATCAAGCCGCCGGCCGCCAACTCGACATCGACAAGCTCGTTCTATATACCTCGGAGCAAGCGCATTCTTCGATCGAGAAAACAATGCTTGTGCTCGGGCTGCGGCGCGATCATTGCCGCAAGGTGCCGGTCGACACCGAGTTTCGGATGTGTCCCGAGAAACTGGAACAGGCCATCCAGGCGGCCCTCGCCGCCGGCCTCCGTCCATTCTGTATCGTCGGGACAGTAGGGACGACCTCGACCACCAGCGTAGACCCGATTCCCGCCTTGGCGGATATAGCGGCTCGGTACTCACTCTGGCTCCACGTCGACGCGGCGTACGCGGGTTCGGCGGGTATTCTACCCGAAAAACGCCACTTCCTCCATGGCTGCGAACGGGCCGATTCCTTCCTGTTCAATCCGCATAAGTGGCTGTTCACGCCCATGGAATTGACGGCCTTCTACTGCCGCCGGCCCGAGGTGTTGCGGCGGGCGCTTTCGCTCGTGCCCGACTACTTGCGCAGCCGCCAGGACCCGCGCGCTGTCAACTTCATGGAGTACGCGCTGCCTCTGGGCCGCCGCTTCCGCGCGTTGAAGTTGTGGTTCGTGATGCGCTACTTCGGCCGTGACGGTTTGAGCGCCAACCTCCGCGAGCACATCCGGCTGGCTGAGGAGTTCGCGCAGCGTGTCGATGAACATCCGGAGTTTGAGCGATTGGCGCCGGTCCCGTTTTCAGTTGTCTGTTTCCGGTACAGGCCGCCGGGCTTACCCGAGGACTCGCTCAATGAACTGAACCGCCGTTTGGTCGAGGCCATCAACGCCGGCGGTGATTTCTTCCTCTCCAGTACCGTCTTGGATAGCCGATTTTCGTTGCGCGTCGCGATCGGAAATATCCATACGCGCGGCACCCATGTGGACAGGCTTTGGGAGTTACTGACCGCCAAGGCGGCCGAGATCGGCTCCCCGGCCGCGTGAACCTGCCGAGCGGGCCATCGGGGCGGGCCTTGAAGCCCGCCCCTTGAGAATGGCTTATTGCGTTTCCAGGACGATGAAGAACGGATTATCGCCGCGCTGCACCAGCAGCAAGACGCTGTCGCCGGCTTCACCCATCCTTTGCCCGTACTCGGCAACGTTTGTGACGGCGTGCCGCGCGATTTCGCGGATTAGATCACCGCGCCGCAGACCCGCTTCGTCGGCCGCGCTGCCCGACTTCACGTTGACCACGACAACTCCCTGCGTACCCCCCGGCAGGTTCAACTGCTGTGCAATGGCGGGCGTTAGCTCGTCAACCGAGAGCCCTCGCGGCTCAGAGCCCGTGCTGGAAGCATGTTCGGGTTCAGCACCGTCTTCGGGAAACTCGTCGAGTTTAACCGCGAACGTCCGCTCAGCGCCGTCACGGATCGCCGCCAGCTTCACGGTCGAGCCGGGTTCTTGAGTGGCAACGCTCAGGCGCAATTCGCGGCTGTCACGAAATGACTCGCCGTTCATGCCGACGATGACGTCCCCTTGCTTCAAACCGGCTACCGCGGCCGGACCATCCGGCTGGACGGAACGAACCACAGCGCCGTGGGCGTCTTTAAGATCAAAGGCCTTGGCCATCTTGGGGTCGAGGTCCTGGATGCCCACACCGAGGAATCCGCGCGCGACGCGTCCGGTATCGACAAGCTGAGTCATCACGTGGTGCGCCAGGTTCACCGGAACGGCGAAGCCAACGCCCTGATTGCCACCTCCGCCACGCGCCAGAATCGCCGTGTTGATCCCGATCAGCTCGCCACGGGCGTTGACGAGCGCTCCGCCCGAGTTGCCCGGATTGATAGCGGCATCGGTCTGGATGAAGTCCTCATAGTCTTCGATGCCGAGGTTGCCGCGTCCGGTTGCGCCGACGATCCCCATCGTCACTGTCTGGCCGATGCCGAAGGGGTTGCCGACAGCCAGCACGATGTCGCCGATTTCAACGTTGTCGGAGTTGCCGAAGGGCAGTACGGGGAGGTTCTGGGCCTCTATCCGCAGAACCGCGATGTCCGTCTTCGCGTCCGTGCCGACTAGCTTGGCATCGAGAGTTCGCTGGTCCGAAAGGTGGACGCTGATCTTGTCGGCACCGTCAATCACATGGTGGTTCGTGACAATATAGCCGTCGTTACTGACGATGACGCCTGAACCGGCGCCCTGCCGGCGTCGTTCGGTGTCTTCACCGGAAGGTGGTCCCCCGAAGGGTGCGCCGAAACCCTCGGGGCCGAAAAAGGGGATCGGCATGTTGCGTTGTGAGACCTTCTCCACCTTTGAAACAGTAATGCTGACGACCGCCGGGGCAACCTGCTTGACGACCGGAGCGAAGCTCCCGGAAGCAGGAAGCATCGCAGCGGAGCCGTCGTGTGCAACAGCGGTCGAAAGCGCCGGGATACCGGGCGACGTCTTGGCCTGGACCGGTTGATGCAACCAACTCGCGCCAAACGTAAGGGTGAGAACAAGAAACAGGGCCGCGAGACTGGACAATGCCCAAACACGGGGCCTTCCTGAAAGGTGTGACATACTTTCCTCCACAAAATCGAGAACTGTTACGGTGGTCAGAATCTAAATCGTTGGACGCAGGCTTTTAAGTTGGGTTTCTTTCGCCGAAGCATCGGCCCGGACCAGCGACGAACTCTACCCATTTAGACGACCCAATAGCCCATTTCGGTAGCAGCCTCCCGCTACGGGACGTCAGCCGACCCGGAGCACAGCGCCCTTGCTAAGCTAGAACTCCAAACTCTTAGAGCCATGAAATACAGACGACTTGGCCACACCGATCTCGACGTACCGCTGCTTGGTTTCGGGGCTGCTCCCCTCGGCGGCGAGTACGGAACCATCGATCCGGCCGAAGGCGAGCGCGCCGTCCACTATGCCATCGACCACGGCATCACGTTTTTCGACACGGCCCCCTATTACGGCAGAACGCTTTCCGAGGAACGGCTCGGCAAAGCGCTCGCCGGCCGCCGTCACGAAGTCATGATTGCGACCAAGTGCTCGCGCTACGGCCTCGACGACTTCGACTTTTCCGCCAAGCGGGTGGAAGAGAGTATTGACGAGTCTCTCGGCCGCTTGCAAACCGACTATGTCGACTTGTTCCAGATCCACGACATCGAGTTCGGCGATCTCAAGCAGGTGATCGAAGAGGCGCTTCCGGCCGCCCGCCGGGTTCAGCAGGCCGGTAAGGCAAGGTACATCGGAATCACGGGCTTGCAGCTCAAGCCGCTACGGCGAATGGCTGAGGCGGCCCCGGTCGACACTATCCTGTCGTACGCCCGCTACAACCTGATGGTGCGCGACCTCGACGAGTTGATGACACCTTTCGCCAAGCAGCACGGCATTGGCCTGATCAATGCTTCGCCGCTGCACCTGCGCATCCTAACGCCAAGCGGCGCGCCGGAGTGGCATCCAGCCTTGCCCGAGGTCAAGGAAATGGGACGCCAGGTCGTCGAGCTTTGCGAGCGGCGCGGCAAGCCGGCTCCGAAAGTCGCGCTGCGATTCTGCCTCGACCACCCCTACGTCTCGACGACCCTGGTGGGGCTGGCGACGGTCGATCAAGTCCGCCAGAACTTAGAGATCCTCAACGAAAGCACCGACATCGATCTGCTCTCGGAAATCGATGAGCTCGTGCGGCCCGTCATGAACCAAATCTGGCCCAGCGGCCGACCCGAAAATCACGACTACAACTAGGGGGCAAGACAACCGTAGCGTGGACCTCGGTTTTGAGGTCCGCGGCTTTGATTCGTTTCCCGATGCTGTGCTTTGTCGCAGCCGATGTCGTTACTACGCTCAGGCCCGGCTCTACTTTCCGAAGCGGTAAAGGTTCTCGGCTGTGCGCGCGAAAATACTCCCGCCCGACAGCGCCGGCGTAGCGTAAATCTCTTCGTTGAGATCATTCACCGCGACAACTTCCCAATCGGCGCCCGGTTTCAATACGACGATTCGACCCTTCTCGCTGGCGAAATAGATCTTTCCTTCCGCCGCGACCGGCGAAGCCGAATACGGATCGATCGCGCCATCCAAGCGGCCTCGCTTGAGTATCTTGCCCGTGCCGGCATCCATCGCCGCCAGAATTCCGCCGTTCTTCACGTAGTAGAGCACTCCGTCGTAGACGAGCGGCGACGGAATAACGAACATCAGACTTTTCTCGTCATGCCACAGTTCACGAGTCCGAAAACCCTCGCCATCCTGCTCCAAGCGCATCGCCACCAATCGTGACGGCCCTGAACTTTGCTTGATAACGCGCTCAAACTCCTCGCGCGTCACCACCCCATCGCGGTTGCCGCGGTACTGCGCAATCGATGTGAGGAATGGGTTCTCCGCATACTCATCGGGAGCGAGCTTGCCGTCTCCGTCCTTGTCGCGCTGCTTGAGCTGAGCATCAAACGGGACAGGCTTTTCGAAGTTGTAGCCGAACGCGTACAGCGTGTCGCTTTCCAATACCGGGCTCGCGACCATCGCCATCGCCATGGTCGACTCGCTCAACGTCCGCTGCCCGTTCTTGGCCCCGTGCGCGCCGAACAGCCTGCTGCCGACCGTAAGAATCTGAGCCTCGCCGCCATTCGGACGGTACAGCAACGGCGTCGCCCAACCTTCCTTTTCCTGCTGGCTGACCTTCCAAACCGTTTCACCGTTCGCGGCGTCAAACGCGGCGATGTAGGAGTCAACCGCCTGACTGATCTGCAATACCACTAAGCCATCGACAAGTATCGGCGAGATTCCCAAACCCTGCGTATTCGTAAAGGGGCCGAGCGGCGTCTTCCAGCGAAGCTTACCCGCCGCATCGTAGGAGAGCAATCCCCAGTCCTCGAAGAAGACATACACGTTCTCGCCATCCGCTACCGGCGTGAGAGCGGCGGGATCGTTCAGCTTGTTTGTCAGGCCTTTGCGCTCTCGCGCAACCGATTTCTCCCAGAGCAACTTGCCTGTCTGACGGTCGAAGCACTGCGTGTAGAGCTTCTCATCCGCGAACGCCGTCAGGAACACATGCCGCTCACTCAGAACCGGAGACGACTTGCCCGGCCGAACCGCTGACCGCCAAAGCACGTTCTTGTCGGGGCCGAACTCCGTAGGGAAACCCTTATCAGCCGATATCCCCGACCCATTCGGTCCGCGAAACCGAGACCATTCCTCTGCGCTGAGAGTCTGCGTGGCAGCAAGAAGCGCAAGCACAAAAGTGATCGCCCAGCGATAGCGCCAATCCATGTTTTCCTCGTCCTCGGCCCGCCGAACAACACCACAGCCCGACAGCCGTCCGATTCTATCACGGACAAGTGCGCGCAAAGCACACCGCTCGCGTCCGCTGCTCCGAGTGTGAAGCGGGAAGGCCGCGTCCCGCGTGCTTGGATGTGCGGCGACGTGGTTGACCTTGCGGCTTTCGTATGATGGTGGGCGGGTTCTCTGCTCATGACACCTCGCCTGTTGCTTCGCCGTTCGCTGACGCACTACAAGGGCATCCATCTGTCCGTGGCCCTGGGTGTGGCCGTCGGAACGGCTGTGCTCGCCGGAGCGCTGCTGGTCGGCGACTCGGTACGGGGCAGTCTGCGTGATCTGACGCTCGACCGCCTCGGCGAGATTGACCACGCCCTCGTCTCTGACCACTACTTCCGGGAGAAGCTGGCCGACGACTTGGGCGAAGCTACGAACTTCGCCTACGCCTTCGGCAAGGCCGCGCCCGCCGTCCTGATTCGCGGCAGCCTCGAGGCCGCCGACACGGGGGCGCGCGCTTCGCGAGTCAATATCCATGGGGTCGATGAGCGCTTCCTGGCGTTGTATCCCAACGCCGCCAGCCTGCCTGCGGGCCGCGAACTGCTCATCAATCAATCGCTGGCGCGTGAACTCGGCGTCGAAGCCGGCGGTGGGGTGCTGCTGCGCTTTCAGACCGACACGCTTGTTCCTAGCGAGTTCGTCATGGGACGCAAGTCAGAAAACGTGCGAACCCTGCGGCTTACAGTGGCGGCAGTACTGCCCGATCAAGGCATCGGCCGCTTCGGGCTCGCCCCCAGCCAGCAGCTTCCGTTCAATGTCTTTCTGCCGATTGCCGCTCTGCAGCGGGCCCTCGAACAAGAAGGCCGCGCCAACGCACTGTTCGTTTCGAGTTCGGCTGAAGGCGATGATGCCGGCGCTGATAACAGCGACGCGCTCGCGGCCGTATTGCGGGACACGCTCAGCCTTGACGACCTGAACCTCAAACTGAGGAAGCTCGACGAGCAGGGCGTCTTGGTCCTTGAAACCGATCGCATCGTGCTGGAGGTTCCTTTGGCCGAGGCCGCCGAACGTGCCGCGGGCAAGGCCGGGCTCACGACCGTCCCCGTGCTTACCTACCTGGCGAATACGATCGCGGCGGGCGATCGGCAAGTACCGTATTCGACTGTCACCGCCCTCGATCTCGCGGACGCGGGCGCTGCCGCGCAACTTCGGCTGATGTCCGGCGAACCCGCACCCGCGCTCGCCGAGAACGAGATCCTGATCAATGACTGGACGGCGAAAGATCTCGGCGCGTCGCCCGGCGACCCGGTCACGTTGAGCTACTACGTCATCGCGGCGAACGGTGGCCTCGACACCGCGACGGCAACATTCACGCTCAACGGTGTTGTGAAGCTCGAAGGGCTCGCCGCCGACCGCGATCTCGCGCCGCCCTACAAGGGCATGAGCGAAGCGCAACGCATGGGCGACTGGGACCCGCCGTTCCCGGTCGAACTGAGCCGCATCCGGGGCATCGACGAGGATTACTGGGAGCGCTACCATACCGCGCCCAAGGCGTTCGTATCGCTCGACGCCGCTAAGCGGCTCTGGACCAGCCGCTTCGGCCAGCTCTCCTCGCTACGTTTCGTTCCGGGGGAAGGGAAGTCACTCGACGAAGCCGCGGCGGCTTTCCGCAAAGCGTTTCGCGCTGAACTCGATCCGGCCGCCTACGGGCTGGCCTTCCAAGCCGTGAAAGCGCAAGGGCTTGCCGCATCAAATGGAGCGACGGATTTCTCGGGCCTGTTCATCGGCTTCAGTATTTTCCTGATCGTCTCGGCCGCGATGCTGGTGGCGCTGCTTTTCCGGCTCGGCGTCGAGCGCCGCGCGAAAGAAATCGGCCTGTTGCTCGCGACCGGACGCCCGATCAAGCAGGTGCGACGGCTACTGCTGGCCGAAGGCGCCACGGTGTCGCTCGTGGGAATCCTGATCGGCCTGCCGGGGGCGATTGCCTACGGCGCGCTGATGGTTTATGGCCTGCGCACTTGGTGGAGCGCCGCGGTCGGTGGTTCTTTCCTTACATTGCACATCACACCCGCAAGCCTGGTGGGCGGCGTGATCGGCGCGCTGATCATGATGGTCGTTTCAATCTGGCTGGCTGTGAGAAAGCTCGTTCGCTTCAGCCCGCGTTCGCTGCTGGCGGGCGCTCTTGAGGAAGACCGGTTTGGCGCGGCAGGCGAAAGTGCCGGACGACGTCCGCGGTGGCTCGCTTACGGCGCCGGCGGATTGGCGGCGCTGCTGATCGGCCTTTCGGTGGCCGGTGTGATGTCGCAACTGGGCGCCTTCTTCGGCGGCGGAGCGCTATTGCTGATCGCCGCTCTTGCCTATTTTCGGGCGTCGCTGGCGAATCCCTCGGCCGAGCTTATCGTGGGCAAGGGCCGCCTCCCGATGGCGCGCCTGGGCGTGCGCAACGGGGCCCGCTATCCGACCCGTAGCGTGCTGTCGGCCGCACTGGTTGCTAGCGCGACATTCGTGATCGTGACGGTCGCCCTCAGCCGCCACGACGTGACCAAGCAGGAGCCTTCGTTCGACGCGGGCGACGGTGGATTCCGTTTCGTCGCCGAGTCGGACATGGCGCTGTTTCAAACTCAACTGAGCGAGCAAGAGCAGGCTGACGCGGCCGCCATCTTCCCGCTGCGCCGCAAGCTGGGCGAAGACGCTAGTTGTCTGAATCTCTATCAGCCTTCGCGGCCGACACTACTGGGCGCAACCCCGCGTCTAGTCGAGCGTGGCGGTTTCGCGTTCCAAGGGACGTTGGCCGAATCGTCCGCCGAAGAAGAAAACCCGTGGCTGATTCTCGACCGTCAGTTCGAAGACGGCGCCATCCCGGTGTTCGGCGACCTCAATTCCGTGATGTGGATTCTGCATCTCGGGCTCGGCCGGCAACTTGAGATGAACGACGACCAGGGGAACGTCCGCAAGCTTGTCGTCGCCGGGCTGATGCCGAGGAGCCTGTTTCAGTCGCAGTTGATTATGTCGGAGAAAAACTTCCTCGATATGTTTCCGGGCCACAGTGGCTACAATTTCTTCCTGATCGAGACGGCCGATGAGAGCGTCGGCGCGAGCCTCGAAGATCATCTTGGGGAAGTGGGCTTTGACGCCGGGCGCACAGCCGACCGTCTGGCGGGTTATCTGATTGTCGAGAACACCTACCTGAGCACGTTTCAAACCCTGGGCGGGCTCGGGCTCTTGCTGGGGACGTTTGGTCTCGCTGTGGTGATGATCCGGAACGTCCTGGAGCGCAGAGCCGAATTGGCCTTGCTGCAAGCGGTGGGATTTAACAGGGCGTCGATCTCATGGCTGGTGCTGGCCGAGAATGCCTTCGTGCTGGTCTTTGGCATTCTGATTGGCGCGGTCACGGCGTTACTGGCGGTATTGCCCCAGTTGCTGAGCGGTATGGCCGAACCGCCCGTGCTGAGCCTCTCGGTGACGCTGCTGCTGATTTTGGCGCTAGGGCTTGCGGCGGGCGCGGTGGCCGTGGGGACCAGTTTGCGAACGGCGTTGACACCGGCTTTGCGCGGGCAATAGCAGCCGCTCACCTCACATCAGTCGGAAGGTGAGGGCGACGGCGATCTTCACTTTGATCTTCTCGCCGTCCTTGACGCCGGCCGCGAATCGCCACTTTCGCAGCGCGGCGATCGCGTTCTCGTCAAGTCCTGTATCGCCCACGCTTTGAAGGATGCGGATGTTGTGCGCCAGCCCATCCTGCCAAACTTCGGCTTCGAGGAGGGTGCGGCCTTGCACGCGCTTGGTGCGCGCCTCGGCCGTGTATTGCGGTTGCTCTTGATGAACCATCTGTGGCGGACTCACACCGGGTTCCTTGACGCTGTAAACGCGGTCGGGGTCGGGCGCGGCAGGCTTTGGCGGGGCTTGCGAGACCGGCGGATCGGGCCGAGGGACGGTGGCCGCCGGCGCCGCTGGGGGCGATGCCGGCGGTGCATCGGCGGGCGTTGTCGTGACTGCGACCCCTTGCGTCGGCGTAGCGGCGGGGATTGGAGCTGGCGGCTCA
>JAQBUE010000265.1 GCA_027624045.1 Acidobacteriota bacterium
GGGGGGGGGGGCTGCCGGCATAGACCCTGTCGCCGGGGAAGGCGGTGTAAAATGATCTCCACGAATCTAATGCCACTGATTATCAATCGAGAACGAGTAGAAGATGCCGAGATCGCCCGCGAGGCGCAGTCGCTTCAACGCACATTCGAGCAGATGCCGCCCGAGCTGCGCGAGGAGCGGGCGCTCGATGCGGCTGAGTTCCAGAAGCATCTCGCGGACTGGTCGAAAGAGAATGTCATCGAACGCGTCTTGCTGCGACAGCGAGCGGCTAAGGATTTCGCGGCTATCGGCGAAGAAGCGGTCGAACAGGCTTTGGCGGGAATCAAGAAGCAGCAGGGCGGGGAAGAGCAGTTCAGTTTGGGCCGTGATGGCGACGAGTTGTGGCGCGATGTCGAGACCCGGCTGCGGCTGGACCGCCTGATCGGTGAAATCACGAAGAACGTCAAGCCTCCTAAGAACAAGGAAGTGGCGGACTACTACCGCAAACATCGCGCCGAGTTCGAGGTTCCTGAGCAGGTGAAAGCGGCGCACATCGTGAAGAACGTGGATCAGAAGACGGATGAGGCCGCCGCGCTCGAAGTGATTCAGAAGGCGGAGGGCGAGATCGCGGACGGCAGGCCGTTTGAGGAGGTCGCCGATCAATATTCGGATTGTCCGGGCAACGGCGGGGATCTGGGCTACTTCGCCCGGGGACAGATGGTAGCTGAAT
Organism: Acidobacteriota bacterium; assembly: GCA_027624045.1. GTDB lineage: Bacteria > Acidobacteriota > Terriglobia > Bryobacterales > UBA6623 > JAPPLB01. Next base: position 710 of record JAQBUE010000265.1, read on the forward strand.
TCGATGCGGTGGTGTTCAGTATGGAGCCGGGAAATCGCAGCCCGATATTTCGTACTCCCTTTGGTTTCCACATCGCAAAGCTTGACGACAAGAGACCGGCCCTCACGCGCAATCTGCAGCAGATGAACGACGAGATCAAAGAGGGGTTGCTTCAGCGGAAGAAAACGAAGGCCGTCGAGGACTTTGTGGACCGGCTTAGGGCCGAGGCCGAGATCGAAGAGATCATGTCGGCGGCCGGCAACGTCACGGCGAGATCATGAGCGGCCCGTTCTCAGTCCATCCGGCGAGCACGCCGCTGCCGTGCTGTGTTCCCAGTAAGCATCGTGCCGAGCGGCTGGCTGAATCGCGCTATTTCGCCGAACGGCGCCCAAAGGCCTCGCTGGGCTCGACCGAAGGCATGGTCAAGCTGGATTCGACACGCTTTCTGATGGGGACCGAAACCGAGGACGGGTTCCCCGCCGATGGCGAAGGTCCCGTTCGTGAAGTGATGCTCGATGGGTTCTGGATCGATGCCCATCCGGTGACGAATGCAAAGTTTCGTGAGTTTGTGAACGCGACGGCGTATCAGACGGAAGCGGAGCGATTCGGCTGGTCGTTCGTGTTCCACAATCAGTTGGCTCCGGAACGTTATCGGGAACTCGTGGAAGACACAGTGGCTGGCCACGAGTGGTGGTGCAAGGTGCCGGGCTCTGACTGGGCTCACCCGTTGGGGCCGGATTCGAGCGTTGCGAACCGCCTCGACTACCCTGCCACGCACATCTCCTGGAATGACGCGATTGCGTTCTCCGGGTGGGCCGGCAAACGTCTGCCGACCGAGGCGGAGTGGGAGGTGGCGGCGCGCGGGGGATTGGAACAGAAGACTTACGCCTGGGGCGATGAACTGACACCCGCCGGCCGCCACATGTGTAATATCTGGCAGGGCGAGTTTCCCGCCAACGATACGGCGGAAGACGGCTTCGCGGGACCGTGCCCAGTCGACGCGTTTCCGGCGAATGGCTTCGGAATCTATTCGGTAGCGGGGAACGTCTGGGAGTGGTGCCAGGATTGGTTCCATCCGGCCTACCACGTAACCGCTACGGCGCTGAATCCGGTGGGGCCGCCGGCAGGGTCGTCACGGCTGATGCGAGGCGGGTCTTTTCTTTGCCACAGGTCGTATTGCAATCGCTACCGGGTCGCGGCGCGGACTTCCAATACCCCGGATAGCTCGACGATCAATTTGGGCTTTCGCTGCGCCCGGGATCTCTAGTTGGACCCGATAGGGACCTAATTGCCCTGGTACGTTCGTACCGTGTATCGCTGTAAGCGAAACGTTTGCTAGGGATGTGTCCTTAGAAAAGAAAGGTACTGCCGGCCTATTCCTTTTAAGGCCGTCAGGTTGGGACGATAACAGGGCACAGGAGGACGGCTTCTTCCCGTTATCGGCCATGAATCAAAACGAACCTGAATCTTTGAATGATGCCTCTTTGAACCGCTGCATCCGGCGGCTTGCCTCCGCGGTGATGATCCAAGCAATGGACGACGTTTTCCGCGGGACCGTGCGGGAACGCAGAGAGGCGCTGGAGTGGATGCGCAAGGGTGACGCCGGAGAGTTAACGTTCGAGCTATGCTGCCGCATCATCGACCGCGACGCGGAGACGGTTCGCAACCACGTCCTTCAGCGCACTGGTATTCCGGCTGCGTTCCTTGCTCAAATGCGCGAGCAAGATCGGGAAGAGCGGCTAGCGAGCTAAGCAGCGGAAGGCGGCGGAGTGTGTCTTGACGCCGTCATTCACGCCGTGGAATGCGCACCGCTGAAACTACTCTCTGCCCCCCGCGGCGAGTTCGGCATCGATAACGCTACTGAACGCATCAACCGGTTGGGCGCCTTTGAGCTGGATGCCGTTGACATAGAAGACCGGTGTTGACTGTGCTCCGACCGCCATGGCTTGCTCGAAATCAGCCTGAATCGTGGATTCGTGTTTTCCTGAATCGAGGCAGCCGGCAAACTTGATGCTGTCCAAGCTGAGATCCTGCGCGAGTCTGCCAAATTCATCCTTCGAGATCCGTGGCGTGGCGAAGAGCTTGTCGTGATATTCCCAGAACTTGCCCTGCTCGCCGGCGCAGCGGGCGGCTTCAGCTGCCTTTTGGGCCTCCGGATGAATTTGCCGCAAGGGCAGGTCTTTGTAGACGAGGCTGATCTTGCCCGGATACTTTTCGAGCAACGTCAGAAGCGTCGGCTGCACCCGGCGGCAATAAGGACACTGGTAATCGGAGAACTCGACGATCGTAACTGGGGCTTCCTTAGGCCCACGGCGGGGAGAGTCGCCCGCTTCGATGGAAACGCGCGGGGCGTTAATCAGGACGCGCACTTTACTGTTCGCTTTGAGCCCATCAATGTATGCATCGCGGACCGTCTGCCCCTGTGAGTTCTTCAGGAACTCGATAACCTGAGGGCGAATCTCCTCAAGGGGTTTGTTGATACGGCTTTTCTGCTTCTCGTAGAAGGCCGTGATCTCGGCGTCGCTGGGCTCTGCCAATTTACTGTTAACTTCCTTCTCGATCAGCTCGCTCGTCGTTAGGCCACGCGCCTTCGCTTCCTTTTCGAGAAGCCGCTGAGCGATCACATTGCCAAGAGCCTCGATGCGCGCTTGATATGCCTCCTGCCGCAGATCCATGAGTTTGGACTCAATGTCCAGATCGGCGTCGGTGATCGGTTGGCCATCGAGCGTGGCAAGCGTCGCGGTCGATTTATCGAGCTGGGCGCTCGCCGACGCTGTAAGCACAAGGCCTAAGCACACAACGGCCGTGATTCGAAGATGAAAGTTCCGCATAAGGACCTCCTCGGCACGGGAAACTGTCTTCTATTCTATCGGCAAGTGCCGTTTTTCGGAAGGGTAAGATTAGTCCTCAGCGCGAGCCCATCGTATCCGCCAGAGAAGTGAAGAGCGGATTTTCACACACACCACCGAAGAGCGCACTCACGTTGATGAACGTAATGCCCGCCGTGCGCCCCCTGGTAGGGCCTTTGGAGCCGGCCGAGTGCACTGTCTTCATCGCTGAGGGTGCTGAGGGTAACGTACGGCCTGAGAATCGGGCAGGGACGCCTCGACAGGCTCCGACTCAAGGGTTCCTTGCCTGGGATGGTGCTGCCTCACTTAGAATGACGTGCAACTGTGCCTGCCCCGGCGAATTTCAGTCCACTTGCCCGCGTTCTCGTCGCGTATCGCGCGGCCCAGGTCGCGAGTGGCGTACTTGTCCTGTTGCTTGGGCTCGGATGTGGGGCCGGCCGCGAGCGGATTCCCGTGATCTTCGACCATGATGGCGCCACGGACGATTACTTGGCGCTGCTGATGTTGGTGGGTTCGGGGCGTTGTGATCTGCGGGGTGTGACGGTGAGCTATGGCTTAGGCCATCGGAACTCTGCGCTGACGGCCACGAGCATGATTCTTCACTCGCTCGGACTACAGGTTCCGGTAGCGGCGCATGCCCCGGCCTTGCGTGGGCCGAACAGCTTCCCAGACGACTGGCGGGATATGAGTGATCAGGTCATCGGCCTCCCGATCCTGCCGCATGTGGACGCGCCTTTCGACAGCGGCGGCTCGGCCGCGCTGCTGATTGAGCTGCTAGACGATTCCGAGACGCCCGTAACTTTGATTGTCACCGAGCCTTTGACCAATGTCGCCGACTTGATAGCCCAACGGCCTGACTTGCTGGCGAAGATAGACCGGCTCGTGGTGATGGGCGGAGCGCTTGACGTTCCTGGCAACGCCCTCGCTGCGAGTTCGGCGGACGGGATCGCGCTGGCTGAATACAACTTTTATGTGGATCCGGTGAGTGCGGACCGGGTCTTGGAAGCGGCGGAGCGCGGACTGGACATAGTCTTGGCCCCGCTGGATGTAACCAATGAACTGCAACTGACCGCCAACTGGCTTCAACGCCTCCAGCGGACTGAGTCCTTCGGCGCGCGCTTGGCGGCTGGCATTCTAGCCGGCGTCGAGCCGACGGTTGCGGCCGGCGAATACTACTTGTGGGATGGAGCGGCCGTTCTGGCGCTACTCAGCCCCGAGAGCATGCACATGAAAGAAGTCGCACTTTCAGTGGAGCGCGAGGGGCCGGGGCAGGGCCGATTGCGGCGCGACCCATCCCGTACGGCCACCGTGAAGGTGGCCACCGGGGTGATTGAAAAGAATCAGGTCTTGGATACGGCGCTACGCTGGATCTCAGACGTTCATCCCGAGCACTAGGCCGCGCTGATCGTTCTGAAGATCGTCGCTTGCGCCCGATCCGTCGAATGATGACGGAACTAAAGAGCTCTCTGCAGAGCTTCGCCAAGGGTTCCCACGGCGTTTTTCTGCGAACTCTTCTTAGCTTCCGAAGCCACACCTACTGACGGAGCCGCAGCCGCGTCCTCGGATCCATCACGCTCTCGGCGGCGTTTGCGCGGCACCCGCACTTGACGATCCCCCTTGGGATGAGCGGTTTTGGCGCGCAACAGCTTGCCATCAATGGGAGCGCGGTTGAAGCGCTGAATAATTGCTTCCATCTCCTCCTGGTTTGGAGCTTCGATGAAGGCGTAGCCTTTTGATTCTTGTGTTTCGAAATCACGAATCACACGAACAGAGTCGGAGACCAGATCACTGCTATCCAGCCAGGACTTGATGTCGTCGGCGGTTACCCACTCGGGGAGGTTGCCGAGATAAATGTTATGAGCCATCTACTGAAAATCTTCCTACGGGGAGTTTTTCGCGCACCCGCGCACCTTATCGCGAGAGACACGCGTCAGGAAGGGGCCGCTAGCTTGCTTAAGTGACTATAGCACACCCACTTACATGTCCGCGACGCCTAGAGTTGTCCAATGCAAGATGATCCTGAAAGGAGGGAGTGTTTCCAATACAAGATGATCCTGAAG
>JAQBUE010000042.1 GCA_027624045.1 Acidobacteriota bacterium
ACGCTGAAGGCCGCTGGAAGGTCGGGATGACGAAATCAAATTGGAAATGCGGGATAGAACAAGTTTATCGACTCTTGTTTCAATGTGGGACTTCCACCACAGGCTGCTAAGAAAGGGATCACCAAGTGAAGGGTTTGCTGACTTATTTGCCAGGGTACAGCGGCCCCCCGAACCTTTGGGCAAGGAGTGTTGCCATGAAGCGCGAAACAGACACAGCGAAGGCGCCGCGCTGGACTACCGTCGCCCGATTGGTGTGTCTCTGGCTCTCGTTGGGCGCGACCCTACAGGCAGCCACTACGCCCAACCCAAATATGATGGCCATCTCCCCGGGACAGACCGTTGACGGGGTACTCGAAGCCTCGGACGACCGCACTCGTCTCGAAGACGGCAGCTTCGCGGATAACTACGTTCTCACGCTGGCCACCGCTCAGACCGTGACCATCGATATGAGCTCCGATACGTTTGAGACGTTTCTGGTCGTATTCGATAGCGCGGAAGATTTTGTTGGACTTGCCGACGACACCGACGCCAACGGCAACTCCCGTTTGGAGATCGCGCTGCCGGCTGGCACGTTCTTCATCGAAGCCACCACCTTCAATCCTGGTGACAGCGGCCCCTACACGCTGTGGGTCTCTTTGGATGGCCTACCTCCACCGCCTCCTCCTCCGCCTCCCCCAACGCCTCTCCCAACGCGCATCTCCTTAGGGGACATCGTCGACGGCGTGCTGGAAGCCTCGGACGCTCGCTCCCGCGCCGGCGACGGCAGCTTCGCGGACAACTTTCAGCTCACCCTGGACACCGCGCAGACCGTGATCATCGAGATGAACTCCACTGCGTTTGACACGTATCTATTCGTCTTCGATGGCGTGGGAAACCTGGTTGCACCCGACGACGACGGCGGCACCGGCACTAACTCCCGTCTGGAACTCGCGCTGCCGCCTGGGACGTTCATCATCGAAGCCACCTCGTCCGCTCCTGGTGATGACGGCGCCTACACCCTGTCGGTCTCTGGGAAAGTCGAACCCCCACCTCCCCCGACGCCCATCTCCCTCGGGGAAACCGTCGACGGGGAACTGGAAGAGGCGGACGCTCGCACCCGTTCCGGCGACGGCGCCTTTGCGGATAACTATGAGCTCACGCTGGCCACCCCCCAGACCATAACTATCGAGATGAACTCCGCTGCGTTTGACGCGTTTCTGTCCGTCTACGATAGCGACGACAACTTGGTTGCAAGCAACGACGACGGCGGCAAGGGCGCTGGCTCCCTTCTGGAACTCGCGCTGCCGGCTGGCACGTTCTTCGTCGAAGCCACCTCGCTCGCTCCCCGTGACGACGGCCCCTACACCCTGTCGGTCTCTGTGACAGAGCCGCCAATTGAGCAACAGATCACGGGCGTGTTCGACGCAGCGGGCGGTCAGGCGCTAATCTCTCCCGGGGCGATCGTCTCCGTTTTCGGCAACTTTGTGGAAATCACCGCGACCGCAAGCTCCGTTCCTCTTGCCGAGAATCTCGCCGGCTTTTCCGTGACCTTCAACGGCATTCCCGGCGCCCTGTTCGGCGTCTTCGACGACGCCTTCGACCAATCCAATGTCCAGGTGCTTTGGAACGTCGATGTCAGCAGCGGCAAGGTCGAGGTCAAGGTCCACTGGCAAGATGACACGACCGAAGTCTGGAGCGACCCCTTCGAGGCCGATGCCGCTTCGGCCTCACCTGGGATCTATATGCACCCGCCCCTCACGACGCGGGCGATCGTTACGAATTTCAAGCAGCCAGGGGACGATGTCATCGCGGACTCATGGGCGCAGCCGTTGGGTTCGATTCCAGGGGTGGTCACCCAACCAGCGGCGATCGGTGGCGTAGCGACGATTTGGTCTAACGGTCTGGGGCGGGTCAGCCCGCTCCCCGCAACCGGTAACATCCCGCCGCCCGGAACCGTTCCGTTCACCGAAGAGATCGTGCGCGTGTTCGTCGGGGATGTGGAGGCGCAAGTGCTCGGTGCGGTGCTCCAGCCGACCAGCGTCGGCCTCAACCAGATCAACATCATCATTCCCGAAGGCGTGACCCCAGGGGACGCGGTGCCGATCGTGATTGAGGTGGAATGCGACGCCGACACCAAAATCCGCAGCCGCGAAGACGCCACGATCGCCGTTCGAGCAGCGCCCTAGGCCGCTCCAGAAATATTCATCGGGAACGCAACCTGCTCGATCCGCCGCTCGGATCGACCGTTGAGTTGCTGACTCGCGGGCAGATCTATCTACTGCTCAGGCCGTTGCACATGCGAGTCAGCCGCCTGGGCATGGGGGTTCGTGTTGGCCCCGATCCGGAATTCGTGGATGAAGCCGCGATGATGGAAGCGATCGAAGGCCGCCATGATTTGCAGGCCGCCGGACGGGACGTTGCATGAGACTCTGCAAGTCTTCAACTGACTGGAAATAAATGGGTTAGGGTACATAAAGGACGTTATGTACCCTTTAATAGTAGGCAGCCTGAGGGAGGGCGGTCAAGGGGGGAGCCGTAAGAGTTATACTTGGCCCAACACGCGGGCTGTACCGGTAGGAGGGACGCTGGTCTGTCGTCAGATTCGGAAAAACTTTCGCCCTGCGGCTCAACCGCGCGCTCTCCTACAATTCCTTAATCCGAACATTACGGAACTCAATCGGCTCGTCGTGCCCTAGAAATCCCACGTGCCCCGACTTGCGCTGCAGCCCCGGGTGCTTCGCCAGGATTTCCGCATCTTTCACGTCGTCCATATTCACGTCCAGGATCGTATGGCCGTTCAGCACGACCTTCACCTTCCTGCCGTTGACCGTCACCTCTTGCGCGTTCCATTCGCCGACCGGCTTCAAGTAGCCGGTCTTGGCCGGGAAGACGTGATACAACGAGCCGTGTTTCTGCCAGGTCTCGATGTCTTTGTAGCGCTCGCTGGTGTTGTCGATGATCTGCAACTCCATGCCCTCATACGCAAGGCTGCTGACCTGCAGCGGTGAGCGGATCGCGAGGCCGTTGTTCGATCCATCCTCCAGCTTGAACTCGAACCGCAATACGAAGTCAGAGTATTCCTTCCCGTAGAAAAGGTTGCCGCCGCCTTTGGGCGGAACGACGATTTTGCCGTCCTTGACCAGGTAGCCCTCGCCGGTCTTGCCGAGCAGCTTCCAACCATCGAGCGACTTACCATTAAAAATCGGTGTGAAACCATCCTCGGCCGACGCCAGGAAAAGGCTCCCCGACACCACAATCAGAGCGAACGCCAAACACAAACGCTTCATTAAAAGAATCCTCCCAGCCGACATCTTGCGGCCTGAGCGCAGGTTATCACCGTTCGAGACTCCTGTTCAACTCGCGTCCGGGCACCGCCTCGCCCGGCGTGAGTGCCGGTTGCTACCGCCGCCAGTGTGTGAACTAAGGGGAATCCATACTTTGACGCCCGCAGCTGCTTCTGGTAAGACATAGAGTCTGCCTTCTTCGTCTGGGTCCCGATAACATTCGAGCGCGTCGTGGCCATACGGTCCCACGCATGAGCGCGGCAAGCAGAGAAACGCACACACGCAATATGAAGCTGTCCGTCGTCATCCCCGTCTACAACGAGCGGGACACCATCGCCGAAATTCTGCGGCGCGTCAACTCCGTCCCTGTCGATAAGGAGCTGATCGTCGTCGACGACTTCTCGACCGACGGCACGCGCGAAGCCCTGCAAGCCTGCGCCGCCGAACACAGCAACCTCACCGTGATTCATCACGAACGCAACATGGGCAAGGGCCGCGCCCTGCGCACTGGCTTCGAGGCCGCGCGCGGCGAATACGTCATCATTCAAGATGCTGACCTCGAGTACGATCCCGAGGATTACTCAAAGCTGCTCCACCCACTCGATCGCGGGCAAGCCGACGCCGTCTACGGTTCGCGTTTCATCACCACCCAGGAGCACCGCGTCCTTTACTTCTGGCACTCGATCGGCAATCAGGTTCTGACGTTGCTCTCGAACATGATGACTGATCTAAATCTTACCGACATGGAGACCTGCTACAAGGTGTTCCGCCGCGAGCTGATCCAGGCCATCCCGCTCGAAGAAGATCGCTTCGGCTTCGAACCAGAAATCACTTCGAAGCTCGCGAAAACCGACGCCCGCATCTACGAGGTCGGCATCGCCTATCACGGCCGTACTTACGCCGAAGGGAAAAAGATCGGCATGAAGGATGGTTTTCGGGCGCTGTGGTGCATCTTGAAATATCGCTTCCAGCCTATGAAACTCAAATACCCGTGGAAATCCAGCGCGCGCTCGTTCTAGACAACGCGCCCCTGGCAAGCCGAATCATGCCACCCCCTGGAAGCCCCTCTAACCCGCTCGCCGACCCGCTTGCTAACCCACCGCCCGACGACGTGTGGTGGCTCTGCTCGCACCTTGTATCACTAAGCATTCCCAGGACAACCGCCGACGCGCCTGTCGCTGTTCTCGAGGAGATTTCGCCCAGCGGCATGCGTCTTGCCCTTGAGGAACGAGTCCCGGAAGGCACAACACTTCAGATCAGCGCCGCCACGTTCAATGTCCAGGTTGTCGTCGTCGAGTGCCGCGTAAGAAGCGATGACTTCTGGCTCGAAACCCGTTTCCAGCACGACTTCCGTTGGAACCCAGATTTATGGACGCCCGACCACCTCTACCAGCCGCCCGAGCGGCGCACCAAAGCCGCCGGGTCTTCGTAGGCAGTGGGGCCGCCCTCTCAACTCCGCAAGAACGTTCCCTGGTCCAAATCCCGAAAGGCCTGCCGCAGCTCCTCCTGCGTATTCATCACGATCGGCCCGCGCCACGCTACCGGTTCTTCGAGCGGCTGACCTGAGACCAGCAGGAACCGAATGCCTTCCGGGCCCGCGTCCACCGTGACTTCGTCACCGCGGTCGAACAGCACCAGCGAGCGGTTGTCGGCCACGGCCGGCTCGCCGCCACCGATGACGTCCGTCCGCACGGCGCGAGGATCGGACGCATTGCCGAACTTCCCTTCCCCGGCGAAGACATACGCGAAGGCATGGCGCGTCGTCTCGACGGGCAGCGTCTTGTGCTTGCCGGCCGGGACGGATACGTCCAGATACATTGGGTCGGCTGCGATTCCGTCGACCGCCCCGGACCGGCCCCAGAAATCCCCGCAGACGATGCGAACCTCGGTTCCGTCGTCGTCGGTGACGACCGGGATCTCGGGCGCTTTCACTTCCTGATAGCGCGGCTTCGTCATCTTGAGCGACGCAGGCAGATTCGCCCAAAGCTGGAAACCGTGCATGCGGCCGGCCGGGTCGCCTTTGGGCATCTCTTGATGGATGATGCCGCTGCCGGCGGTCATCCACTGCACATCACCCGCCGCGATGGCTCCGCTGTTACCTAGGCTGTCGCCGTGCTCGACCGTTCCGGCCAGCACGTAAGTGATCGTTTCGATGCCGCGGTGCGGATGCCACGGAAATCCGGCGAGATACTCTTCCGGCACATCGTTGCGGAAATCATCCAGCAACAGGAACGGGTCAAAATCCGACGTATTCCCAAACCCAAACGCCCGCCGCAAATGAACCCCCGCGCCTTCCCGTGTCGGCTGGGACTGCACAACTCCCTGCACCGCTCGAATGGACATATCTTGCCTCCAGTCCTAAGTTTATCTGGTGCGGGAATTGGAATTTTCCGGTCAGAAACAGCCGCTCGGCTATTCTCTTCCACCGTCCCCGCCGATCTTCCAGAGAGTGACACGAAAAGCAAGCCCCCGCAAGAAAAGCTCGCCTCGCCGAAAGCAAGCTGCCGCGCCGCAGCCTCGCATTACGCTGGCCATGATCGCCAGGAACGAGTCGAAGTTCCTTGATGCATGCCTGGAGTCGGTCGAGGGTGTTGTCGACGAGATCGTTGTAGTGGATACCGGTTCGCAAGACGATACGGCCGAGATCGCCAGAAACCACGGCGCTCGTGTGATCGATTTCGAATGGATTGATGACTTCGCCGCCGCCCGCAACTGTTCACTCGATCACGCGACAGGTGATTGGGTTCTGATCCTAGACGCCGACGAGAAGCTTGACGCGGAAACGAAACGCTTTGTCCGCGAGGCCGCCGCCAATCCCGCTGCCGACTTCTGCTATCTGCGCCTGCTCAATATGTCGAAAGTGGGACCGGCCGGGCCAGAGATCCGCTCGCTGCGCTTGCTGCGGCGGCTGGATGGATTGCGCTATCACGGCCGCATCCATGAGCAGCCGATCCTGCAGCGCGTCAAGCAAGGCGCGCAGTGCGAAGCGCTGATCCGTCACTACGGATACGATCCGGAAGTCTTCAAAGACAAGGACAAGAAGAACCGCAACACCCGCCTGATCGAGCTTGGCCTGGCCGAGACCGAGGACGGCGCGAACTCCAAACTCCGCACGATGTACCTGTTCTATCACGCCCTGCAGGCTGAACAGGACGAACGCTTTCTGCGCCTGGATCGCTTCGCCCGCTACGTCCAAAGCCACTCCGGCCGCATCAAGGGGCGGTTGCCCTGGATACCCTGCGGCATGATTCACTACGCCATCGAGTTGCGCAACCGCGACCGCATCGAAGAACTCGCCCAGACGGCGCGCTGGACCATGCAGCAGTACGGCGAAGCGCCCGTCCTGCACGCGCTGCTCGGCCACGCTCTACTGCGGCTGGGCAACATCGCCGAAAGCCAGAGCGAAGTCACCAGCGCTCTGGCCGGCGGCGACGATAAGACGGGCATCCACCAGGAATATTCACTGCCAAGCAACTTAGCCGGAATTCTCGGCCGCGTGATCCAAGCCGAGATTCACGAACGCCAACAGGATTGGCCGGCGGCCGAGGACGCCTACCGCTCGCTTTCGCCCGAACTGCCCGAGGTCGGCCTGCGTTACTCCTACGTTCTATCGCGGCTCGGCAAGCACGAGCAAGCCTTGCAGGTGATCGAGTTCAGCTTGGCGGCTCAGCAAGAGGTGCGAGCCGATCAGGTCTGCCTGGCCTTCGTCTTGTCGCTCACCCTGCAGTCAACCCGCGGGCTGATCGCCTGGGGTGAACACGTTCGAGCAATGGCCGACGAGAACCAAACCTGCCGCAAGGTTCTCGATCGCGTTGAAGGCTGGCGCGTTGGCGCCCCGTTCCATGTCGAAGACTTTCCCGAGATTGAAGAACTGATGGGCTTTCGCCACCCGGCGTCGCCCCCAACGATCTAGCCCCCGCCGACCTGCCTCGTCCGCGCCATCCGCCGGCGCTAATTCGACGACCCAATAGCATAGAGGGCGTTTTGAGTTCGAATGTACATTTTGCCTTCGCTGATTGCCGGAGTTGCGTAGATGTCGGAGTCGAATTCATTGACCGCCAGAATTTCCCAATCGCCGGCAGCACGCAGCACAACGACCTTGCCACGGTCGCTGGCGATGTAGACCTTGTCGCCAACGCCGATGGGCGAGGCATAGTAGTCTTCAATCGCGCCCGTTAAACGCCCCTGCTTGAGCATCTCGCCGGTTTGGGCGTCGAGAGAGGTCACGATACCGCCGTTTCGGACGATGAAAACCACGTCGTTGTAAACGAGCGGCGACGGTACGTCGGGCAGCGACTTGTCGAATCGCCAGAGCACGTGCGTATCGGTTACGTCGCCGCTGCCTCCGAGCTTCACGGCCAATAAACCGTTGCGCGCGGCACGGCGAGTGCGGAAGAATGTCCATTCCCTCTCGTTCAGAAAACCATCCCGGTCCAAGTCGATCGCACGCCAGCTTCCCGTCGGCTGCCAGGGCTTTGGAAGTTCGGTCTGAGCGAGCTTCGCGTCGTGATTGGCATCGGCCGCGGCGCTCACTTCGTCGAAGCCCGGCAGTTCGACCTGCTGCCCCGCCTCGTTGCCGGTCGTCCAGCCGCTGAAGTAGAGAACATCGCCGGCAATGGTTGGCGCCGATTTTGGCTGACAGGTGAGACCCCGAACGAACCACAGCGCTTCGCCGTCGACGACAGAATACGCCGTCAGCTGGTAGGAGCCGGGCGCGATAACCTGTACGGGCCCGCTGGCCGGACGGTAAATGATCGGGGTGGCATACCCGTTGATGACGTGGCGCGGCGTTTTCCAGGCGATCTTGCCGCTATCCGCATCCACCCCGATGATGTAGGCGTCCGTGTCCTGATCGCAGACGAGCAGCACTTTTCCATCGGCATAGACGGGCGATGCAACCACGCCGTGTTGACTGTTGAATGGTCCGAGCGGCAACTGCCATCGCTCATTGCCCTCGAAATCATAAGCGACCAGGCCGAAATCAGCGAAGAAGACAAACACGCTTTTTCCAGCCGTCGCCGCCGTGGGCGCGGCGCGATCATTGAGGGTGTGCTGGGCTTCGCGCCTGGCCGCGCGGACAGATCGCCGCCACTGAACCTTCCCGCTGCTGCGGCTCAGGCCGATCGTAATCAAATCGTCGCCCTCCGAAGCGGTGAGAAAAATACGGTCCCCCACCAGCACGGGGGAGGACTTCCCCACCGGCAGCTCCGTCTTCCACAGAACGTTCTTTTGAGGCCCAAACTCGGTTGGCAGTTGCCCGCAGGAAGGGCATAGTCCAGAGCCGTCCGACCCACGAAACTGAGTCCAGTCGGCACCGAACAGACTGAGCGCCAGCAGAGGAAAGATGAGAAAGCGCATAAGATTCACTGCCCACATTATGCAGCTTCGCGAAACAAGGCGTAGGCCAGCCCCCCGCGCCCGCCCCCAGCGAGCTAGCACCGGCCGAGCCAAGTCTCGGAGAGGAGCGCTTTCAACCAAGTGGCATTGGGATAGGTAAGGATGCGCCTACACTAGGCGACATACGAGATCTATCCCGCGGAATGCGTTCTACCTGGTAGAGGCTGCAGAGTTTCCAATCAACGTTGGTAAACTGAATCTCCCGAGCGCTATCTCACCGGCCGGTATCAAGTGCGATTCGGCACGATGGTGTTCCGGGGTGGCGTTGGCGTGCACGTCCAGAGGAGGGTGAATTGCCTGACTACAGATGGAAGCCGATCGAGCCCCTTTCCGAACGCGATAGAGGAATTGACCTAGCTGAGATCCGGCCGATTTACGAGACATGGCGGGCCTCGAACGAGCGCCTCCAGCAATCAAGTCAAACCAGCTTGAGAGAGTTCAACGAGCGCTTGATCCGCAGGCTGAGCGTCGAGACTGGCATCCTGGAGCGGCTGTACGACCTGGATCGAGGTACCACCGAAGCGCTAGTGACTCATGGATTCCTTGAAGACCTAGTGTCTCGCTCGGATACGGATATCGAACCGTCCCGTCTGATTGACATCCTAAGGGATCAGGAAGCGGCCATTCAGCTTACGATCGACTGCGTTGCCAATCGACGTGATCTCACAAAAAGCGTCGTCAATGAGCTCCATGCCATCCTCACGCGACATCAGGACACTACCACAGCGATCGACCAGTTCGGGGATCGACATGAGATCCCCTTGCTCAAAGGTAAATTCAAGGAGCAGCCCAACAATCCCAAGCGCCCAGAAGGAACGCTGCATGAGTACTGTCCGCCAATCCATGTCGAGGCTGAAGTGGACAACCTCCTTGGCTGGCTTTCGGATTACTCCCAGGAAGACCCACTAATCATCGCGACGTGGCTTCACCACCGCTTCACACAGATTCACCCTTACCAGGACGGAAACGGTCGGGTGGCCCGAGCGCTTACGACGCTGGTGCTACTGCGTGCCGAGTTGCTGCCGCTCGTGATAGATCGGGACCTCCGAGTCAAGTATATAAAGGCCCTTGAGGCAGCTGACGCGGGCGACCTTTCCCCCCTTGCTTCGCTCTTTGCTCGTCTGGAGCGTGCCGCCATCCTGCAAGCCCTAAGCGTCGACGCCGACGCGGAAATCTCTCATCACAGGACCCTGACTTCCGCGGTGATCGAAAGTCTTGCCGAGAAGCTCGGCAAGCGACGTCAGGCGATATTTGCAGAGTTCAGAAGCGTCAACACTATTGCCCTGGCTCTTCGAGCGCAGGCCCACAGTGTACTTCAGGGTACCTTTGATGAGCTTAGAACGCCGGTTTCTGAGGTTGCGGAGCCTGCAATTCGTCTCACCAATGGAGGTACCGATCACGGAAACGCCCATTGGTACAAGTTCGAAGTCGTTCAGTCCGCGAACAAAGCGGGGAAGTTCGCAAACTTCGTTGAGGATCACTACTTCGTGAAGGCATCGATCCGCGTACAGCGGGAGCGTCTGATCTTTGTAACATCCTTCCATCATGTCGGCCGCGAGCTCTCGGGCATCATGGAGGTCACGGCTTTCTCGCAGCTAGAATCGTTCGAGGATTCCGAAGACCGGGAGTCGGTTTCGCAGGCCTTCTTCGTTTGTTCGATTGAACCATTCGTTTTTACTTACAAGACCAAGGCAGAGGATATTGCGGATTCGTTTTCCCGATGGCTAGACGCGGCGCTCGCGGTTGCGGTCAAGGAGTACGGCGACCGACTTTAACGACAGTGAGATGCACCCGACACCGGCCAAGCAGCCTGTGGCGCTGGGTGTGCACGACCTGGGTTGGAGCGGCCCTCAGCTGTGAGGCTTCCACTCAAGTCTTCGAATCTGAGAGCGGCACCGCGATTTGCTATCATCTGCCTCAGACATGCCTTGCGAACCGCTCGGTCGATCTATTGCAGATCCTGCTTAAATGCCGTAGCGTTTACCTATCCACATAAACCTGTAGCCGCTAACCCGGAGAATGGCACACGCCCCGGCCCACCCGAAATCGTCGAGGAATGCGTTAGCGCACTTCTGAAACGATGTACTTACCCAGGGGCATTGTGGGCTGCCCGTTGCGGATCGATCGCTCTCGATCCACGGACAGCCGGCCACCATAAATACGCGTCAAGAACGCGCGAGACCCGCAGCCGCCCTGCCGTCAAGCGGCTCAATTCCGTTGATCCACATACGACGCGGAGTTTGACTATACTTGAGCGGGAACTCATGAGCATCAAGCCTCGAACGAACCGCGATGGCCGTGTTTGCAATGAGCTGCCAAACGCTGAGATCTGACCTCGTGTCTCCCTTACGTCGTGCCAAGAGGATCACCACCATGAATTTCAGGCTCGTTTCCGCCTTCGTTCTCCCGTTTCTCTTCCTGAGCGGGGGCGCCACCGCCCAGAAGCTAACGCCTAACGTTCCCTACGTGGAGAACGGTCACAAGCGCCACGTCCTCGATATCTACACGCCGGAAAAACGGGCCGGGACAAGCTTACCCGTCATGTTTTGGATCCACGGGGGTGGATGGCAGGCTGGGGACAAGAGCGATGTCGCACTGAAGCCCAAGGTACTGACTGAGCGAGGATTTGTCTTCGTCTCGACGAACTCCCGACTTCTGCCGGAAGTGGAGATGGAGGACCTGATGGGCGACGTCGCCAAATCCCTCGGCTGGGTACATAAGAACATCGCCAAGTATGGCGGCGATCCCGCGCGGATCTTTGTCGGCGGACATTCCGCCGGCGCTCAGGTGGCGGCTTTGCTCTGCACCGATGAGCGCTACCTGAAGAACGAAGGTGTGCCGTTCGATGTCCTGAAGGGCTGCGTCCCAGTGGACGGCGATACTTACGACATTCCCAAGATCATCATGACGGCGGAGTACCGGCAAGCGCTCTACGGCGGCGAGATGTTTACTTTTGGTCACCGCCAGAAATTCGGAAACGACCCGAAGAAGCACGTTGATTTTTCCGCCGTGACGCATGTGGCGAAGAACAAAGGAATACCGCCGTTCCTCCTGCTCTATTTCCCCGGTAATGCGGACACGCGAGCCCAGGCGCAGCGTCTTGAGAGCGTGCTGAAGGCGGCGGGCATCCCGGCCAAGTCATATGGCAAGAATGACAGCAACCACAGCCGCTTGAACGACGACCTCGGCAAGCCCGACGATCCGGCGACGCAGGAACTCTACAAGTTTCTCGATCCGTTAGTCAGATAAACTGGGCGCGCTGACGGCAAGCGCTAGGGCCTTTGAAGGACCTAGCTCGAACTTCCCGTTGCTCGATATCACGGCCGACGCTGGGGTACTAGCCTCCGAGATTCTGGCGTCTGGAATCATCCCCCGCAAGGCAGCTGCGGACGCTGCCCACATTGCCATCGCTGCCGTGCATGACATCGACTTCCTCATGACCTGGAACTGCGTGCATATCGCGAACGCCATCATTGCCAGGTAGGTGGCGAAAATCTGTAGGCGGTCTGGTTTCGAGTGTCCGGTCATTTGCACTCCGGAGGAGCTACTGGGAGAATAGAATCATGGCGAAGGATTACATCGTCGATGAAATCCGGCGCGTTCGCGAGGCGCAGGCCGCAAAATACGGTTTCGATGTCAAAGCGATCCTTGAAGCGGCAAGGAAACGACAACGCCGCTCGGGGCGCAAGGTCGTATCGTTCCTGCCAAAGAAGAAGCTCAGCGCCTAGCGAGGCCATGCATCCGGCCCACCTGAAATCGTCGACGAATGATTAGCCCACCTCTGAAACGATGTGCTTAGCAAGTGGCAGGTGAGCACTAACGCTTGCGGATCGATCGGCGCTCAAGCCAGAGATAGCCGGCGGCCACGAAGCAGAGCAGGAAACCGAATCCGCTCAGCCAAGCGCCCCAATAGACCGACGACGGGCGGTAGACAAAACGCACGTCGTGCTCCCCGGCAGCGAGGTTGACCGCCCGCAAAGCGCCGTAGGCCCGGTAGAGTGGCGCGGGACTACCATCAACTTCCGCTTCCCAGCCAGGGAAGTAGGGATCAGCAAAGACCACATACCCGCCATCACAAGGCACCGAGACACGGGCTTGTACGCTTTCCCGCTGCAAGACGTAAGAGACCAGATCCGCCTGCGACTCGCAAGGTTTCGCGGGCGGTAGCGCGGTGGCGGAATCGGCCGGGTTGTCGAGCAGCGATCGGTCTTCGAGCCTCCAGGCGCGAAGGCCGGCATCGAGATTGCGGAAGACCTTCCAGCCGCTGGGATCGTGATAGATCTCGATCTGCGCATCGCGGGTCTTCTCCTTCGAAACCGTATACAACATGTTGAGCATCAAGCGGCGCGGCTGCCAGTCTACGCTCACGAAATCAAAGATCCCGCGGTTGACCGAAGCGAGAAAGCCGTCGACCATTTCGAGACTCTCCCAGCTTCCGAGATTGGCCTTGTCGCCATCGGTCTGGATCTCGAAACGGAAAGGCTGGGGCTGCTGTTTCAGAAAATCGGTCACGCCCCGCGGTTCGGTAAGCTTGCCCAGAAAGCCGGGCCGGTTCGGATCGGTGCGGTGCATCAACACGATGGCGTGGGCAACGCCCATCTCAAAAACCATCAGCAAGACCAACAGCGCCCGCAGTCCGCCCGGAGCAATTGCCCGCCGCCGGAGCGCCGTCAGCAGGCCCGCCAGCGCGAGAGCGATCAGTGACGCCAGCATGACGCGATCGCCAGGGTTGTCCGTAAGCGTGCCACTCAAATGCTGATTCAGCATCAGCAACCAGGCAGCCGCCGCGAACGCCATTAAGGTCGCCGCGATGCGTCGTATCCAGCGGTCTCCACCCTCCCGAAGCTCAAAAAGTCGATCGATGCCGAAGGCCGCTACGACGAGCAGCGCAAATTGAAAAACGAAAATAGCGTGCGACGGATAACGGGCTTTGTCGGCAAGCGGAATGAATGTGTAAGCCCAGCCGTGAACGAGCGAGAACGGGCCTACGGTATAAGCCAGCGCGGCCACCGCGAGTGCAACGTATCCTCGAACAGCTGATTCACGCCAGCACGTTGCGATCGCGTACACAAACATCGCGAGACAGAGGAAGCCGACGAACGTGCTCACGGTGAGATACGCGTGGGGTACAAACAGGCCCAGCAGCGAGATGGCGACTAAACGCAAGTTCGTGTGCGCATAGAAGGGGACATCTTGGCCCATCGTCACCGGCTCGGCGGTACCCACCCAGCGGTAGGCCTCGCCGCCATATTCGAAAGCCGGTAAGAGCTGCAGCGCGGCAACCAAAAACGCCGCGCCGGCGATGACGGCGTAGAGCGCCGCGAGTCGCCCGGCCGCCGGCTTCGACTCCTTCCATCGCGACACGAAAGTAACAAGGAAAAAGCCGCTGAGGGCCAACAGCGTATACAGCGGCGTCTGATGATGTCCGCTCAGCAGCGCCAGTCCGGCGGTCCCGCCGCACAGGACGGCGTACGCGAGACGGGCGCGGCTCGTTGCCGCGCGAGTAACCCGGTGGAACAGCAGGAAGATGAGCGGAATCCAAATCGCCCCATGAATCATCTGCGGCCAGCCGGTGCTACCAACGTAGCCCGAGCACGCGAAGGCGACACCCACCAGCATCGATGCGTAGCGCGAGCGCCCGAGATCGCGGGCAAGCGCATACATCAAGAGCCCGGCCAACAGGTGCATGAGAACGAAATGCAAATGCACCCAGCCGAGATCGATATGCCCTGCGTCGAGCGGGGCGAGAAACAACGGCCAGTTCAAAGGGAACGCCGCGCCGGGTTGCATCTGCCCGAGAAGAGACTGCCCCGTCCATTGATATGGATCCCACAGTGGGAACTCACCGGCGTTCCAAGCCTGGGCTTGCACTTCGTACCAGGGCAAGACCTGGAAGGCAAGGTCGGGGGAGTCGAGAAAAGTGAACTGGCTGCTGAAAACCAGCTTCCAGAAAAACAGCAGAACGAGCGCGGCGAGCAGCAGCAGGGGACGCCGTTCGAATAAGTCCGGCTTCATAGGCGTCAAGAGAAAGGCCTATTGTAGCCCACCCGTACAGTGTGAACCGCGCTTAGAACGTTCGGGGGATCTTTGAATCCACAAAGTCAGGCCGCGCCTCATCCGGTGGGTCGGGAACTTCGGCGGCCTTCTTCTCAAGACCGGGTAGGCGTTTGAGCGCTTCCTTGGCGCGCTTGTCGCCGGGCTCAAGCTTGACGAACACCTTGTAGGCGTCGACGGCTTGTTGGTGCTGCTCCAGTTTCTCGCGGATGCGGGCGAGCTTCCAATACGCCTCGGAGAAACCAGGGTCCCAACGCGTGGCTTCGAGGTAGCGTCCCGCGGCGGCGCGCTGACTTCCCTTCTTCGCGTAGAAGTCGCCGATCTTCACATCCCGGCGGGCCTGGATGGGATTAAAGACGTAGTCCGGA
Organism: Acidobacteriota bacterium; assembly: GCA_027624045.1. Classification (GTDB taxonomy): domain Bacteria; phylum Acidobacteriota; class Terriglobia; order Bryobacterales; family UBA6623; genus JAPPLB01. The sequence continues at coordinate 15,083 of JAQBUE010000042.1, forward strand.
TCGGCGAGGCGGTCCTCATCCTCGTCTCGCATGTTCGCGGGGAGTTCGAGCGGCGCCTGCTCTCGCTCTTTGAGCTGAGGGCCCGCCTGGGGTGGCAGGGCGGCCTCGTCTCGCATGTTGGCTGGGAGTTCGAGCGGTGCCTGCTCTCGCTCTTTGAGCTGGGCGCGCGCCTGGGGCGGCAGGGCTACGAACCCGGCTGTCAGCACCGCAATCGTGACGAGCACCCTCACGCATTCATTATAAAGTTGATCGGCGGGCGGTTGGGTTCAGACGGCGATAGGTGCGTCGCGGGTCCGCAGCCACATGCGCACGTAATGCCGCCGGCGTTCAGGCTCTGAATAATCCTCGAAAGCCGTCCGGCTGTGCAGCACGAGGTGGTTGTTCAGAAGCAGCATGTCACCGGCTTCGAGGGCAATCCGAAGATGCTGCCCGGAACGATCCATGACGCCATCCATGCGATCAAGCGCGGCTGTTTGCTCGGACGTCAGCGGCACACCGGCCCTGGCATGACCCTGTTCGATATAGAAGCGCATATAGCGCATCTGGAGCCGGCTTTCGAAACGAAAGATGGGGGCGAACAAGGTGCGCGGCTGGCCCGGCTGCCACTCGGCGGTGCGGTCGTGATGCAGCGGGCGGTAGAGGTGTTCGAGGCTGGCGCGATACTCGGCGAGAAGTGCGTTGTGAATGCTCTGCGCGCTGACGAGTACGGATTCGCCTCCAGACTTAGCGGTTCGGATCGCAAGCAGTCCGATGATATCCGGCGCGGGGCCGGCCAGGTTCGGTGCCGAGTCGGTATGAAAATGGAACGGCTCGGTTGTCTTCGAGTAGCGCACGCCCGTGGCGCCATAGTCTTTGCCAACGCTGAGGCCTTCGTTGCGAACCGAATACAAGCACTCGCCCTTGGCGTTTTGGGGCAGCGTTGTACCGAGCGCCGAGCCGATACCCGCATATATCATTCCCGCCTCGTCGGCCGAATAGCGGTCAATCGGCAACCCTCGCAAAATAACGAATCCACAACCGTTGAGGATTTCCCGCCGCACCGTCCGCGTGAAAGCCGTCAGGGCTTCGGAACGAAAGCCGCCGTCCGTAAGCGTATCGAAGGTCTTTCCCTGCCCCTGAACAGAGGCGAGCCCTTCATCGAGATCTCGCAAGACCGTCGCCGGGATGGGCGTCGTGAGATCACCCCGCGTCTCAAGGTCCTCCCCACTCCAGGCGGCGGGACCACTGAAGGTTTTCGCATACGCGGGGGTAGGATCAATCGTCATTCGCGTACCAACTGTGCCTCGCAAGTGCAGTTCATTCTAGAACGATACGATCCGAGCAGGATCACCCGAACCCGTTCGCGGCCGAAGCACACGGGAGCTAAGCGGGCTAAGTATTCTAAGGTCAACACCCTACCCCAATCCAACTATGGTCCCGGCATGAATTGGCTCCGTTGGTCTATTCCCCCGGTCGCGCTCCTGTGATGAAGTCTAAGCAGGCCTAAAGTTTTCCGGAGAGGCCTCACTATTGACGGACTTATCACAGATGCTCACGGGGTTACTGGATGGGCGAATGAATCCCACCGCCGGGACGTTCCTGGTCGTTGCGCTGATCGTGACAGTCACGGCTTGGTACTTCTGGTCGTCGAATACCCGGTCCAGCAACCTGCGGCGGCCACATGTACCCTTACTCGTCAAGCGCAAACCGGAGCCGCCTGATCCGACGGAGGTGGAAAAGCAACGGACGCTCGCCTACGACGGTTCCGACGACGGCTGGTGGCACTGGGATCTGATAGCGGACACGATCGTTTTTTTCGCCCAGTTGGGCGGCCATGCTGGGGTTGCAGGTCGAGGACCTGGGGACTACGCCCGAGTCGTGGTTTGGTCTCGTCAACCGCTACTACGTGTCGGGTCTGCGCCAAGATTTGGCCGCGCATCTGAACGGCAAGACCGAGCAGTTCGAGTCACGCTACCGCATTCGCCACCGCGACGGCACCTATCGCTGGGTGCTCTGCCGCGGCCGCGCGACGCGCGGCGTCGATGGCCATGCTCTCCAAATCGCCGGCACGCAAACCGATGTTACGCGCTTGATTGACGTCGAGGAGCGTCTCATTCACGACGCGTTTCACGATCGCCTGACAGGCTTACCGAATCGCAACTCCTTCCTGGCCAACCTCGACCGCGCGGTCGAGATCAGCCGCCAGAACTCCCACTATCGCTTCGCCGTATTGTTCCTCGATCTTGACGGTTTCAAGGCGATCAACGACAGTTTGGGCCATCTGGTCGGCGATCAGCTTCTTGCTTCAGTCTCTAGCCGTCTGCGCGGCTGTCACCGTCCCGGAGACCTGCTGGCGCGTTTCGGCGGAGACGAGTTCGTGCTCCTTCTTGACGACCTGGGCGACTTCAGCGTAGCCGCCTCGATCGCCGAGCGCGTGCAGCAAGAGCTTGGTTCGCCTTTCCTGCTGGAGGGTCACGAGGTGACGACCCGGGCCAGCGTCGGCATCGTCCTCAGCAACACGAAGTTTGACAGCGCCGAAGATCTACTCAGGAACGCCGACATTGCAATGTACTCCGCGAAGGCCAAGGGCAAGGGGCAGGTGAGATTTTTCACCCCCGACATGTATGAGCGCACGTTGAAATCCTGGAACCTCGACAACGACCTGCAGAACGCTCTACAGCGTGGCGAATTCCTCGTCCACTATCAGCCGCTGGTTTCTCTGTCGACCGGGCGAATCAGCGGCGCCGAAGCTCTCGTTCGGTGGAAGCGGTCGAACGGTGAGATTGTGTCGCCGGCGGAGTTCATTCCGCGCGCCGAAGAATCAAACTTGATTCTCGATATCGGCGAATGGGTGCTCCGAACCGCTTGCTTCCAAGCCAGGCAATGGTCGCAGCCCGAGATGCCGCTTTTAACGATGTCGGTCAACCTGTCGGGAAGACAGTTGAGCCGCGTCGACTTCCTCGACATCGTACTCCGCACGCTTGCTGATACCGGTCTTAGTCCCTCTCAACTCGAACTCGAGTTGACCGAAACGATCTTGATGGATAGTTCCCGGGCCGCGAAGGCCGCTCTCGACGGCCTGAGCCGCGAGGGCATCAAGCTGTCGATTGACGACTTCGGCACCGGATATTCGTCGCTCGGCTACCTGCGCAAGTTCGCTTTCGATACCCTGAAGCTCGATCAAACCTTCGTCACCGACGTCCATTCCGACCGCAATGCCGCGGCGTTGACCAGAGGCCTGATCGCTCTTGCTCATGACCTTAACCTGCGCGTGACGGCGGAGGGAGTCGAGGAGACGGAGCAACTCCGCTTCCTGGCAGCGCACGGCTGCGACACCGTTCAGGGTTACCTCGCTTGCCGCCCCGTTTGCGCGGAGGAGTTCACAAAACTGCTCTTCCGGCAAACAGCGCTGCTGCCATCGTTCGTGCCTGCTTCCCTGTTGGAAGCAAGAGGAAGCGAACGGTCCCCGCACCGGCCGTCCAGCGAGCCGCGGCCGGCGCCCGGGGAACGCGCCCGTCTCACGCTTGTAAGTTAACCCGTCTTGCGGAGCCCAATCGCGTGTCTCCAACTGTGCGGACTCATCCCTCTCGTGGTGCCATACTGGAGGCGTTCCCCATGAATGCGTCCGGTATCGATAAGAAAACTGCCCTCATTACCGGCGGTTCCCGCGGCATTGGCCTCGGCATAGCGCGCCGTGTTCTAGAGCTTGGCGGGCGCGTCGCCATTACCGGCCGTAAGCAAGCCGGGCTTGACGAAGCGCTGGCCGAACTAGATGCGGGTGACCGCGCTATCGCGTTCGCCGGTTCGGCTTCTGATGTCGAGCACTGCCATGACGCCGTCAGGCGCACGTACGAAACCTTCGGCTCGCTCGACCTGCTCGTGAACAACGCGGCCACCAACCCTCAGTACGGCCCGCTCGTCGAAGCGGATCTCGGCGCGATTCGGAAAATCCTTGACGTCAATGTGATCGGTCCGGTCGCCTGGATTCAGGAGGCCTGGAAGCAGGGCATGTCCGAGTCCGGCGGCGCTATTTTGAACGTCGCCTCGGTCAACGGCCTGCGAACGGTGGACAAGCTAGGCGCCTACAACATCAGCAAGGCCGCCGTGCTGCACCTGACGCGCCAGATGGCCCTTGAGCTGGCCCCCAAGGTTCGCGTCAATGCAATCGCTCCGGGACTCGTAAAAACTCACTTCGCTCGGGTTCTGTGGGAAGGGCACGAGGATGAAGCCGCGGCCGCCTACCCGCTGGCACGCCTCGGAAACCCCGACGATGTCGCCGGTATCGCATGCTTCTTGCTCAGCGATGACGCTGCCTGGATCACCGGCGCGACAGTAGTCGTCGACGGCGGTGTTTTGCTTGTCGGACCGGAGTAGGCCGGCTTCCGCCACCAGTAAACACATACGGCGCGCGGCCGACTGCCGCTAGTTTTTCACAGCCCCTCACTCCCGCGGCATCGGCTTGAACTGGCAGCCCTCGACGAATACGTCAAAGAAGTCGGGCGTGGTTTCAAGTTCTACATGGCGGATGCGTTTCACGAGGGCATCGATCGCCTCTCGTTTGCGCTCCGAGAGCAAGAGTTCTCTGGCGCCTTGGAGCGCCGCATTACCGATTTTGACAATCCGCTCGGCAGGGACCGGAGCTAGAAAGCCAATCTCGATGGCGTTACTGACGTTGACGTAATTGGCAAAGCCGCCGGCGAGATAGAGCTTGTCGATGTCGGCCGGTCGCAGTCCGAGTTTGCGCAACACGATGAATTGACCGCAGTAGTTCGCCGCTTTTGCCTGCGCCAGGTTGCTGGCGTCGAGGCGAGAAAAAGTAATGCCTTGCGATTCGACGATCGTTAGCTCGCGGGCCTTGTCGGCGAACACGCCCTTGGGAGTCATACGTTCGGCGCGGCGCAGTTCGGCGAGCAAATCAATGAGACCGGAACCGCACAGGCCGCGCGCTTCGCCACCGCCGATGACGTCGTATTCAAAGCCCCCGTCGGTAAGACGCACCGTCTCGATAGCGCCATCAACGGCGGGGGTGCCGTAGCGAATGCCACCGCCTTCGAAGGCCGGTCCAGCCGGACACGACGCGGCCAGAAACTCCCCCTTGTGGCGCACAACGACTTCGGTGTTCGTCCCGATGTCCACAAGCATGAAACTCTCGTCCCCCGACTCGGCGTCAATAGCGACGAGATCGGCCGCCATGTCCGCCCCGACGTGACTCGCGATAAGCGGCGCGGCGTAGACCTTCGCTCTCGGGTGAGCCCACAGACGGAGCTTGCGGGCGTCTTCGACAAGAGCGGTAGTTGTGCGCTTACCTTCGATGTACTCTTCTTCGACGGATGATTTGTAAGGGCGTTGGCCGATCGACTGCACGTCGAGGTTGAAGAAGATCTCGCGCATGGTCGAGTTGCCCACAACAACGATCTCGTAGATCATCCGGCGGTGAAACTCGAGGCGGCGGCACATCTCACGCAGCTCTTGATTCAGGGTGTTGATGACGGCCTTGTGAAGTTCGCCGTGGTATGGCCCGCCGTCGTAAGAGATCCGGTTCATCACATCGCTGCCACCGAAGCGTTGCGGGTTTTCAAACGACGTAAGATAGACGGCCTTGCCGGTTTCGAGGTCGACCAGCTCGGCTACAACGGTAGTCGTACCGAGGTCGACAGCCACGCCATACATCTTTCCTCGGTACTCATCGATGACTTCGCCGTCGTAGAGAACCTTGTCACCGTCGCGGCGCACAACAGGGTCGAGTACTAACTCCTTCTCAGGTGACGTCGTGAGGATTTGGGGATGACTGCGCAGCAGCGCGAACTCGATATCCCCGGCGGTATTATCGATGGCAGCCTGACAGGCGAGCCGGTAGTCCTCGCCAAGAAACGTCTCCGCCTCGGTTTTAGCGCACAGATTCTCACCGCCGGCCGTCACTTCGACAATGCACTCGTGGCACAGGCCGGTGCGGCCGCAAGAGGTAGGAACGCGCACGGCAAGTTCATCCGCATAGTCGAAGATGGTCTTGCCCGCCGTGAGCGGCAGGGCTTTCGCGTCGTGCGAGATGTGGCCCATGGCGTGGGTGCTTGTAGGGGGCGCGGCGCGGCCGCGCTGGGTCCGCTGACTAGGTGTCCCAGGCGGAACGATAGTCGAGCTTATCGTCACCGACACAGTGAAACAGGTCGCCTTCGACGGCCGGCTTGCTTTGATTGCGGCACCCGAATTTCGCGGTGCATTGATCGAAACGGTTCTTGTAGAGACAGCGCTGGGTCGCTAGCTCGTCCGCCCGCTGCATCATACCGGAGAATATCTCGGAGATGCGGTCGAGCCGCTTCTGGTATTCGTGCTTATCGATCTTTTCCATGGTTCACGGCCTGGCAGCCGCGGTTCGCGTCGCGGGGGGCCTAACCCTCTTGGGCGGCGTCTTCTTTGACGAGTCTCTTGGCCAGAGCAACACATTCCATAGCGTCTTTACCGTAGCCGTCAGCGCCCATGTCGTCAGCGAATTCCTGGCTGACCGGCGCGCCTCCGACCATGATCTTAACGTCGTCGCGGATGCCCTCGTCAATGAACGCTTCAATCGTGACGGCCATGTTTGGCATCGTTGTCGTCAGCAGCGCGGACATGCCCATCAAGCGCGCCTCGTGTTCCTCGACCGCGGCCAGGAATTCATCAGCGGACGTGTCCACACCGAGGTCAATAACCTCGAAGCCGGTGCCCCGAAGCATCATGATGCAGAGGTTCTTGCCAATGTCATGCAGGTCGCCCTTCACCGTGCCCATAACAACCTTCGCCAGCGGTTTGATGCCCGACGCCGAAAGGATCGGCTCGATGTGGGCCATGCCTGCCTTCATCGCGCGCGCGCACGAGAGCACCTCGGGGACATAGATGAAGTTTTCGCGGAACTTGATCCCAACGATACGCATGGCCGCGATCAGGCCGTCGTCCATGATTTCAAGGGCCGGGACGCCGTCAGCAAGGGCCTCGACGGTGAGCGCGTCAACCGTCTTGTTCTGTCCATCGACCAGCGCCGCGCCGATCGATTGCATGCGGGAACTGATCGCGGCATAGGTGGCGATCAAGCCTTCCCGTTCATCGGGTTCCTTGATGTACTCATCGATTTCGTTCCGCACGAATTCGTTAGAGATGTCGTTGATAGAAGCCATGCAATGCCGCCCTATACGCTCAGTTGGGCGTGGAGTGATCCCGGTGCCAGTCTTTGACGGCTCTGGGGATCTCCTTAAGATTTTCGATCGAGGTCTGCAGCGGGATGGCGCACTCAGGGCCGACCAGCGGCACGCCGGCGTCGAGATTACGGTAGACCTCCTGGCGTACTTCCTCGGGGCCCTTCGCGAAGAGCGTCTCGGGATTATTGATATTGCCGACGAGAGCGATTCGCTCCTTGACGATGTCCATGGCTTCGGCCGGCTCGTTCTTCGAGTCGTAGTGGAAGGCCGCCATGCCGGTTTGCGCAATGTACTCCATGCGATCGAGCGTGCGGCCGCAGATGTGCAGAATCAGCGGCACCGGCAGGCGTTCGACGAGTTCGATGTGCAGGTCGCGCAGGAATCGTTTGTAGTAGTCGCCGCTCACCAGATCGCCGGTGGCGTGATCGGGAAGCGTCAGCGCGTCGGCGCCGGCTTCAATCTGCGCGACACCAAAATCGACAGTGGCTTTCGTCATACGGTCAAGGCAAAGCTTGGTCTTGCCGGGATCGTCGAGCGACATCAGCAAGAAAGGCTCAACGCCGAAGCAGTGATAGCCGAGCGTCCATGGGCCCATGGTTTTGCCGATGATGGCCACATCGTTGCCGTATTCCTTCTTCAGTATCCTAATAGCGTCGAGCACGCACTTCGTGTCTGGGTGCGTCAGAAAGTCCGTGGGAATCTTGATGTCGTCCGGTTCAACCCAGATGGGCTCGCGCATGCGAACGGTGGGCCAGTTGTCCTTCTGCTCCCATTGCATCTTGCAGCCCAGGGCCGACGATTCCTGAATAATCGAGAACACCGGCATGATCGTGTCGAAGCCCAGTTCGGTGTAGCCGGTGGCAGCTAGGCGCGCCATCAATTCAGGCTTCCGGTTCGCGTCAGGAAACGGCGCGTCAACCAGATCCATCAACTCCACCGTGGCAACCGAAGTCGGGTTGCAGACCGGAGTGCGGTCCACCGCTTCGCCACGCAAGGCGGCCAGAACTCGTTCGCGTCCGTTCATGGGCTTGACCGTCATTGTTTCTGAGCGCTGGGGGCGAGCAGTTGTCCGCGCGCGGCGGCCATTTGCTCTTCACGCTCAACTCCTCTTACGTTCAGCGCGCGAAGCAGCAGCAGTCCCACCAGTTTATCGTGAGACTGGCCGCACGGGAATGCAAAACGTTCCTTGTCGCCCTCGATCCATTTCATTTGACCGAGTTTCACGAGCCCCGCGCCAATCGCGAGACGGCGCTCGACTGACTTGTCGTCGCCGGCATCCCCGGTGAGCCGGTACACACCCTCCCCAAGGCTCACAACAGTGACATCGGCGTTCGATTTTCTGTCCGAGACGCTAAGAGGACGCGGTTCAACGCCAGCGGCCGGGTCGACCTTGCAGGCTTCGAGAAACAGGCGGCGGCAGGCTAACTCATGGCGCGCGCCGCAGGGAAAGTGGAACTGTAGCCCCTCACGCACCACATCGCCGAGAACGCTCATCGCGTGGGCGACAAAGTCAATGCGCCCAGAGACGCCGTCAAGCCCGCTGTAGGAATGAATATGAAACACCGGCCGGTCGTCTTGTTCCTGGCGGTAGAGAGCGATCGAGATGTCGTGGAACCGCGAGTCCATCGAAACCAGTTCGACGCGGCGTCCGATGTCTTGAGTGAGGGCCATTGCTTCGATGGAAAGTTAGTGTAGCGTTCTCGCCTGGGTTGCGGTCAAGTCAGGCAGGGAATGCTACCAAAGGGCGCGAACCGCGGTCGCGACGGCGAACGTGACAGCGAAGGCAAAGACGAGCGGCATCAGGGCCCCGATGGTAGTCCATTTGGCGCTGCGGGTCTCTTTCCAGATCGTGATGATGGTCGTCGCGCAGGGGTTGTGGAGCAGCGAAAAGAGCATCAGATTGACAGCGGTCAGCATCGTCCAGCCTTGCTCGTCGATCAGCAGAGTGCGGATCTTGTCGTACGACGTGATGTCACTCATCGCGCTAACGCCCATGTAGACCATCAGCATCGTGGGGACGACGATCTCGTTCGCGGGGATAGCGATCACGTAAGCCAGAAGAATCACCCCGTCAAGGCCGATGGCGTAGCCGAGGGGTTGCAGGAAGTTGGCCGAGTGCTGGGCGAGGCTGACGCCGTTCCAGTCGATATTCGCAAGTACCCAGATCGCGGCGCCTGCTGGGGCAGCCGTCAGGATCGCCCGCCACAGCACAAAGATCGTGCGGTCAATCAATGACGTATACAGGATGCGCAGGATGCTCGGACGCCGATAAGGCGGAAGCTCCAAAGTGAACGCCGAGGCCTCGCCCTGCAGCACCGTGCGGGCCAGCAGCCACGACGACAGCAGCGTAAATCCGACCCCAATCAGAACCACGCCCACCACTGCGCCGGCAGCCGCCAGTGAGGCGAAGGCGGGCGGAAACGCCGCCGCGACGAAGATCGTTGCCAGCATGATAAGCGTCGGAAAGCGCCCATTGCAGGGAACGAAGTTGTTCGTGAGAATCGCGATCAGGCGCTCGCGGGGCGAGTCAATCACGCGAGTGGCGGTGATGCCGGCGGCGTTGCAGCCAAAGCCCATAGCCATCGTCAGGGCCTGCTTGCCATGTGCGCCGGCGTTGCGAAACAGCCAATCCATGTTGAAGGCGACGCGAGGCAAGTAGCCGAGGTCTTCCAGGACCGTGAACATCGGGAAGAAAATAGCCATCGGCGGCAGCATCACGCTGACCACCCAGGCAAGTCCCCGAAAAACGCCGTTCCAGATAAAACCCGTCAGCAAGGCCGGAACGCCCCAAGCTATAAACAACTCGGCGGCGCGGGCTTCGACGACGAAGAAGAACTCCGCCAGCATCTGCGAGGGGTAGTTGGCGCCGATGATCGTGATCCAGAAAATCAGCGCGAGTATCCCGAGCATGATCGGCAGGCCGAAAACCGGAGACGTGACGATGCGGTCGATCTTTTGATCCCAGTCCCATTTCTGACCCGTGCCGATCTGGACCGAGCGGTCGGCGATCCGCTGCGCATCCGCGTAGAGCGACGAGACGATGCGGTCGCGGAAGTCGTCGCCCATTTCGCGCCGCAGGTGGTCGGCGCGCAACAGGACCTCCCGCGGATCGAGTACTTTCGTGGTCATTGGCGCCCTTGGAGCGCCACGACGCTGCTCACGGTTTCTACCGGCGCGGCCTGCCGACCCTCAAGCTCCGACAGCTCTCCCGACAGCAGCGCTTGCCGCACCTTGTGGTCGCCATCAAGCAGACGTAATGCGACCCAACGCGCGTTCGGCAGGCCAGGCGCCACCGTTTCAATCATTGGGACCAGCTCATCGACCGCTTTTTCAAGTTCGGGAGGGTGCTGTGGACGAACCGGCTTCGTCGCAATCTCGCCCGCGATCACCGCCGCCACCGTCTGCACAAGATCGCGAAGGCCCTCTTTCGTACGGGCAACGGTGGGCACGGTGGGGACGCCAAGATCGCGCGAAAGGCTGCGGACATCGACCTTCATACCTTTGCGCTTAGCCTCGTCCATGAGATTTACACAGACGACAACTTTACTCGTAATTTCAAGCACTTGCAGCACAAGATTCAAGTTTCTCTCGAGTGCGGTGGCGTCTACCACAACGACCGTGCAATCGGGCCGCCCAAACAGCAGGAAGTTGCGGCTAATCTCCTCGTCCTCCGAGGCGGAGAGAAGTGAATACGTGCCGGGCAAATCAACCAGCTTATAGCGCTTGTCCTGGAAAGAATAGCCGCCTTCGGCCCGCATCACGGTCTTGCCAGTCCAGTTGCCGACATGTTGGCGGAGGCCCGTCAGAGCGTTGAACACCGAGGACTTACCCGTGTTTGGATTGCCGGCAAGAGCCACTAAGTAATCAGATTTACCTAGAGATACACCCATCTGCTCAAGTTGTGCATGAGCAGGACACGTTTCGCAGTTCGAGTGGTCTGTCACGGCAGCCGTCATGCGTGTATCGCCTCCTTGGCGGTTTGCTGGTTGGCCGAAGTGCTGGGCGGCTTCACCCAGATCTGACCAGCCTGCTGCCTGCGAAGAGCGATGGTCGTGCCACGTACGCGGTAGGCTCGGGGATCTCCGAATGGGTTATCGAGCGCCACTTCGATTCGCGTTTGGGGCGTCAGGCCAAGATCGAGCAGGCGACGGCGGCTGAATCCGCGGCAGGCGGCGTCGAGCTCAATCACCTCGGCCGGTTCGCCCTTCGGCAGTTCCGACAACCGGATGGCGCCCGCGGGCCGCAACGAGTGGCGAGCTTCAGCAACTTGAATGTTCGCCGCAACGATATGGGCCAAGCGGTGCTCAGTATTGCCGTCGCTGATCACCAGCCGCTCGGGCGTGTTTTCCAGGATTCGAATGTTGACGCCGGGGCGCAGGCCGGCCGCGATGATCTGGCGGAAGATGACGTCTGGTTCATCCTCGATGTGGACAATACGAGCCTGTTCACCAGTAGGCCACTGCGAAAGAGAAACGGCGTCGACCGGCTTCAGCGAGCCATCCGCTGCCGGGATGGGGTCGCCGTGCGGATCGCGCTGCGGGTGCCCCAGGTGAGCGTCGAGCTTGTCGAGCTTTTCGGCGGACAGTTGATGCTCGGCGATCTCGGCGGCTTGGTGCAGCCTTTCCATCGGCATCCCGGCATCATCAGCTAAGTAGCGTTCCCACAGACGATGCGCGCGCACGACGTGCAACGCCCAGCTTTCACCCTTCGATGTAAGACTAAAGCCAGCCGGGTCGCTTCGCAGCAATCCCCGCTTTTCCATCCGGATAATCAGGCTCAATGTCCGCCGCTGCGAAAGCGACAGAGCACCTGCCAGGGATTCCGGCGTAGCTGCCTGGCCGCGCTGCTCCCAAGCAACGATGTGCTTAAGAGCGTCCTCGACAAGCCGCCTAGTCTTCTCGGCCTGGTAGTGCCGCCATTGCGTCCAGAGGCCGATTTTCGGCCATGCCACCGCGATCGCAAATATCAGAACGAGAAGGACCCAAGCTTGACTCGTCATGCTTGAACCATCACCCTTTTCCCTTCCCGTTTAGCGGCGGCGTTACACGGATCTCGCCCGCCACCGTCGGCCCCAGCGCCTGCTTCTTGCGGCTGTTGCCGATTTCGAGTGTCAGCGGTCCGTCGAAGGGCGCACGGCCGGTGAGCTTGATCTTCGTTCCTGGCGAGATGCCGAGCCCGGCGAGGTAACGCAGCATCTCGGGATTGCTGTCGGAGACGCGTGATACCGTCGTCTCGGAGCCGACGAAAGCTTCGAGCAGGCTCATGTCACGGCGCGTCGGGATGCTGCCGTCCTTGCGCGGGATCGGGTGGCCGTGAGGGTCAACTTCCGGGTTGCCGAGGCGTTCGGCGATGCGGTCTTCGAGTTGCTCGGAAATGGCGTGCTCAAGCCGCTCGGCTTCGTCGTGTACCTCGTCCCAGCTATAGCCAAGCACGCGGTGCAGGAATAACTCGATCAGCCGATGGTGCCGAATCACCTCCAGAGCGCGCAGTTTGCCGTGTTCGCTGAGCCGCGCGCCACGGTGTTTTTGGTACTGTACGGGCGCCGGCTTGCGCTGCGCCAGCTTCTGCAGCATCCCTGTCACCGAAGCCGGGGCGACGCTGAGCTTGCGGGCCAGCGACGCGGTCGAGGCGCGTCCCTCGTCACCGGCGATCTCGTAAATCGCTTTCAGGTAATCGTCGACCGCTTCCGAAGGCATGTTAAATCCAAAGTTTAGGTCGCCCTAAATTATGATTCTAGACGCCCTCAGTCGGGAAGTCAAATAGTTGTAAACTGGTGGCTCACTCAAACGGAGTCGCCCATGCGTTCCCCGCTGCAAATCGCCTTCTTGCTTGCCATCATACTCGCGCCGACGCTTGTTGCCGCCGACCCCACGCCGCTGTTTTCCGCGGCGCCTCCGCCCCGCAACGACATCGTTATCGAGAATCGCGTTCCGATCCCGATGCGCGATGGCGTCATTCTTTATGCCGACGTCTACCGTCCGGTCGGCGACAAGGCCTACCCCGTGCTCGTTTCACGCACGCCATATAGCGTCGAGCGAGCGCCCGCGGCTTATACCGCCGCCGTCTTCTTCGCCCGCCGTGGCTATGCCTACGTCTTTCAAGACGTGCGCGGACGTCACGAGTCCGAAGGCGTTTGGGACCCCGCGCGCAACGAATTCGAGGACGGCTACGACACCGTTGAGTGGGCCGGGACGCAACCCTGGTCGAATGGCAAAGTCGGCATGCAGGGCGGCTCCTACCTCGGTACCGACCAATGGCAGGCCGCCAAGCTTCAGCCCCCGCATCTCGTCTCGATCTTCCCCGCCGTCGCCGCCACCAGTTCCTATCACCACGCCTTCACCCTCAACGGCGGTTTTCGACTCTCGCTCGCCTTCGGCTGGGGACCGGTGCGCCAGGAATCGCAGATCATGCAGAACACCGGCCAGCACACCATGGAGGGCGGCCCCGAGAACATCAGCTACGACAAAGTCCTGTGGCATCTGCCGCTCAGCGACATGCAAAAGCTCGTCGGCCGCAACGCCAAGTTCTACCAAAACTGGATCGAGCACCCCGACTACGACGACTACTGGAAAGCCGTCAGCGTCGAAGAGCATTTTGACAAAATGCAGATCCCTGCCTACAACTTCGGCGGCTGGTTCGACATCCTGCTCCAAGGGACGCTCCACGGCTACACCGGCGTCCACACTCACGGCGGAACCGAGGCCGCCCGCCGCGGCGCACGCCTCCAAGTCGGCGCCTGGGGACACGGCCCCTCGCGCAAACACGGCGACATCGACTTCGGACCCACCGCCGACGTCGACTCCAGCGCCATTCAACTTCGCTGGTACGACTACACACTCAAGGGCATCGACAACGGTATCGCCGCCGAGCCACCCGTCGCCCTCTTTCAGATGGGACGCAACCGCTGGCGCTATCACGACGACTTCCCCCTGCCCGACACGCAGTACCGCGAACTCTACTTCCACAGCAACGGAAAGGCCAACAGCTACCGCGGCAATGGTGCCCTCTCGTGGGACCGCCCCGCCTCGAGCGAACCGACCGACGGATACCGCTACGATCCCGACCATCCCGTCCCAAGCCACGGCGGAGCTAACTGCTGCGGCTCGCCGACTCTGATCGGACCCGTCGATCAGCGTCCCGTCGAGCAACGCAACGACGTCCTCGTATATACCAGCGATTTCCTGGAACAGGAAGTCGACGTCACCGGCCCCGTCAAGGTCGTCCTCTATGCCGCATCCGACGCTGTTGATACCGACTGGGTCGCCAAACTCGTAGACATCCATCCCGACGGCAAAGCCTACAACGTCGCCGAAGGGATTCTACGCGCCCGCCATCGTGAGGGGCAGGACAAGCCGAAACTCATGGAGCCCGGCACCGTCTACCGTTTCGAAATCGACCTGCTTGCCACCAGCAACGCCTTTCTCCCCGGTCACCGCATTCGGGTCGACATCACCAGCAGCCACTTTCCCCAATTCGACCGCCACCTCAACACCGGCGAGCCATTCGGAATGAGCGACAAGGTGAAGATCGCCCAACAAACCATCCACCACACCGCCGCCCGTCCGTCGCACGTGCTATTGCCCGTCATTCCCTAGCACCCGCGGGCCACCTTCCCACGGCGGCGCTGCAACCCGCCGGCATCGCGCCGGTCCGCCTACCTTGCAATTGCCCTGCCTTGCAATTGCCCTGCCTTACAATTGATAACTCCGTGTGCGACGATTAACATGTTAGTTAACTATTAAGCGGCCCTTGTGCCGCCGTATCCAGGAGCAACGATGTCTCTCACCCAAGGCCTTATCGGCGAGCTTGAACAGGAAGCCGCCACTACCCGTCGTGTGCTCGAGCGTGTCCCTGACGACAAGCTCGGCTGGAAGCCGCATTCGAAATCCATGTCGCTTGGCCAGTTGGCGCTGCATATCGCCAACACGCCCGGTACAGTGTCGGAACTGGCAGCCCAGAACGACGTGACGCCGCCGGACTTCAATCAGCCGCAAGCCGACAGCACCGCGCAAGTGCTCGCCGCGCACGACGCATCCGTGGCCAAGGCGAAGACCTATCTCGCCGGCCTGTCCGACGAGGCCGCCATGGAGGAGTGGCGTGTCGTTGCCGGCGGGCAGACCGTAATGGCGATGCCGCGTATCGGCCTGCTCCGCGGCATCATGCTCAACCACTGGTACCACCATCGCGGCCAGATGACGGTCTACCTGCGCCAGCTCGACGTGCCCGTGCCGTCGGTCTACGGGCCAAGCGCGGACGAGAATCCATTCGCGCGCTAGCATCGGGGGCCGCGGGCGCTCGTATCTCGAAAAGCGTATTCGTGTCAGACGCCGTGCCGTTCGACATCTGCTTTCGTTCGCCTACTTGAGTCCGCGCCCCGTCCTGAACATCGGCTTCAGCCACTCGACAAACCAATTCCGCATTGCAGTTCAGCGAACCGGACTCAAACCGAGCCACGACCCCCAACGAGGACACGCGCCAGCGTCCCCGCCCGTATGTGCCTTCAGGAAGGCCACCGCAACCGTCAAACAGCACCCTCCGAGCCCCGACCGCAAGGGTGCGATGAGCAAGCGCGAAACGCTCAATCGTCCCACCCAGCCGCGAAAACTCCCGACCGCCGGCCAACAAATAGTGGTTAGTTCGGTCCATAGTGGTTGACAGCGACCACCAAAATCAAACGTTACGCTAGGCAAACGTAGACTTATCAATCGTTTCGGAAGTGGCGATCCCCGTGCCTGCGAGGAACCAGCGATGAATGCACTCCCGAGGGTTCTTGCCAGCGGCATTGCCTGCGCAACGGCGGTGCTTCGACTCGGCCAGGATGCGCTCCCCATGCGTCCTCGGCCCCGGCGGGGGCCCTACAACAAAAGCCCACGGCTTCAGCCGTGGGAATCCATCAAAACAAAGACAAGCCCCAGCGGGGCGAAAGTAGGCGAGTCGAGGCTATGTCTGTCCCTCTTCATCGACAGTCGCCAGTAGTTCGACGTCGGCGAATGTGTACTTGCCGGCAAAGCGATGCCGCCGGTAGCGGGCGGGTACGAGTTCACCCCTCTGCCGATATTGGCGGATCAGTCGCGTCACCTGAGCGCGGCTCAGCCCGGTCATCTTGGCCAGATACCGCCGTAGCAGCCCTTTGGCGGCTCGGTCTTGCCGGCTGTAGCGCTGCTAGCGCAGCGTTTGCGCCACCCAGGCGTAGATCTCGGCACGCCCTTTGCCTTGAATCGTATTTCATCGCTGGCCTCGAGAAATTGCCGTATCCGTTCCAGGCTCAGCGTCTTGGGGTCTTGCATCTGGATGGTCAATCCCCAGCATGCCCACTCCCCCACCCTTTAGGCTCATCTTGTGTGAGAAACCAACTCCTCCTTCAGGCTCATCTTGCATGAGACAAGACTGGCCCTTGTCACCTACTACATCTTCCTGCTACAAAGAAGTGTCTCTGTCGGCGAGGGGCGGGATGGCCAAAATGGAAATTCTGGCTTAGACATTTTCGTCGTGGGCCCGGTGCACCAGAAGACTGAAACGGCCAAGTGTCAATGCGCTGCAAGATCCATCGAGGATGCCATGAGATCGGTGGCAATTGCGTCGAGGTCGAATCTCAAGGCAAACGAATCATCCTCGATATCGGTCTACCTCTGAAGGACCAGAACGCAGTTCGTGTTCCCGACATTGACGGATTGACGTCGCTCGATGACAGCCTACTCGGCATCTTTGTCTCTCATCCCCACCCGGACCACTACGGTCTTCTCCAGCAAATCACTCAACCGGTTCCGGTCTATATGGGTGAAGCCGCCGCTCGGATCATCGAAGTCAGCTCGTTCTTTACGCCACTCCCCCCAATCGGAACGATCAAACCTCGTCGCTATTCGGCTACGCAGCCAGTCCATCTTGGACCGTTCCAGGTCACTCCCTTACGCATCGATCACTCAGCCTATGACAGCTATTGCCTGCTGGTCGAGGCCGAGGGTAAACGGCTGTTGTACTCCGGCGACATTCGTGGTCATGGGCGAAACCCGCATTTATTTCAGCAGCTCCTCAGCAACCCACCGCCAAACATCGATGTGTTGATCTGTGAAGGCACACAACTCGGACGCGATCCCGAGTTCTCCTATCCGAATGAGCATTCGGTTGCGGATCGTATGGTCGAGATATTCCGTGAAACGAAGGGAATGTGTCTCGTGTGGTGTTCGAGCCAGAACATCGATCGGCTGATATCTGTTTGGGACGCGGCCCAACGATCCGACCGGCAACTCATTCTCGACATGTACACGGCAGAGATTGTGCGGGCCGCAAACCATGACCCACTGCCTACACCTGGCAGGGATGGCGTCAAAGTCTTCTTGCCACAAAGCCAGAAGTCACGTATCAAGCGCGAGAAGGCATTCCAGATCGCGAAGCCCCACTATCCTCATCGCATCTACCCGGAGAAGCTTCGAGAGGCTGCGAAGCATTCGGTGATGATCTTCCGTCCCAGCATGTTCGGAGACCTCAAGCGGGCGCAATGTCTCGAAGGAGCGACTCTCATCACGTCCCTGTGGTCGGGATATGTCCGCCGCAGCCACGATGATCTCAAGGAGCTAGAACAAGAGGGAGTGAATCGGTTTCATGTGCACACGTCCGGTCATGCGACCGTCGAGGAGTTAAGCCAGTTCGTGCAAGCGATACCAACACCTCGCATCGTACCGATTCACCTGGAGGATCGTGGAGCGTTTGCAGATCTGTCGACCAGGGTGGAATTGAGGAATGACCATGAATGGTGGGATGTCTAGCACCGCCCAGACCTCGACTTTGAAGGCAGCGGCGATCTGGCGATGCCGAAACGGATCCTCTGGCTGCCTGGCACCCTAACTTTGGGCAAGTCACTGTGAGGCTGAAACCCTCAGCAAAGGCGTACAACGATGCGGAAGAAACGAGTTTACAAGTTGCCGACCAAGCGCCTCCGCTGGGTTCATTTCTCGCAACAAGGTGGCACCGTAAAGCTCCGTTGGTTCGATCCTGACCACACGGTAGAAACACTTCACCTTGAGGACGGGC
>JAQBUE010000266.1 GCA_027624045.1 Acidobacteriota bacterium
TATTTCGTCCCCGGCCTCGACCTACCGCATTTCAGGATCATTCTTGGATTGGAAAATGCTGGATGGCGAAACGGAACTCATCGCGGAAAACGCCGCCACGGTCACGAAAGCCGTCAGTGCGGCGGTAAAAGAGCTCCATGTTCCACCGCTTCGAGGCGTCTTCGCCGACAGACAGCGTACGATCAGAATCGCCGCCCCCGCGAATAGAAAGACCCAGCGAAACGTACCCATGTACCACGGGGGGAGACCGCCAAAGAGCGTCGGCAACAGCGCCGGAGCCGTGGCGGCCACGGCGGCGTACTCGAGCGGGAGAGTGAGCGTCGCGAGCAAAGAAGCGCCGACCACAAGGACGATGCCACTGCCTCCGCGGTTGGGGAGAGCCCACAGCATCCCGATCCAAAGTATGAGTAACTCGATGCTGAACCACGAACGGCCCTTCTCTTTGCCTCGCCGAGCCCCGTTCCCCGGCTGGCCGAGATGTCCCGGAACACGGGTCATAACGCCGCGACCTCCTTCGAGGACGGATCGCGGGAGGTCGGCTCATGCCGCTTCGGCATACGACGCTGAGTTGACCCCCTTGGGATGTGCGCCAGTAGCGCCAAGCCAACCAGCAGCAGCCCGGGAATTTGGAAAGGGAACTCCACGAAACTGTGAGCCCAGACAGCTGCCAGCGGCGCCACGTTGCCCAGCCAGACATCCTTGGGTCGGCGGCGGCCCAATAGCAGACCGATCAACACAATCTGACAAGCAAAGCCGGTCAGCCCCATTTCCATTCCGAACTGCATGGGGTCATTGTGAGCGTGGTTCCAGCGATGGCCGTCGTCGAACGAGGCCAACGAGGGGAAAACGAATTGAAAGGTGCCGAGTCCGTATCCAGTCCAGGGCCGCTTCCAGGCCAGTTCCCAAGTTGCGAGCGCCACTTCCACGCGGTTCATATCTTTGTCGAGACCCTCGAAACGGTCCACCAATCTGCGCGTTCCGGCCGCGAATGCCAGCCCCAGCGCGAGGATGAGCAAAGCCGCGACTTTAGCGAGTTCACGTCCGCTCTGACGGAAGCGCCGGCCCGTTGCCAGAGTGACAAGCGCCACGACGATCACCTCGCCCGCAACAATCGCTGCCCCAGCGCGCGAGGCGCACACCGTGACTGATGCGAGCATGAGTCCGCATACGACGAAGTAGAGTAACTGTTTTTCACCCTTCTTGAAGGCAAGAAGCAGTGCGCCCGGCAGCGTCAACTCCATCAGGACCGCGTAGTGATTTCGATCCACGAAGGGTCCGAATGGCTGTGCGGTTGGCGCGGGACGAAACCAGTACAGCAAATCCGGCGAGCTGTAGAACTGTACAAGCGCCAGCACGGCTGTCAGGAACCCGAACCAGGTCAGCAAGAGCGAAAACCTCTTGCGGGTCGATTCGTCACGAAGCACATTGGCCCACATCAGGAAATAGAACAGCAGGGCCGTCCATTTGAGCGCTTCGCCGCCGGTTTGGTAGACGGCGACAGACCACCCCGCCAAACTTTGGAAGACAGCCATCAACGCGACCGCGAGCAAGGGCCACGCGAAAACGTTCCACTCGATGGGAAACGGCCGGAATGCACGCCGGACGACCCACGCCAGGGCTAGGAGCATGATCGACGTTTCAACAACCGTCAGTGCCCAACGCTCGACCGCGCCGAATGCCAGGACCCCGAAGACAAGGACCGCGAACAGCACATTCGCCGATCGGACGCGAAACTGATAGCGAGTCATCGGGGAGCCTCCTTGTCCACGGGATAGAAGGCGAAATAACCTGTGCGAAAGCGGCCGCTCTTGCGCGTGGTTCCGGGAAATCTCTCATACTCCAAGGCAAGGCTGATCAGACCTTCCTTGGGGGCCGTGATATCGAATGACATCATCTGCATGTCCGGGCTCGCCGCGAGGGCCTCGGTCTTTGCCAGGATGTGGGTGTCTTCAGTGATTCCGGCATAGGCGGTCCAGCGCACGCCAGTGTTGCTTGCCAGATCGTCTGTCGAGTAACGAAAATCGAAACGGTACTTAACACCGGGTTGCAGCGGCACGAATTGTCGCAGAAGAGGGCTCGATTGATCTTGTCTGCCCGAAAAATGGAAGACGACAACGTTGCGTTCCGCGCCTAGCAGCTCGATCTCTGGGCGTATGTCGTCTGAAGGGAACAGTGCCCAATCGAATCCGTTGCCAGTCGGAGTTTGTCGCAGGTCCGCGTTGGTGAGGACGACGCCTGTTTCCGGTGACAGCGGCTCGTAGGGCACGAGAGCCGCCCGGATCAGACGATTCCAAATATCCAGGGCACCGGATACACGCCCCTGCCGCAGCCAGGCCTCCAGGAGCCAAAGGGCATCGACTCGGTCCGCTTCGATGAGACCGTCCTTGACGCGCTCCCAAACCGCCGCCGCTGCCTCGACGCGGCCCGATCCTCGCAGGTAGGCAAAATAGCGGCGGTTCAGATCGGGGTGATCGGCGATCGCGTTCTCGAGGATGGCGGCATGGTCGTCAGAAGCCCGCCAGCAAAGTTCGACGCCAGGGTAAAAGCCGCGCGGTGAGAAAGAAATTGTTTCACGAATCCAGTGCCAGAATTCTTCGGTCTGTCCCTGACGTAAATAGAAATTGGCGAGGCTCCAACGGGCCTCGAAGCTGTGATCCACCTCGAAAGCCTTCTTGAAGTGTTGCTCGGCAAGTTTGGGATCGCCTTGCCCTTCTGTTTGAAGGCCGAGTGCAATCCACGCCTCCGGGTTGTAGGGTCCCAGCTCCACTCCCCGCCGTATCGCGGCCATGGCTCTTTGCGGATCGTCGCCGCGGCCTGTGAGAGCCTGGCCGAGTCGGATCCAGCCTTCGCCGTTGCCCGGTGTTAGTTGCACGGCGAGTTCGAGACCTTCGGGTTTTGGATTCGCGATCCAGTGTTCCGCGAAGCTGCGGCGCAGCGAGGCTTGCACACAGAACAGGCAGATCACAGCGATCACGGCCATGGCCACGAAATTGTGGGGACGATTGCGCATCCGCCGGCTGGGGCTGGCGGGTTTTGGGCGGGGCGGGCGAACGATGGAAGACATGAAACAGACGACCGCTACGCGGCTCAGACCTCACGAGCACTTCAAATCACCCGCCGTGCGCCGCCGATCCTGAATGAACGGGGCCGCGCCACCGGCTTGTGGGCCCTCGCCTAACTTTCCTCGCTATCACGCCCGTAACCGTAGTACGAGTAGTAATAGTTGTGAGTAGACTGAGCGTCATTCCGGACGTGGTTCAGTACCAGGCCCATGACGTTGGCGCGGGTGCGCCGCACGTGGCGAAACGCAGCTGATACCATTTCGCGGGACGTGTCTCCTGCCCGCGCTACGATCACTACTCCGTCAACCAACGTCGACAGAATCATACTGTCAGAGGATGCAAGCAGCGGCGCGGAGTCGACGATGACGTAATCATACTCCTCGCGCAACTGATCAATGATCCGGCCCATCCGCGTCGTCAACAACTCGGTCGGTCGAGCCGTGCTCGGTCCGCGGGGAATGACGAATAGAGACGGGACGCCTGGGATCTGTTGCGCCACTTCGCTCAGCTGCGCGCGGCCTTCCAGTACACACGATAACCCGACTTGGTTCGACAACGAAAACGTCGCATGAACTGTTGGCCGCCGCAAATCAGCGTCGACCAGCAAAACGCGCTCTCTCGGGTGCTGTTGGGCGATCGAAGTCGCCAGGCCCATCGAGACGGTGCTCTTGCCTTCCGATGGAACTGCACTTGTAACGAGCAGAACTTGCCACTCCGAGCCCGGAGACGCCAACATCAAACTGGTTCGAAGCATGGAGAAGCCTTCGATAAGACCGTACGCTTCTTGTGGCTGCTGCGCGGGAGAAAGCGAATCGGAAGCGGCTGGGAGCAGGTAGGCCTGCGGTTTTCGACCGCTCGCGAGCCGCGGTAGATTCGCCAATACAGGAACGTGCAACCATTGCTCGACCTGCGCCGTGTCCCGAACCGTTCGGTCCATGTAGTCGGCCGAAATGGCTGCCCCCATCCCCAGCAGAGTCGAAGCGAGAAACGCCATCAATAGGTACTTCGGGACGTTTGGATAAACCGCCACCGAGGGCAGCTTAGCGGCTTCCGCCAGCCGCACCGCGTTGCTGTCGATGGAGTTTTGGAGTCCGACTTCGTTCACTGTCGTCAGCAATTGCTCGTACAGAGCCATCGTTGCCTCCGACTCTCGCCGCAGGGTTCCGTACTCGACCGCCAGCTCCGACATACGGTCAGCCTGGCCTTTTTTATCAAGGTAGTTTTCCTGGACAGCCGCTTCCCGCTGCGTTACCTCGCGGAACTCGGCCGCCGCCAGTTCGAGTTGCTGTTTGCGGGCCCGCTCAAGCAATCCATCTGATTGCTGAATCCGCGCTTCCAGTCGTTTGTAACTCGGATGATTCGGTCCATACCGCATGCTGAGTTGGGAGAGTTCCAACTCCAGCGCCTCGCGGCGCTGAATCAACGCGGTGATGGACGAGTTTTCGGACAGAATCAGTAAGTCCTGGAGATCCCCGCTCTCGATCGTGCGGTAGGTCATCTCCTTGCGCATCCGTTCGGCGCGAGTGGCGATCAGTTCCTCTTGCAAGCGCTGCAACTCATCGAGAACCAAGTCGCCCCGATCCGCCGACCTCGAAATATTATTCTGCTTCTCGTAGGCGAGCAGGTCTTGTTGCGTCCTCTCCGAGCGTGCCCTGAGTTCTTCGAGCCGTAGATCGAGCCACGATTGGAGTTCCTGGGCCGACTCGTGTTTCGCGCGGTACCCTTGCTGAATAAACGCCTTGGCCACGCTGTTGGCGACATCGCGGCACAGTTCAGGGCTCGGGGAGCGGTAGTTGATTCCCACCAAATAGGTGCCGGGGACGACCACCGCCGATAGGCCCGGCAGGCTCGACGGTTCGACCGGTGGCCCGTCGCCCGGGTAACCAAACAAGGGGCTGCGACCCAGTCCTAAATCACGGACAACCGCTTCGGTGATGTCAGGGCTGTTGATCAGGCGAAGCTGCGTCTCGATGACTTTGGCCTCGTTGCGGATGTTATATGTGACCATGTCCCCACCCATGCGGGTCATGCGGTTCAAGCTCTCCAACTCCAACAGCGCCGTCGCCTCGTATTGAGGAGTGATCTGAAACGAATACAACATTGTCCCGGCCACGACGGCGAACACGAAACCCACGATCTTCCAGGCCTGTCGCCGCAGAACCCGAATGTAGTGCCAGACAAGTTCGGAGGGGTTTTCACCGTCAGTGTCTTCGCCGGGGTAGACGAACTCGGCCAAGTGGTTCTCTTCACCCACGCCTCGCGCGGCGCGATAGTCGTTCATCGCCATAGGAAACCCATCCCCTGCCAGATGACCTGGAAGGCTGCCGCGTCGGCCATGCGGTACACGAACTGCTTGCCCCGGCTGGTTGGAAAGTAGACCACATCGCCCGGCTGCACCCGCACGTCGAAGACCTCAAACTTGAGAATCTTGTTAACGTTAATCTCGATCCTTTCGCGATCACTGTCAACGCAATTTAGAAAGATCCCCTGATTGAGCAAAGTAGAACGTTCCCCTGGCAGCCGGGCT
>JAQBUE010000043.1 GCA_027624045.1 Acidobacteriota bacterium
GCGAAGGTGCGAAATTCAGCTGGCGCGCCGCTGGCCACCCCGCTGCTTCTCGCCGCCTGAAAACAGGGTATTCTGCCACAGGCTGTTAGCGCCGCCCCCTGCCGTATCGTCCAGCTTGCGAAGTCTCGCCGAACAAGCAAAGCCTCTCAGGGTGACAGCGGCGCTTCGGCCCGCCGAATCGTCTCAACATAAACCGGCAAAATCGGAATGTCCGCGACCTCCCCGCGGCGGCTCGTTTGGACGTTGCCGATTCGGTCGGCGGTCTTCATGCCGTCGATGACCAAGCCGAATACGGTATAGCCCGCGCGCTTCACTGTGCGGTCAAAATCCGGGTTATCGCGCAGGTTGATGTAGAACTCAGATGTGGCGCTGTCGTTTTCCTGGCCACGGGCCATGGCGATCGTGCCGCGAACATTCAGCCGGCCGTTATTTGACTCGATCTTGATCGGAGGACCGGCAATCTTGCGGTCCAGTTCCGGCGTCAAGCCGCCGCCTTGAATCAGCGTGTCTTCGATGACGCGGTGGAAAATGGTGTCTTTGTAGAAACCCGTATCAACGTAATACAGAAAATTCGCGACGGTTTCGGGGGCGGCCTCGGGCCAAAGTTCAACGCTGATCGTGCCCTTCGACGTCTCGATCACAACCACCGGATTGTCAGCGGCGGGATTGACGTCATCCTGCGCCTGCCCCGCCAAGCGGACCTGTGCGGCCGCCGTCAGGACGAGAGCACACAGAAGCGGTTTCCACCGGCCGCGAGTCCACCGTTTCACGAGGATTAGTCTAGCGCGGATGCCGCTAACAGCTCAGTCCACCCCAGCCCACCTACTCGGACAGAATCGCGGCCCTGATACCCACACGGTACGAGGGGTACAGAAGATCGATCTCCAGCTTTTCTCGAATCGCGCTGCCGTCCACGCGCCTATCCGAACGCCGTGTCTCGTCCACTTCTTCGACGCTGACCGATTCGGGCATGGGCAAGTGCATCAGGCCGGCGCAGAACTCCGCGATCTCGCGCGACGTGCAAGGCTCCTCGTCGGCCACGGGATAAGCGCCCTGCAGCTTGCTCGCAAGCGCCGCCGCCGAGTGCCAAGCTAAATCGTCGACATGGATACGCGACACATAATTGCCACCCTCACCCAATAGCTTATGGCGGCCCTCTTTCATGGCCCGATGTATGCCGCGGCCGGGCCCATAGATCGCGGCGGGCCGCAGAATTAACGAGGGCCATGGACCTGCCGCGACCGCTTCTTCGGCTGCAACGCGAAGCCGCTGGCGCTCGGTCAACGGATCGACCGGCGTACTTTCATCCACCGCGTGCGCGGGACCGTAAACTCCCGTCGTCGACAAATAGACAACACGCGACGGCCGATCATCCAGTGCCTCGACGAGCCGCGGAGTCGGGTCGAAAATGCGGTCGTCCAAACGCAGCGTGGGTACTGACAACAGCACGGCGGCGCCGCGGGGAACCTCGTTGACCCACTCTCGAATAGCGCCCGCGCCCGTGAGATCCAGCCGGGAGACGCGCGCGCCCAGCATCGCAAGTTCGCGCAACCGGGAAGGGTCGCGGCTGGTGGCATGGACTTCGACTCCTTCTTCGAGAAGCCTGGCGGCGACGCGTGAGCCGGTGTAGCCGCAACCAACGATAAGGACGGGATTCATCGCGCCAATGAGCAGCAGGCGTTCAAGCCTCTCGCGGGCAGTGCAGCGAAAAATTGGGGCTGTACCAAACGCCGCGCACAAAACCCCTCTTGCTTGCGTCAGCCGCAAGCGCCGCGCCGTGGACTATCCCCGATTTTTTCAAAACCCCTGCTCGCTCCGGTGTTAACCTTGTCTCATCTTAGTAACACCAGGAGGTTCGCTGTGACGGCGGTGGAATGGTTTGTGCGGGGATTGCAGAAACGGGGAGTTCAGTGGGTTGCGACCCTCTGCGGACACGGCCTTGATCCGTTTGACGAGGCCTGCAAACAGCGCGGGCTGAGGCTGATCGATACACGCAACGAGCAGGCCGCCGCGTATATGGCCGAGGCTCACGGGCGTCTGACCAAGCGGCCGGGCGTGGTGGCGGTGTCGAGCGCCGTCGCGCACGCGAATGCCATGACGGGCGTCGTCGACGCCTGCCTCGATCAAGCGCCCATGTTGCTGCTGTCCGGGGCGGCGGCGCTGCGAACTTCGGGCCTCGGCCACTTTCAGGATATTGACCAGGTCGCCCTCGCGAAACCGGCTACCAAGTACTCGCGCCTGATTGACCGGCCTGAACGTGTTCTCCAGATTCTCGACGAGGCTTTACGCATCGCCGCCGAACCGCCCTGCGGCCCGGTACACATCACTTTTCCGATGGATATGCAACAGACGGAGGTGTCGGAGGAGCGCATGATCCGGCCAACACGCGAGCCCGTCCATAGCGTCGCGGCTGTTGCGGATTTCGAAAGCGCCGCCGCGTGTCTCAGTTCATCCACTGAACCGCTGATCATCGCGGGATCGGGGATCTACTACGCGAATGAAGAGCAGGCCCTCTGCGAGTTTGCCCGCGAGTTCTCCGTTCCGGTCCTCGTACCCATTTGGGATCGCGGAATGATTGACCACCCGCTCGAATCGTTTGTCGGCGTTGTGGGCGCGGCCACCGGCGGGCGCGCGGCGCTGTCGGCGGCCGACTGCATTGTGATGGCCGGCGCGCAGCCCGACTATCGCGTCGGTTATCTGCAGGCCGGGGCGATCCGAGAGGACGCAAAGGTGATTCGCGTCGATCGAGGCTGGCGGGATTTCGCGGCGGCGTACCGCAACGCGGGCGGGGAATCTCACAAAAAGTGGCTGACCGAAGTGCGCCGCCGACGTGCCGCATACCAGGCGCGAGTCGAGAAGACCGGAGAAGAACAAGCGCGCGGGAAGATGCACGCTGTCCACGTCGCCCGTGCCGTCACCAAAGTGCTGCCGGACGACGGCATGCTGCTCGTTGATGGCGGCAGCATCGGGCAATGGTTCCATCAGATGCTTCCGGACCGCTATCCGGGCTATTGGCTGACCTGTGGCCGCGGCGGCGTCGTAGGCTGGGGACTCGGTGGCGCGATGGCCGCCCGCGCGACTTACCCGGACCGCCCTCTTGTACTCGTTTCCGGCGATGGTTCGTTTACGTTCAACGTGGCCGAGATCGAGTGCGCCGTTCGGCAGGGCCTGGGGTTCGTGGCGGTTGTCGCTGATGACGAGTCCTGGGGGATTACCGAGCAAGGCCATCTGAAACAGTTTGGTGAGGCGATCACAAGCAAGCTGGGGCCGATCGATTTCGCGAAACTCGCTGAGGCGCTGGGCGCGAAGGGCGTGCGGGCGAACAGCCCCGATGAGCTGGAGCAGGCGCTTCAGAAGGGTTTGGCGGATACGGGCGTCACGATCATTCACACCCGGATTACAGGCGGGAATCCCTGAACGCGCTCATCGCCCGCTATCCCGAAACGCGTGACGAAAGCCGTTGCGCAGCAATCCGGCTAATTCCTCTTCCGAAAAGCCGACGTCCTCGAGGTGCTCAAACTCCTCGGCGAGAGTCGTATTGAAGAATGACGGATCGTCGGTGTTGATCGAAATCGGCACACCTGCTTCGTAGAGCTTCCGCACAGAGTGCTCCTTGTACGAACGAAATACCCCTGTCTTGAGATTGCTCGTCGGGCAAACTTCCAGCGGGATTTGTTTCTCCACGAGGTAATCGACCAGCTTCGGATCCTCGATCGATCGCACCCCATGCCCGATCCGTTCGACGTGCAGTGAGCGAATCGCATCCCAAACGCTTTCGGGCCCCATCGCTTCTCCGGCGTGCGCCGTCAGGCCGAGGCCGTGGTCTTTGGCAAGCGCGTAATGCTCCTTGAACTCACGGGCAGGAACTTTGTGTTCCGATCCCCCGAGAGTGATGCCGCACAGACTGCGTGGTTTTCGAGCCAGGCAGTCCTTCAACAGCGTGAGCGCCGCATCGGGGCCGACATCGCGGACCAAATCCACGATCCAGTAAACCTGCAATGGGCCTGCTGCCGCCGTCTCGTCCATCGCTTCCAGCATTTCCGCTAACGGCAGACCCCGCTGTTGATACTCGATCAGCGAAACCGTGATCTCCGCGTAGGTGATGTTCTGGGCAATCAGCGTCTCGCGGACACCCAGGATCAGCCGCCGGAAGTCGGCCACGTCGCGAAAGAAGTAACTCGTGAGCAGGTAACTGCCCAGAAACTCCGGAAAGGTCTTGAAACCGTACAGCGCGGCGGCGGCTTGTTCGGCCGGCAGCAAACCTTCCATGATGGGTTGCAGGTGCGGAAACGAACCGAGAATATCGCGGTGCCTATCGGAGGCGTCGGCGAGAGCCTCGCGGGCCGGATGCTTTCCAAGTAACTCCGCGAAGAAAGCCGCCGGCATGGCCCCCCGCAGGTGCACGTGAAGCTCGGCCTTCGGCGCGGCGCAAATCGATTCAGACAGCATCTCGAAGATTGTCGCAAACAAACCGCGGCCTGAGCGGCGACGCTTGAACCCAGTACAATCACCATGACCCTATGCGACTCATCCTCTGCTTTCTGCTCATGACCCTTGCGGCGGCGGCCCAGCAAGGCGCTCAGCTCTTTGACCAACGCTGCGGCTTGTGTCACGGCGACGGATACGGAACTGATCGCGGACCGAACCTGGCGGACAACCGGCGCATTCGCGGTCAGTCGTTCGAACAAGTCCGCGCCTTGATCCGCAACGGCGTACCTGCCAAGGGCATGCCGGCTTTCGATCTGCCCCAGGCCGAGCTCGATGCCCTGACGGCTCTTGTGCGTTCGTTGAGCGCGTCGGCGATCGACGCGCACCCGGAAGGCGACCCTGCCGCGGGCGAGCGATTCTTCTTCGGCGACGGAGGCTGCGCGGGATGCCATATGGTGTTCGGCCAAGGTAAAGCCGTCGGGCCGGATCTCTCCGGCGTCGGCCGGGAAATGACTTTCGCCGCCATCCGCGACGCCGTTCTCAAACCATCTGACGGCATCAAGCCTGGTTACGAAGTCGTCCGCCTGCGACTCGCGGCCGGTGGCGGCCTGCGCGGATTTGCGCGTGGCCAAAGCCGCTACAACATGCAGCTGCAAGACCTCGAAGGCCGCTTTCATCTGCTCGACGCCGGCGAGTTCGCTGTGGTCGAAAAGGAAACGACCTCCCTGATGCCACCGCCGCGCTGCAGCGCGGAACAATGCCGCGACGTCATCGCCTATTTGAGCTCTCTTGGCGGTGTCGACCTCGACACGAAGCCGCATCCCTTCACGTCCGCCGGAGGCCTGAGCTTCGAGCAACTCATTCATCCCAAGACCGGCGACTGGGCCACCTATCACGGCTCGATCGACGGCAACCGCCACAACAACCTCGATCAGATCAACACGGCTAACATCAAAGACCTCAAGCTCGAATGGGTCTTCCCGATTGACCACTTCGTGATCCAGGCAACTCCCGTCGTGGTTGACGGAGTGATGTTCATCACCGGTCCGAATCAGGTCTTCGCGCTTGACGCGCGCGCCGGCCGAACGATTTGGTCCTATCAGCGGCCACGCTCCGAGAGTCTGCCCGGCGTGGCCGTCGGTGGGACCAATCGCGGCGTGGCAGTGCTCGGCGACCGCGTCTTTACCGTGACTGACAACGCCCACTTGATCGCGCTGCATCGCGTCACGGGTCAGTTGCTTTGGGAATCAGACATCCTCGAAGGCACGAACCGAACGAACCACGGTAGTACCTCGGCGCCGCTCATCGTCAGGGATATGGTCGTGGCAGGCATGGCCGGCGGCGACAGCGCTCTGCGCGGCTACCTCGACGCCTACAAGATCGATACAGGCGAACGCATCTGGCGATTCTGGACCGTCCCCAAGCCCGGCGAGCCGTTGGCGGAAACTTGGGAGGGCAGCGCTCTGGCCGAGCATGGCGGCGGTGGCGCGACCTGGATGACGGGCACCTACGATCCCGATACCGACACTCTTTTCTGGGGCACCGGCAACCCCTTCCCATCGATGAACGGTGACGAGCGAGGTGGTGACAATCTCTACACCGATTCCGTGCTCGCGCTGAATCCTGCTTCGGGTGACCTGAAGTGGTATTACCAGTTCACGCCCCACGACCTTTACGACTGGGACGGCGGCCAGACTCCACTGCTGTTGAACACGCGCTATGGCGGCCGCGACCGCAAGCTGCTCGTCAGCGCCAATCGCAACGGCTTCCTGTACGTTTTCGATCGCACCGACGGCGAACTTCTGCTGGCCAAGCCGTTCGTTGATCGCATGACGTGGGCCACCGGCATCGGCGATGACGGCCGTCCGATCGTAGTCCCCGGCATGGAGCCAACCCACGGCGGCACGAAGGTGTGTCCCAATGTGCTCGGCGCGGCCAACTGGCCTTCGGTCGCATTCGATCCCGCTACGAACTTGTTCTACGTAAACGCACGCGAAGCCTGCGGCATCTATTCGAAGCCGCCCAGCTGGAATCGCTCCCCGATTCCGCTCGAGCCCGGTCAGATGTTTCTGCGCGCCATCGATCTCGAAACCGGCAAGCGTGAGTGGGAACTGCCGCAGATCGGCATCGCGGATAGCTGGGGCGGCGTGCTCTCAACGGCCGGCGGCATCGTGTTCTTCGGCGAAGACAGCGGCGCTTTCGGGGCTGCCGACGCGAAGACCGGCGAAAGCCTATGGCACGTCCAAACCAACGCCTCCGCCCGCCTCGGTGACGGGCATAGCTGGCGCGCCTCCCCGATGACCTACCTCGCTGGCGGCAAGCAATACGTAGCGATCGCTAACGGACCCAATATTCTCTGCTTCGCCCTGCCTTAGCCTACGCTCTGAACACCTAGCGCCCAGCCGTTCGCGACAGCAGCGACACCGGCCGCGGCGCCGGCAGATACTTCTTATCCATGCGGCACATGAACGTATTATTCCAGGCCGCTACTTTCAATTCCGCCGCCATCCCCAGCAGGACATGAGCTTCGGGCTCCTTAACTCCATAGTCGTTCACAAGCCACTGGATCATTTCGGTAATGGCCGCCTGAAAACCCTTGTGGGTCTGGCCCGGTAATGTTCCGAAGGTCACCAGATGCCCTGGCTCCTCCAACCGTGTGAAGCCGATTCGTTTATTCTTGATCACGTCCACGGTGAACTCGGCGTCGAGCGACGTTTCCGTGCCGTTGCCTAGCAATTCGCCATCGCCGTGACCGGCGTGCCCGTCGCCCAGGAAGAACAATGCCCCCGGCTCGAAGACGTTCAAGTAAACCGTTGTCCCTTCGCCGATGCCGTTGTAATCGATATTTCCGCCATGCGGCCCCGTTGGCCCGGACGTGATCGCTGTCTTATTTGGCGGCGCAACACCCACACAACCGACCGCCGGAATGGCGGGGAACTCCATCTTGACCTTGTCGCCAAAAGGCCGCGTCGGATACGTAATCTTCTTGTCGAGATCGATGTACCACTTCATCGCGTTGCGGCGGCCGGGCTGCAACCACTCCTCCAGAAAGTTGTTGTCGTAAAGCCCTTCAACGTACTCCGGCAGCAACGCGCTCGTGCCCACCCGCACGCCATTCCAGCCCCAATCGCGGTTCAGCCGCACCTTGTTGAAGTGGATAACCAGCGTATCCCCCGGCTCGGCGCCCTCGACATAGAACGGCCCGGTGAGAACGTTGTCCCCGTAAATGATGAGCTTGCCGGTCTTGTCATGCCCTCGCGAATCGAGCATCGTCGTGACGACCGTGTCACCCGGGTTCACCCTTGCCACTGGCTCGTGCGCAAACGAGAAGGTTGTATAGAAGCGATCCGGGAAAACCTGGTGTGTCTCACCGAATCCGGCGCCTTGCA
Organism: Acidobacteriota bacterium; assembly: GCA_027624045.1. Classification (GTDB taxonomy): domain Bacteria; phylum Acidobacteriota; class Terriglobia; order Bryobacterales; family UBA6623; genus JAPPLB01. The sequence continues at coordinate 7,818 of JAQBUE010000043.1, forward strand.
ACGCCAGCGCCAATGTCGCCGTCATCATACATCGAAACACTCGCATCATCGTCCTCCGCAGTGACGCATGATAACTCACCCCCGGTAGTGACGAAAACTCGTGTTTGTCCGAGATAGTGGGCAACGTCGCGGCAGACATACAGACATCCGGTGATACCATGCGAATCGTGCCTCCCCGTCCGTCGAGCAGCCGCGCCTGCTTGCTCACCGCCGCGCTCCTGGCCGCCCTATCCTGCAGCGGGGCGTTCCCGCAATCCGGCGGTCATTTCGTCGTCAGCCAACTCCCCGGCGCCGAACCTTTCTCCGAAGCGCTAGCCCGGCAGCTTGACCAATCCTGGGCCAACCGCGACGCCGCCTACAAGCCTCGCACCCGCCACCTCAACGAAGACGGCACACCGAAGTTCACCAACCGCCTGTTCCTCGAAGGCAGCCCCTACTTGCTGCAGCACGCCCACAACCCCATGAACTGGCATCCCTGGGGCGACGAAGCCTTTGCAGCCGCGCGCCGTCTCGGCCGCCCCGTCCTGCTCAGCGTTGGCTACTCCACCTGCCACTGGTGCCACGTCATGGAAGAGGAATCTTTCGACGACGTTGAGATCGCGAAATTTATCAACGAGAACTACATCGCCATCAAAGTTGACCGTGAAGAGCGGCCCGACATCGACTCGATTTACATGAGCGCCGTGCAGGCCATGAGCGGGCGCGGCGGCTGGCCCATGACCGCCTGGCTCACGCCCGACCGCAAGCCGTTCTATGCAGGGACCTATTTCCCCGCCCGCGACGGCGACCGTGGCGCGTCGAAAGGCTTCCTCACCATCCTCGGCGATCTCAAAAAGGTCTACGACGAGCAACCGGAAAACGTCGCGGCCCGCGCCGACCAGATCGCCACGCGTGTCGCAGCCATGCTCGAACCCGAAACAGGCACCGGTCTGCCTGGTGCTCAAATCCTCCACTCAGCCGCCCGCTACTACAGCCAACAGTTCGACGAAGCCAACGGCGGAACCAAGGGCGCGCCGAAGTTTCCCAGCAACTTGGCCAATCGCTTCCTGCTGCGCTATCACCGCCGGGCCGATGACGCGCGCTCTCTCAAGATCGTCGAAACGACTCTCGAACACATGGCCGCCGGCGGCATCTACGATCACGTCGGCGGAGGCTTCCACCGTTACGCTACCGACGCCGCATGGCAGGTGCCGCACTTCGAGAAAATGCTCTACGACAACGCTTTGCTCGCCGTCGCCTACCTTGAGGCCTATCAAGCCACCAGCCGCCAAGACTTCGCCCGCATCGCCCGTGAGATCTTGCGTTACGTCCAGCGCGACATGACCTCACCCCAGGGCGGCTTCTACTCAGCCACCGACGCCGACAGCCCCAACCCCGCCGGCGAACGCGAAGAAGGCTGGTTCTTTACCTGGACACCCGCCGAAATCGACGAAGTCCTCGGCGCCGAGCAAGCCAGCCTCGTCAAGAAGCACTACAACGTTACGGCTGAAGGGAACTTTGAAGGCCGCAACATCCTCCACGCAGCGCCCGGCCCCTCGACAATCTCCGAGCAACTCCAGGCTGCCCGCGACAAACTCTACACCGCGCGTCTCAAAAGGCCCCCGCCCCTGCGCGATGAAAAAATCCTCACCGCCTGGAACGGCCTCATGATCTCCGCCCACGCCTTCGCCGCACTCGTGCTTCATGACGATGACTATGCGCGGCGTGCCGAGCGGGCCGCCGACTTCCTGCTCACCAACCTGCGTCGCGACGGACGCCTCTTGCGCCGCTACGTGGGCGCTGAAGCTCGCCACGACGGCTACCTCGACGACTACGCCTTCTTCATCGCCGGCCTGCTCGACCTTTACGAAACCACCGGCAACCTGCGCTGGCTCAGCGAAGCCGTCGCTCTCGACCGCGTGCTCGAAGAAAACTACGAAGACCGCGAAAACGGCGGCTTCTTCATGACCAGCGGCGATCACGAAAAACTGCTCGCCCGCGAGAAACCCAACTACGATGGCGCCGAGCCCTCCGGCAATTCCATCGCCGTGCTGAACCTCGTCCGGCTCCACGAGTTCACAACCAACGACGCCTACCGGCAACGAGCCGAGAAAGCCCTGCGCACGTTTCAGCCCATCCTCGCGGCACGTCCCGCCGCGCTATCGGAGATGCTTCTGGCGCTCGATTTTCATCTCGACACCCCGAAGCAAGTCGTCATCGTTACGCCCAACAACCGCGCTGAAGCCGCGCCCCTGCTCAATGAATTTCGCAAGACGCTGCTCCCCAACCGCATTCTCACAGTCGTGACCCAAGGGGACGAGTTCACGCAACAAACGGAGCTCATACCCCTACTCGATGAAAAACGAGCCATCAAGGGCCAACCCACCGCCTACGTCTGTGAAAACCGGGTGTGCGAACTCCCCACCAGCGACCCCGCCGTCTTTGCCCAGCAACTCAAGAAACTCGAACCGCTGCCCAAAGCTGAGTAAGCCCCTTACACCCCCTGCTCGAACACCACATCTACCGGAATCCCCGCCGCACCGAGCCGGTCCAAGTCCCCCTGCAACCCCGCGCCGATCACACCCATCTGCTCGACGAGCTTAGAAACTCCCTCGTAATCCCCATCCCCTTGCAGCGTCAGAATCTTCGCGGAAAGCGCGTCCACCGCTTGTTGCATCTTCTCCATCTCGACGCGATACGTCCCCGTTCCCTCATCCCGCGAAAAAGCCCCCGCCTCCGCGAAAAAGTTGAATCGCAGCAGATTCGCTATGCCGTGAGCGCTCGAAGCCCCAAACCGAATCGATCGAAAAATCCCCGTCAGGAACGTTACATAGTTCTTCATCAAGTCGGACTCTCCTAGTTCCCCCTGCTCGTGAAGCTTCGTCACCATATAGAGCCCGAGAATGTCCGCCTTCCCCTCTTCCAGCGCCGACGCCTTATCCTTCAATGCCTCACGCACCGTCCCCTTATCCGTCAGAGTATTCTTGATACCCAAACCGTGCGCCACCTCATGGAACATCGTGTTCTCGAAGAACGCGTCGAAAGCAATGAACCGCCGCTGATCCTCGGCGATCAACACATCGCCGATCGGGACCAGAATCTTCTCAAACTTCGCGCGCATGGCGTTCTTGAGTTGCAACCGCCGCGTTCCCTTCTTGAGCTGAACTTCTTCGTCGTTCGGCAGATTGATCGCAATTGTCTTCGCCCCGGCGTTGCAGTCTCCGGCGTAATAGATCACGTCATAAGCGTTCAGATCCGACCCCGTGCCGGGCGTCTCCTGCTTGTACTTCTCCGGAACCGGCAGGCCTCGCTGCAAATCCGGCAGCAACGCCGCATAGCGCGTCAAACGTCCGCTCCACTCCTTGTCTTTGATCAAGACGTACCCTTCGTACGTCGCCTTGTACCCGAACAACGCGTCTTCATACGTCTCGATCGCCCCAATTACAACGTCGATCGTGTTGTCCTTCATATCCATCCAGGCCAGATCACTCGGTTGGTAATCGTCAGTGACCAGCGCCTCTGCCCGCAGCTCCAGATACTTTTTCAAGCCCGCGTCCTCGGCCAACAGCGCCGCCTCGCGCAGCTTGCCCGCCGCTTTCTCAAGTTCCGCCGCGAACGCCTCGTGATACGGCTCAGTGCTCAAGCCGCCCCCGGCGCGTCGAACGAAGCTGTATTGGCCGCGTAGCGCAGCGCCGTGATCCGGCGACGACGCCACGGCCGCCTCAAGCTCCTGCTTCGTCATGTCCTCGGGATAGAAGCGGGCGCCGGCCGGCTTCGCGCCGATACCCGGCACAAACGGCTCATCCCCCGCCAGCCGGTCCCAGGGGCCGTAGTTGATCTCGACCAGCCGCCGCAAGTCCGCGTCCTCAATTCGCGCCATCAACTCCTGGCGATCTCCATACGATTGCCGCCAGAAGAGCCCATCCATCACCTGAGCCGCTTCGATCAGCAACGGAATCATCCGCCGCTCGTTGTCGCTCAACACACTGAGGTCCGATTCCAAGCGAATAGATGTGTATTGATCCAGCCGTGCCGATATATCCATATCCGTTATCTCGCGCGCTGCCCCGTCCGGCGCGCTGTCTCCGCAACCCTGCGCCGAAAGCCCCGCCACGATTCCCGCGATCAATGTAACCCAAGTAAACCTGCGCGCCATGGCATCCTCTTAACGTGAGTCTATTCTATGAGCGACCTGACGGTCCGCCCCAAACCCCGGCTGCGCAACACCCGTAGCCCGGCGACCGCTGCCAGCAAGCTATCCGGGGCCGAGCACCCCGTTAGCCGCGAAGCAAGCCTACCGCAGCCCCTCCACCAAATAAAGGTCCGAGATGTTTGGCCCATAGGTGTAACAGTAGGACTGCTCGTCGGCCGAGATCTGGGTGGACCAAATTTCGAATACGCCGACCAGATCGGCAGGTGCAAGGGTTTTCCAGAGTGACCTCTTCCCGGTGACGAGGTCCACCCTGTAGACGCTTTGCGGTACTTCAGCGTTAGTCGTCAGAAAGATCGAACTGCCATCGGCGCTCCACGCGGCGAAATTGTCCCCAGGCTCGACGCCGAGGATCTCTCGCTCCTCCCCGCCCTCTATCGGGAACAACGATGGGGCGCCGTCCGTCTCCGCGGCAAGCCATTCGCCGCTCGGAGAGACCGCCTTTAGCCCCAGCCAGAAGCGGTAGCCCTCCGGCGTGACGGGGCGGGGCTCGCCGCCGTCGATAGCTTGAATGTAGGAGCGGACGCCTTGTCCTGATTCGCTTCCCGCAAAAACAAAGTGTTGGCCGTCGGGCATCCAATCCATCGCCTCATAGTTTGTAAAGTCGTCATTTCTAATACCAATCGCTTCTCCGGCGCCGGTGGGTAGCAGCACTACCTCGGGGGGAGTTCCCACCGACATCGTGAGCGCCATTTTCCCGTCAGGGGACAGAGCAAATGCTTGACCATCATCCAGCCGCACGGCCGGCTCGTCCGTGGTCTTTCGTAAATACACACCCCAGCGTCCACGTCCACCTCCCACGCCGAACTCCGTAGTCAGAATCGTCTCGCCATCCGAGGTGATGTCGTCCACTTCCGAGGCGTCGAACCAAGAAAGGTCGCACTCGGCGCTCAGTCATCCGGGCAACACCCAACTGACCATCCGGCGCAAAGTCCGCGAACAGCACGTCTCTCAACACCTCACGTGGCGCTCCGCCAGCCAAGGAAGCCTGCAAGAGAGTGGCGGAAATGGATAGGTTCGGGGATACAGAAGAAGGAGAAAGGTCTCGGGCCGCCGCAACGCCAGGGCCATCTCGCCGGTTTTCGATATCGCCAAGATGTCTGCATCTTGGATGTTAAGGGACCGTGACTCCGAGCTTCCTGGGCGCTTCGTAAAGAGTTCCCGGCGTCCACCCTCCCAAGCCGCGCTATAGACGATCGTGTTGCCATCGGGAGCAAACCGGGCTGAGGTGACCGTCCCAGGGCGGAACGTAAGCCGCGTGTAAGTTGGAAACGTCAGGGCTTCGCCGCTAAAGCTCGTGCCCGCCATGAAGGCGGCCGCCGCCAGGATCAGCGCAGCACATGCAGCAAGAAATACCGCTGTCGCGCGCTTTCGTTTCGGGGCCGGGCGTGGTGCCGGCGTCGCTTGACCGACGGCGGTTTTGAGCACCGCTGACTGGCCCGACTCGATCTTCTTGCGCTGCGCTGAAAGGTCAACCAGCACTTCGCCGGCGCTCTGGTACCGCTCGCCGGCGGCCTTCGCCAGGCACTTGCCGACGATGAACTCCAACTCCATCGGCACGCCCGTTCAGAGGGCCGTTATCGGCTCCGGCTGTTCGTTGGTGATGGAGTACATCACCGCCTTGTCATAGTGACCCTTGAAGGGCTGTTGCCCGGTCACCATTTCGTAGATCACCACTCCAAGCGACCAGATGTCAGTGCGGTGATCGACATCCATCCCGTAGGTCTGTTCGGGTGACATGTACGTCACGGTCCCCATGGTCTCGTCCATGCGGGTGAGCTTCGAGCGATCGGCGAGTTGGGCCAGACCGAAGTCCATGATGGTGACGTGGCCGTCGGGTCCGATCATGAGGTTGGCGGGTTTGATGTCGCGGTGGACGATGCCTTTGCCGTTCGCGGCCTGCAAGCCCTTGGCAGTCTGGATAGCGATATCGAGAGCGTCCTTGAGCTGTAGCGGCCCCTCTTCGATCTTCTTGTCAAGACCTTCGCCTTCCAGAAAGGCCATCGCAATGAAGGTCTTGCCCTCGACCTCGCTGATTTCATAAACGTGGCAGATGTTGGGATGATTCAGAGCGGCGGCTGCTTCGGCCTCTCTCCTGAAACGGGCTTTGACGTCCTCATCACCGATTAGATGCGCGGCAAGGAATTTCACGGCGACAGGCCGTTTGAGGTTTGTGTCCTCGGCCTTATAGACAACGCCCATCCCACCCTCACCGAGTTTCTCGGTGATCTTGTAATGCGAGATGGTTCGACCGATCACGACGGTCCAATTCTAGCGCGATTCAGATACGTGGCGGGACCAACCGATCCGTTGAGCGAAGATCTTTCCCGCGCCGAGGCTGTGGTCCCCTATGGACAGTGTGACTCCTGGGCTCGGGAAGTGTAAGTTGTTGCCGGCCCGGTGGTCCAAACCAACACCCCTTCGCCTTCTCGAAGGGGCCCCCATTCTCCGATGAAACTCCACATTACGGTCTCTGGCCGATAAGGTCTTCGAGAGTCAGCGCCTCGCTGTGTGACTCTGACGCGGGTATGAATCAACCAGCCTCTAGGGTCGCGGACCGTCTCGTCGCGAATGTCGCCGTCGCTCGGCAGCCCATCTACGATCGCGCCCTTGAGGTCGTTGCCTACGAGCTCTTGTTTCGAAGCGACGCCTTGAGCAAGACAATGGACCACCCGGATGGCGACCAGGCGACTGCCCAAGTGGTACTCAACACTTTCGTTGAGATGGGTCTGGACCGTGTTGTGGATTCCAAGCGGGCTTTCATTAACTTTACCCGCAATTGGCTGCTTGGTGATTTCGGTCATCTGTTCCCCCCGGAGCGGGTCGTCATTGAGGTCCTGGAGGGAATCAGGCCGGACGAGCCAGTCCTGGAGGCCGTCGCCGCACTCTCAGCACAGGGGTACTCGATTGCTCTGGATGATTTCGTCTATCAGGATCGATTCCATCCTCTATTGGAGCTTGCCAATATCGTCAAGATCGAAGTCAATGGCCGCACTCAGCTTGACTTGGAAGACAAAGTTCGGCAGCTGAGAAGCTACCGCGTCGAACTGTTGGCGGAGAAGATCGAAACACATGAGGAGTTCGAGACTTGTCGAGACCTGGGGTTTAGTTACTTCCAGGGATATTTCTTATGCAAGCCCCGAATCATCTCCGGCCGACGCAGTCCGACCAGTCGACTGTCGCTCCTTCGTTTGCTCGCGGAACTCAACGCCCCCAACGCGGACTTCGGTCAGCTGGCATCGCTGATTAGCCAGGACGTATCCCTCAGCTACAAACTACTCCGCATCGCAAACTCGCCTCTCCGTGTCGTCCGACGTGAGTTCAAGTGCGTGCAGGAGGCTCTGCAGCATATGGGTCTCAATCCGGTTCGGCGTTGGGCGAGTATCTTGCTGTTAGCCGGCTTAGACGACAAGCCGCGGGAGCTTACCACCATTGCAATGCTGAGAGCAAATATGTGCGAGCGCATCGCGATGGCAATGGGGCGTGGCGACACAGAGGTGTTCTTCTTGGTCGGCTTGTTTTCGATTCTGGACGCGCTGCTCGATCTCGCGATGCTGGATGTGCTGGAGGCACTGCCGCTGAGCAGAGAGGTTCACGATGCTCTGCTGTCGAGCAGAGGAGAACACGGGCACGTCTTGCGCTGCGTGCTGGATTATGAGCACGCCGAGTGGGGGCGACTGAGTCACAGTGGCCTTGAGCAGAGCCTTGTCGCGCAAGCGTATCTTGACGCCCTAGAGGCGACCACCGAAATGCGTAAGATCTTCGGTGGCACGTGACGAATAGGCACCCGGATCGTCCGTACTTGGGAGAAGCGTCGGAGCAGGAACAAAGGCAAAGGGATTCTGTGCATCGGCAATTACTCAAGCCGCTCACGCAATGTGACGATACGTATCTCGAAGAAGGAGCGAACAAGCCGAATCGCCCACTCAAGGGTTGACTCTAAGGAACCGGCCCTGACCTACGACATGACCGAGACACCCATTACCGAGCTGCCGCCCAGGATTCTGAAGCAAATGGACGACGTTCCCTCCGTCCCAACAGTAGCCATCGAGATCCTAAGGCTGATCGAAGATAAGGACGCCACGATGGATGATTTCGCCAATGTCATCCAGCTCGACCCGGCCTTGACCGTCAAGCTGGTGAGATTGGCGAACTCGTCTTACTTCAGCCAGGTGAGTGAAATCACGACCCTGCAGCGGGCCTGTTCGCTGGTGGGCTTGAACACCGTGCGGCTAATGGCTGTGAGCTTCTCGCTGATGGACTCGCTACGAGCGAGCGAATCGGGCCCGTTCGACTATCGCCAATACTGGCGGCGTAGCAGTGTACTCGCAACAGCGGGGCGGACCTGGGCGAAGGCCACTGGAAGCTCACTCGCGGACGCGGCGTTCGTTACCGGCCTGGTCACTCACATTGGAAAACTCGCCCTCTCCCGCGGCCTAGCGCGGAAGTACAACCGGGTGATTGCTCGATCCGAAGGCGGCTGGCCCAGTCTGGGCTACGAACGCGAGGTGCTCGGGTTCAGTTCTCGCGAGATCGGAAGTACTTTGCTGCGGTCGTGGAAACTGCCGGCACTGATTCACCGCGCGGTCGCCACCGAGGATGATCCAGATAGTCCGTCCTCTAACGAGGAGCCGCAGACGCGCGAGCTGATCAGCATCATGAGGCTGGCTGGTTACTGCGAAGAGTTGATCTGCGATCCCGCGAAGGGTTCGGTCATAGCGGAACTCGAACAGCGAGCCCAGGCGGACTACGGATTCAGCACCTCACGGACTGAAGAGATCATCTTGAGTTTGCAAGCCGAACTAGGCAGGACCGCTGAAATCCTCGCTATCGAAACGCCGAGCCGCGTGGATGTGGCTGGGATTCTGAAGCAGGCCCACCAGCTGCTTCTGACGGAAAGCTTGAGTGTCGCGGCCGAGATCCAGGAAATGAAGTTCCAAGCGAAAAAGCTTGAGTCGCGAAATATCGAGTTGTCCGGCAAGGCCTACACGGACTCGCTGACCGGTCTTGCCAACCGCGCGCACTTCGATCAAGCCTTGGGGGTCCAAATCGAGCAGCGATCGGGCGGAGTCGTGTCGGGCTCCCTCGGCCTGTTGATGATTGACGTCGATCACTTCAAGAGCTTCAACGACAACTACGGCCACCAAGTCGGAGATCGGGTGCTCGCCGCGGTGGGGCAGGCGCTTATCCGCGCGACTCGCCAAGCCGACTTGGCGGCCCGCTACGGGGGTGACGAGTTCGTGGTCATCATCCCCGGCGAGACTCCTTCCGGACTCGAAGCCCTCGCGAAGCGAATTCGAGCGGCGATTAATGCACTACAGGTCCCCATCGATGGTCGATCCCTCAGCGTCGAGGTAAGCATCGGAGGCTGTCGCGCCGCCACAGTCACGTCCGCGCAGGACGTTGAGAGGCTGCTCCGACTGGCTGATGAATGTCTCTACCAAGCGAAAACTAAAGGCGGGAACCGTTACGAGTTGTACCCGACCATAGAACTGCCTCAGGTAGGGGGAGTGCTGCCCGCCGACGCTATCCGAAGTTCTCGATGAGCAGCGGGTCGCTGCCCATCCCGCCTTCAGCGCCCGCGGCCGCCCCGGCGCGGTCACGGCACGCTCTATGTGGACCGGCGGGAACTGCGCGTAACCCCGGAAAAAGGCTCAAGCCTGGAGCCGTTCGAGATGAAGCGCGAGACCGACCCGCATCCACTTCACTGGGCCAACTTCCTCGATTGCGTCCGGACCCGCCAGAAGCCCAACAGCGACATCGAGACCTGCGCGCGCTCATCGGCAACGAGCATCTTGGGCAACGTCGCGCTGCGCGCGCGGATGCGGCTCGACTGGGATGACGCACGCCGCACCACCCTGCAGCAGGACGCCCGTGAGTATCTGCATCGCCAGTATCGCTCGCCCTGGAAGCTGGAGGTCTAGTCCCGCCACCCCGGCCGCGCAACACCCGTAGCGTGGACCCCGGTTTTGGCGTCCGCGGCCCTTCCGCCATCCTGCCCCGGCGTCCGACAGTAGGCGCCGGAAACCAATCTCCATTAGCTCGCCGATTTTGGCATGCTAATAGGACGTATCCCGTCATCCTCAACAGCTAGCCATGAATCAGCTAGCGAGCATGCGCCAGCCAACGACACAAACTTATGAGCAACCCTATTCGCATCGGCATCATCGGCGCCGGCAACATTTTCCGCGGCCGCCACTTCCCCGGTCTCGCCAACATCGCTGACGCGCAGGTCGTCGCCATCTGTAACCGCGGCGAAGAAAGCGCGCGCGCCATCGCATCCGAGTTCGGCCTCAAACCCGACATCATGACCGACCCGCACGCCCTCATGGCGCGCCCCGACATCGACGCCGTCATGATCGGCACCTGGCCCTACAAGCACTGCCCCTACGTCCTCGAATCGCTCGATCGCGGCAAGCATACGTTCGTTCAAGCCCGCATGGCCATGAACCTGCGCGAGGCGAAAGCGATGTACGCCAAGGCGCGCGAAACCGGCCTCGCCGCCCAGATCTGCCCCTCGCCCTTCGGCCTCAACGGGCACAACGTCATGCGGCGTCTCATCGATAGCGGCTACCTCGGCGAGATTCGCAACGTGCATGCGCGCTTCCTGGGGAACGACGCCGCCGACCCGGCAACACCGCTCCACTGGCGGCAGATCGCGATGTACTCGGGTCTCAATGCCCTCGTCATGGGCATCGTCGTCGAAACCGTCCAACGCTGGTACGGCTGCATGAAAACCGTTTCCGCGCAAGCTAAGACGTTTACCAAGACGCGGCCCATTGCCGGACCCCAATCAGCCGGACCCCAATCATCAATGGGAGCGGTCGAACGCCCCGACACCATCTACGTAACCGGCGAGATGGAGAATGGTGCAGCAGCCGCCTTCCTCTTCTCCGCCGTGGCCCATCATGGCGTCGACCCGCAAATCGAGGCCTACGGCAGTAAGGGGACTCTCATCTACAACCTCAAGACCGACACCATCCTCGGCGCGCAAGCCGGCGATGGCGGACTCAGCGAAATCCCCATCCCCGCCGAAGAAGTCAAAGAGTGGACCGTCGAGCAGGACTTCATCAACCTCATCAAGACCGGCGTACCCGCATGGACAAGCTTCAGCGAGGGTGTCAAATACATGGAGTTCACCGAAGCCGTCTTCCGCTCCGTGGAACGGGCAGCGGTCGTGAATCTGCCGCTCGTCGATTAGCCCGTCTTGCTCGCGCGAATCCGCGGCCACGAAGTGTAAGGTAACGGCATGCCGTGCTCGCGGCTTCAGTCCCGTCGAACCGCCTTGCGAAACTCACCAAGCGGCAACGTATTCAGCACGTCCCCCGCCTCCAGCCAACCTCGCCGCGCCATCGCCACGCCATACTTCATATTGTCCAGATGCCGCGTGTCGTGAGCGTCTGTGGAGATCACGAATTTCACACCCTTCGTTTTCGCGATACGAAGGTGGGTCGCATCCAGATCCAGCCGTCCGGGACTCGCATTGATCTCCATCCGAATCCCCCGCCGCCCGGCTTCATCCGCAATGCGCTCGAAATCATAGGAGTAAGGTTCGCGCCGCAATAACAACCGCCCTGTCGGGTGCCCGAGGATGCTGACATACGGGTTCTCGACAACGCGCAGCAGCCGCTCCGTCATCTCGGCCTCTTCAAGATTCATATAGCTGTGAACGCTCGCAATCACGACATCGAGCTGCGCCAACACCTCATCATCAATATCCATGCGGCCGTCTTTCAGAATGTCGACCTCGCAACCCGCCAGGATCGTAAAGTCCTCAAACTCATCCGACACGCGCCGCACTTCTTCGATCTGCTCCAGCAGCCGCTTCTCATCGAGCCCGTTCGCCATCGCCAGCGCCTGTGAGTGGTCAGTGATCGCGATGTGCGTGTAGCCCTTCTTCTTGCCGGCTTCCGCCATTTCCGCGATTGAGTGGTGCCCGTCGGTTTCATGCGTGTGCATGTGGACATCACAGTGAACGTCGCCCAGTTCGACCAGCTTCGGAAGCTCGCCATCGAGCGCCGCTTCGATCTCGCCGGTGTTTTCGCGCAGCTCCGGCGCAATCCACGGCAGACCCAGCTTCCCGTAGATCTCCTCTTCGCTGCCGGCGGCCACGATCTCGCCGTCCGCCGTGCGTTTGAGGCCGTATTCATTGAGACTCAGGCCCATCCGTACGGCGCGGTCGCGAATGGCGACGTTGTGCTCCTTGCTGCCCGTGAAGTACATCATCGCCGCACCGTAGCTTGAAGCATTCACTGCCCGGACATCCACCTGAAGGCCCATCGCTCCGATCCGCGCACTGGCCTTCGTTTCTCCGTGACCAAGCACCTCTTTGACCTCGGGATGCTTCACAAAGTGATCGAGCGCCGCCCTGGCATTCGGCCCCGTGACGAGTAGATCCAGATCGCCGATCGTCTCTTTGCCGCGGCGTAAACTTCCCGCGGGCGTGATCTTCTCAACGCCCTCTACCTCGGAAAGATACGCCACCAGCTCTTCGGCCGCGCGGTCGACGAGATCAACCAGGAATCGTCCGGCGCCGCGCTTATAGTTCTCAATCCCCCGCAGGATCTTCTGCTCCAGCTTCTCACCCATGCGGGGAAGCTCCTGGAGCTTATGCTCCCGGCACAACTCTTCCAGCGCCTCGATCGTGCTGACGCGGTACGTGCCGTAGATCAGAGCGATGCTCTTCGGGCCAAGCCCTGGGATCTTGAGCAGTTCGAGGGTCGTCGGTGGATACTTTTCGAGCAACTCATCGCGCCGCTCGAAACTGCCGCGCTCGACCAGTTCGTGTAGCGCCGACGCGATGCCCTTGCCGATGCCCTTGATCGTTGTGACGTCACGCCCGGAATCGCGAACGATATCCGCGATGCCCTCGGTGTGGCTTTCGATGACGACCGCGGCGTTACGGTAGCTGCGGATGCGAAACCCGTCCATGCCGGCGATTTCCATCAAGTCGGCGGTCTCGCTGAGGGTATTAGCAATCTCTTTGTTGGTCACTGTGGAAAACCTCGATATCGCACTCGATCGAGACTTCACCGCACCCTCAAAGTGACGCCTCGCACCGCTTGCAACGCTTGTAGACAAAAACTGGTCGTCTCACTTGCGAGACTCAATCATCAACCCTAGTCATAAACCATAGTCTATCGACTCGGGAGGCGCAGGGTCGTAGTGTGCTGGAGAACCTGACGCCGGCCAGCGGACAGGTACCGAGCCAAGGCCGCTCCAAGAGGCCTCGCGACGCGGTGAGCATGCACGTTTACTCCAAATCAGAGAGGAATCGATATCGCGGCCCTGGACTGGGACCAACACCCGCGACGGGTGCTGGAACACCTGTAAACATGCGGATGTGCGGTACCTCTCTTTTTCTTCTTGACATGTTCAAGCGAGAGGAGTATAAAGGAATTGACTGTGAGTTTGAGTTACCACTCACGGTACTTTGAAACTTAGAAAGGAGGTCGATATTATAGAGCCGCCGGTCGAGAGGCGGGCGGCCACGACAGAGAGCTGATCGGCTGTAACGGGCCGCGAAAGCGCCCGAATTGCAGGACCTGATAAAGACGAGGCGTAGTTACTCTTAGAGTGACAGCCGAGATTATATATCTCTTATGACGTCAGGTGTGGTCGGTTGATCCGTGGCCGCCCGTTTTCCATTTCAATCTAAATATTCCCCATCTAATACAATTGCCCGGCCTCGGGCATGTTTCATCACCCCATCGCCCTTCCGCCGTAACCTTCCTTCTGGTATTGCACAAAGAGAGTTGTCCCCTCGCAGCCGCTGCGGTTCCCGCCTCCGCGAAAAATCTCAAGGCCCTGGCGTTCCTGGTCTGTCAGCGCATCTACCTCGCCATTGAAGGCGGAGTAATTCGAGCGGCAGTCCGGAAGCGACCATGCGCGCTCGGCAAGAACACCTCAAATTCACCAACCGCGGGATCGGCATCTACGAGCCCGGCCAAGTCCCACACCCGATCCGCTGACAATCGAAACTTCCCGAGCGGCCCAGGGCGCGGGGGCAAACCGCGTGCCAATAGAATGAGAACAGAGGGAGCACAACTCCCCCAACAGGACTCGATCAAAGTGACCCGTTATGACCAATCGTGAAAGAGCGGAAGCGTTCGCCTACTTCGCGGCCGGTTTAGGCCTGGGAGCCGCCGCTGTGCTGCTCACGGCTCCACAATCCGGCTTCGAAACCCGCCGCCTGCTTGTCGAGAAAGGCGTCGAAGGTGTCACCGAAGCGATAGGCGAAGAGCGCATCGAAAAGGGCCGCCAACTGTACAGCCGGGCCGCTGAGGTACGCGACCTCGCCCGGGACGCGGTTGACGTGGCGAAACGCGCCCGGCTGGCGATACGCCCCTTGGAGACAGAAAGCAATTAGTAATGATGAATGATGATGACCAGCGCGGGCGGCCGCGGCCCCGTGCCGACCGCCGCCGCCAACCGCTGCGCCAGGGCTATCGGCTCGCTCGGCTCACAGGCTGGAGCATTGCCCTGCTCGCTTGTGCCCTTCCCTGTTTAGCTCAAGATGCCTCTCCGTCCTCCTCGGCGGATCAGCCACCCTGGGAAGCCGCCCCACAGGCCCCGGGGCCTAGCGGCGACGAGGACGCTCCTCGCGGCTGCAACTCGCCGGGTTTCTCGATGCAGGGCTCGCTGACCAACGATAATCGGCGAACCTCAGGCCTTGTGCTTTCCGACGGCGGCTATTTCCCACCGGTCCACCAGGGGCAAGCCGCGTTACGGCTTGAGAATGTGCTTTGCGAACGCGTCCACCTGGAACTGTCTGCCTGGTATTCGCTTCACGACGTTTCGATCTTCAAAGAGAACCGCTTTCAAGCTCGCGGCATTTATCAAGGCCTCCCCGGCGTCACGCTATACGGCGGTTTCGCCTACTACGACAACCCAGAGGGGCTCTACACATCGCGCTCGCTCTACGTGATGGCCGGCGGCGAATACCCCAGCATCTGGGGAACGACGATACAAGGCGACTACCTGCACGACGTTCACGAGAGCGGCGACTGGCTGACGCTCATGGTCTCGAAAACCCACCGGCTGGGCGCTACACCAAAGGGCGCCGTCTTCAACTACCGTCACGGCCTGGGCGTTACCGGAACCCGCTCCCTTCCCGGCGACACCGACACGCCCTCAATTACCGGGATTCCCAGTGTTTTCTACCGCGGAGGCGTCGAGATCCTCGACGGCCCCGTTGTCTGGTATGTCGAAGCCAGCCCGCACGTCAGCTTCGTGAGCCCCGAAACCGGCGTCCCGAAGCGCCACTTCCTGGTCAGCGCCGGCATCCGGCTGGAAGTGCCCTAGAGCTATCCCGGCGTCCGGCGCCGAAGCTCCTTACGAGCGTTTCTGAAGCTTCGCCCATGCGTCCCGCAGCTCGACAGTACGATTGAAGACGAGCAGCTCGGCCTGTGACGACTTATCCGCGCAGAAATACCCAAGACGCTCGAACTGATAACGGTCGCCAGGCTGGGCACTCGCCAGCGACGGCTCGGCTTTGCCGTGGACCACTTCGAGCGATTTCGGGTTTACGTTCGCGGTGAAATCTTGGCCGTCCGGCGCCTCATTTGGATTCTCTACGTTGAACAGCTTGTCATAGAGCCGAACCTCTACGGAAATCGCCTCGGCTGCCGGAACCCAGTGAATCGTTGACTTCACTCTCCGCGTTTGCTGGCCGCTGCGCGTCTCTGCATCGTATGTGCAGTGGACCTCCATGACCTCGCCCGTATCGGGGTCTTTCACCACATCGTGACACTTGATGATGTAGCCATACCGCAGCCGGACTTCGTTCCCCGGATAAAGCCGGTAGTATTTTTTCGGAGGCTCCTCGCGGAAGTCGTCCTGTTCGATCCAGACTTCGCGGCCAAAGGGTACGGATCGCGTGCCCGCATCCTCGTCCTCAGGATTGTTGACGGCTTCCACCATCTCCACTTGGCCTTCGGGATAGTTCGTCAACACCAGCTTGAGCGGGCGCAAGACCGTCATCACGCGCGGCGACGTCTTGTTCAGATCCCCGCGGATGTAATATTCAAGGTTCTCAAATTCCGTAAGGCCGCTCGTCTTCGTCACGCCGAGATTGCGTGCGAAATCGCGCAACCCTTGCGACGAGTAGCCACGCCGGCGCATCCCCCCAATCGTCGGCATGCGGGGATCATCCCAGCCTTCCACTACGCCCTGTTGCACGAGTTGCAGCAGCTTGCGCTTGCTCATCACGGTGTACGTCAGGCTCAACCGGTCGAACTCAATCTGCTGTGGATGGAAGACGCCGAGCTGATCGAGATACCAGTCATAGAGCGGGCGATGATCTTCAAACTCGAGCGTGCATATCGAGTGGGTCACGCTCTCGATGGAGTCGCTTTGACCATGCGTCCAATCGTACATGGGATAGATGCACCACTGATCGCCCGTGCGATGATGCGCGGCGTGCAGTATCCGGTACATGACGGGATCCCGCATGTTGAGGTTCGGCGAGGCCATGTCGATTTTGGCGCGCAGGGTACGCGAGCCGTTAGGAAACTCGTCGTCTTTCATACGCGCGAACAGGTCCAGGTTCTCCTCGACGCTTCTCTCCCGATAAGGACTGTTCGTACCTGCTTCAGTCAGCGTGCCGCGCGACTCTCGCATCTGGTCGCCGCTCAAGTCGCAAACGAAGGCCTTACCTTTTTTGATGAGCTCGACCGCCCAATCGTACAACTGCTGGAAGTAGTCGGATGCATAGACGGGTCGCTCGCCGAAATCGCCGCCCAACCACCTCACATCTTCGATGATCGACTCTACGTACTCGGCCTCTTCCTTAATGGGATTGGTGTCGTCGAAGCGCAAATTGCACTTGCCGCCGAACTCTTCCGCGAGGCCGAAGTTGAGCATGATGCTCTTGGCGTGGCCGACGTGTAAGTAGCCATTGGGTTCCGGTGGAAAGCGGGTGCGCACACGCCCGCCATATTTCCCGCTCGCGGCGTCGGCGGAAATCCAATCACGAACGAAATTCGAACGGGGTAAATCGGTGTCCTTCACTAGACAATTCCTAACGCAAAATCAAGACGGGTCAGCACAGTGTCACGCCCGAGCACCTCGAGCGTTTCGAAAAGTGGCGGTGAATTTTTGCGCCCGCACACCGCGACGCGAATGGGTTGGAACATCTGTCCCGCCTTTATGCTCAGTTCTTCCGCGGCTGCGCGAAGCGCTTCGTCAAGGGTTGCGTGATCGAAGGCGGGCACAGTTGACAGAACTTCCTTCGACTTACGGAGCGCCTCCGCGGCCATAGCGGCGTCCCCTTTTTTGGGGATCAACTCCGCTGGGTCGTAGCCCTTCGGTTCCACGAAGAAGAAATCGGCGACAGTACCCACTTCGCTCAATAAACGGATTCGCTCGCGGATAAGCGGAGCTATGGCGCGAAGCTTTTCCGGCGTGGCGTTCGTAAACCCGGCTTCGTGGGCGTAGGGCACGAGTTGCCGCGCGAGGTCATCGATATCGAGCGCCCGGAGGTGCTCCGCATTCAGCCATAAGGCCTTGGGATCGAAGGGTTCCTCGTCAGTGAAGTTGATGGTCGCATTGCTGCGGTTGATGCCGTCGAGCGAGAAGAGTTCGACAAGCTCGTCGCGCGACAACTTCTCGCGGTCATTCTTGGGCGACCACCCCACCAGGGAAAGGAAATTGATGAACGCATGCGGCAGGAAACCGGCGTCGCGATAGGTTGTAACGCTAACCACCGGGCCGTGGACGCGTTTTGATAGCTTTGCACCGTCAGGCGCCATCAACAGGGGCAGGTGTGCCATCCTCGGCACCTCCACGCCAAGCGCTTCGAAGATCAGCACGTGCTTGAACGTGTTCGCCAGATGTTCTTGACCACGCAGGATGTCCGTGATGCGCAGATCGGCATCGTCAGCGCACGAGGCCATGTGGTAAGTCGGCATGCCGGTCGAGCGCAGCAGCGCGAAATCCTCGAGGTCGCCGGTAGCCTTGCTCACGACCCCGTAGACGAGATCCGTTACAACAACCTCGGGACGTGAGTCGCGCGGCACTCTAAAGCGTAGGACGAAGGGTTCGCCCGCGTCGGCCCGGCGGTCGCTCTCCTCGCGGCTGAGTTCGCGCATGCCCGGATTGAAAAGCCATCCTTCCGTCGGATTCTCAGGCGTCGCGGAGGCGGGCGTGAAGTCACGATAGGCAAGTCCCTTTTCGAAAATCGCCCAGGCGGCCTGGCGATGCAGGTCGAGGCGCTCGGATTGACGGTAGAACTCGTCCCAGCCTAGTTCAAGCCATTGGAGCCCCTCGTAAATGGAATCCAAAGAGGTCTGCGTGTTCCGTTCGACGTCAGTATCGTCGATGCGGAGAACGACGACGCCGCCCTGGTGGCGAGCGTGAAGCCAATTAAAGATGAATGTTCGAGCGCCCCCTATGTGAAGGTAACCCGTAGGCGAGGGCGCAAAGCGGACGCGTGTCATGCTCAAACAACTAACAATAGCTCACTGGCACCCGATCAGGACGAAGCGAGCTCTTACGGTGTTGAGGCTTACGGCCGCACAGCCTAGGCGCGCTTGAAAATCGAATCGCTGAGCGTGCTGGTGCTGTCAGAGAACGATTCCTGCCCGATCTCCAGAGATCGCAGAATACTGAGGTACATGTTCGACATGCGCGTCTCGCCGTTCCGCCAGTAGGTCCCATGTGCGAGCCCCATATTGGCTCCGCCCGCGATCAGAGTCGGCAGGTTGCGATTGGTGTGCGTCGTGCTCGCGCCGCTGCCGAACAGCACGATGGTGTTGTCGAGCACGCTGCCGTTGCGATCCTGATAGCCGTCCAGCCTCTCGAAGAAGTGCGCCAACTGCTGGCTCAAAAATAGATCGTACTTGGCAAAATCCATCTGCCCGTCTTTGTCGGTCGCATGCGAGAGGTTGTGATGCGTCTTCGCAAGTCCCAGCTTCAGCGGGAACGTATCGCTGATGCCCATGCCGTCTTCGCGGTTCAGCATGAACGCGACCGAGCGGGTAATGTCCGCATCGAATGCCAACGCAATCAAGTCGAACATCGCGCGGTAGTACTCGGCAGGCTCTCCCTCCGATGTTGCGTCGAGGTTCAAATGCGAGTAGTCCTGCTCTTTGAGAGGGATGTCGATCCAGCGCTCGGATGCGATCAAGCGCGATTCGACTTCATCCAACGAAGTTAGGTACTGATCCATCCGTTCCCGGTCGGACTTGCCCAGTTGCTGATCGAGAGACTGCGCGCTCGCGGCCACCGCGTCCACCAACTTGATGCGCCGTTGCAGCCCGTCACGTTGCGACTGGAGCGACGCGCGGTCGCCGCGAAACAAGCGATTGAACACCCGCCGTGGGTTGTTTTCCGCCGGAATCGGCCTGCCCTCGAGGCTATACGAGATCGTGCCCGTCCGAGACAGAAAGCCCGTACCGGCGTCGATCGACAGCACCAGCGACGGCTGCCGGCAGTACTGCTTGGTGTGCTGCGCCACGACCTGGTCGAGCCCCGCGGAGTTGTAGACGGCACGCGTCGGATTGTAGAGCGGCGCGCCGGTGAGCCACATGTCCGAGCACGTATGCGGATCGGATTTAAGGCCGCTCGGATGATAGAGTCCGCCCATGAAGCTGAGCTGTTTGCGGAAGGCGCTCAGCGGCTCAGTCGATTTGCCGAACACGAACTCGCCGTCGCGCTCAGCGGAGGGAAACCAACTCCACTCGTCGATGCGGTTCTCCGATCTCGGCAGCGACATACCATTCGCCGTGTAGATCGCGCAAAACCGGCGAGGAGCCTGCTCGGTCACCGCGGCGCCCATGGCGTCCAGAACCGGCAAGGCCAGTGCGACTCCTCCCAGGCCCTGAAGGAAAGCTCGGCGATCGATCTTAAGTGAAGTTGTCATCTTCTTCTGCTTCCTCCTACTTCTCAAGAAACAGTCTACTACGAACCACGTACCGGATCACGTCCTGCATGCGGTAGCCGTCGGCCTTCAACCTGCGTCCGTCTTCTTTCAAGTATTTGAGTTCGTTGAACGTCAGGCTCCGGCCGTTCGCATACGTCACGAGATGCTTGAGTACGCTGAAGGCCACCTGATCGATGCGATCATCGCCGAGATACCGCTTCAGATCGTTGATGCCTGACACCTCCGTGCTGTCGGGCAAGGTGGATCGGGCGTCCGCGGGTTGCTGCTTCAGGCGGCCACCGGCGTCGAACTCCTCGAGCGCCACTCCCCACGGGTCGATTTTCGTGTGACACTGCACGCACCCCGGCTGATTGCGGTGCTGTTCGAGCCGCTGGCGAAGCGACAGCCCTTCCGTACTCGCGTCAAGGTTCGGCACATTGGGTGGAGGATCATCGGGCGGCTCGGCGATGATCTTCCGAGCCAGCCACGCCCCGCGCTTCACAGGATTCGATTCCCGGCCGTCGGATAGCCCCGCCATGATCGCCGCCTCGCTGAGCACACCTCCCAGCTCAGGCCGACCGTGCTTGATGGGTACAAACTCGAAACCGCTCTCGGCCTTGCGCCCCAAGTCGTAGTAGCCGGCGACAACTTCATTCGCAACAACGAAATCAGACTCAATCAGAGTCCGCACAGGCAAGTTGTTCCGCATCACGTACTGCACAAACTCGACAGGCTCCCGGCGCAACTGGCTGCGAGTGGCCCGCGTGAGCTTCGGAAACTTGTCACGGTCCGGTTCGAACACATCGAACTTATCCAGATTCAGCCATTGCGATGCAAACTGGTCAACGAACCTCGAGAACCGGGTATCCTCGACCATCCGCGCCACTTCCGCGTCCAATTGCTCGCGGAGCTCGCCACGATCAGCTAACTCCAACGCCGTACGATCCGGCGGCCCGTTCCAAAGGAAATAAGACAGCTTGGAAGCCAACTCCCGGTCGTCGATTGGCTCGGGTTCCGGCGTGCTGCTGGCCTCGACCAAAAACAAGAACTGCGGTGACGTCAATACAACTTCCAGCGCGTCCTTCACCGCCGCCTGAAAACCGTCTCCCGCATCGAGTGATTGCTGGAACACCCCTAACAGGGCGGACTCTTCTCCAGCCGTCATCGGACGGCGGTAGGCGCGAGTTGCAAACCGGCCGATGATCTCTCGCGCATAGGCCGGTGAATCGGATTTGCGGTCAAAGTCGACAAAGATGTTCTGATGCGACGGCGGCGGCCAAGTGTCGTGAAACGGCCCTTCGAATTCCACCGACCGAACCAGCAAGCGCGGCATGTCACGGCCGTCCGTATACTCGCTGCGGACGGCAATCTCACGAACGCCCGCTAGATAGTTGACATTGTTCTTTTCGACATCCGGGCTGGGGAAATCACTGATAGCCCCTTCAAACACAAACTTCGCGAGCTTGTCGCTCAGCACCGTTTGCGGCGCTCCGACGGGTGCGAACGTGCTGCCGCAATCGCGGCGAAGCCCCAAATGCACGCCGAGCTGCGGCAGGCGCTTCTCAAACGCCAGAAAACGCCGCGAGACTTCGTGCTCAGCGGCGAGCGAAATTAAAACGACCCGCTCCAAATCCTTCAAGCCGGCATGCTGCGCGTCGACTTGCAACGTCCCCGCCTCGAGCCTCACTGCCAGGAATGCGGGCTGCTCTAACGTGCCTGAAAATCGCCGCCCGCCAAGGGTCAGCGTCACCTGTTGCCGCTGTTCGGGAGGCCGCTGCGCGAATGCCCGTCCCGGTTCCACTAACGCTTGGAGTTCGGGTTCATCAAGGGCGCGGGTGTAGATACGCGCTTCATCCAGTTCACCCAGAAATTTCTGGGCGTCGGGTATGCTCCCAAGCTGAAGATTGATTTCCGGATTGTCCAGGTTCGCCGCGCCAATCTCCCCTTTCGCGATGGGGTAGCCGTTTACGTAGAGCCGCGTTTCGCCCGTCCGTCTCACAACGGCGGCAACATGCTGCCATGTGTCGGCGCGAATAACTCCCGGCGGAGAAGTCACGGCCCCATTGGGCTCCTTGTCCGGGCCGACTGTTTCTATCCGTAGGTTCCCCTTGTCACCGGCCATTTCCAGATGCCAGCCTTGCCTCCGGCCATACGCTCCGAGAGCAATGATGCCCGCTCGTTTCAACTGCTTCGGGTGGATCCAAGCCGCCACGGTGAAGTCGCCGTCAGCGACATTCATGGCATCGCTGCGAGGGATCGTCAACGATCCGTACTCGCCATCGAGCGATACAGCCTTGCCGAAGGGTGAATCGACAAGCTCCGCCGCACCCTCCATCTGGCCCGTCATATCGCTGTCGAAAGACCATGATCCTGCCAGCCCGTCAGAAAGCCGCGACGAGTCCGCGACGGGCGACTCGCTTTGCACCGCCTCGTGGATCTCGACCTGGTAAATACCTGCTTTCTGAATTGCAACGGACTGCCGCGCTATAGGATCGGGGATAACGACGCCGTCCGCGCCATCGGCCCCCTGGGCCGCATCGCCCGGATCCAGCAGCAGGCCGTCGTTGTATTTCGCCGCCGTGACGGTGACCCGAAACCGCCCCTGGTCAGGCAATTCGCGAAGCGAGATCTTGAAGTTCGCCTTGGGTCCGTAGGTGCCATCGCTTTCGAAAATCTCATCGCTGGGAATGGCCGGCCGCAGCAGCAACCCCTCAGGGACCGTGCTGTAGGGAAGCCCCTTGGGGTAGCCTCCGCTGCCACGCAGGTCGGCAAAGACCGCGTGATAAATGCTGTCGTAGTCCCTCCAGCCGCGCACCGTATCGTTCCCCTGGTAGCCTTCGATGAACCGATACTTGGTTCGCATCCGAAACGGCTCGAACGCGAACGGCTTGCTGGGCGTGAGTTGCGTTACCTCGTAGTCTTGGGTATCCAGTAGCTGGCTGCCGGCGCCAAGAATGAGTTTGTCCGGGAACGGTTCGGGATTGACCGACGCGCCCAGATCGACACGGAAGTTCTGGATCGAGGGCTTCGAATCCGGGTTGACGATGGATCGGCCGAGCGCCTCTTCCGCGATTTCGAAGTACGCTTCCATCAGCAACGGCGACAGTTGCAGCGTCGCCGCGTTGTTGACGAATCCATCTTTCGAGACGGCATCCGGGGGCAGCGCGTCCGTCAGGTCGTCATCCAGCAGCAACAACTCGCGTAGCGTGTTGCGATACTGCGCGGCCGTCAGGCGCCGTACGATGCCGTTCTTCGGCGTCGGACGCGAGCGGGCAACGTCCAGCGCTTGCGAGATCCACTCGACCATCCGCTCACGCTCCGCGCTAGCCGGCTGCGGCCCGCCTTTCGGGGGCATCGTCCCATCGCCAATCTTTCTCCGGACCGCTTGCCACAATCGAACATGCCGGTCACTGAGGCCTGCGTCCAGGTCATCGACGCGAACGCCCGAAGTCATCGTGTCCTCGTTGTGGCATGCGACGCAGTTTTGTTGCAAGAACGGCTTTACCTGCCGCTCGAACGATGTTTCGAGCGCCGATGTTTCAAGTTCGCTCGCAGCGCCATCCGCCGCCTGTGCCTGCCCGGAGCGCGCTATCCACGCTGCCCCCAAAAGCGCAAGCAAAACGACGCTGCACGCGGCTTGCGGTCGAAGCCAACAAACCTTTCTAGTCATATCCTGCCGCACGCGCGAGTCCTGCTCATGAGCCATCGTCCTGTTCGACTTGATCAGCAACTGGATCACAAAAGTTATGTTAGCTCGAAACCACCAACCCGGCAAATTGCCAAGCGCTCCCGCCCAGGCCCCGCGCGTCAGGGGCTGTGAAAAATTGGGGACTGTACCAAGCGCCGCTCACGAAACTTCTGCGTTTGCTTCCGTCACAAGCGGCGCGCCGTGGACTGTCCCCATTCTTTCACAGCCCCTCAGTTACGGGCCCACGGTGCGCAAGCGGGTATACGAGCGCCTATGAACTTCGCGGCGGCTCCGCCAAAGGACCGACGCAGAAGTGCGAGTCGCGGCCCACCCAGTAGTCGATATCAAGCTGCGGCGTCTCCAAGCGCTTGTAGCCCTGGAAGCGCGATTCAAGCGCCAAATCCAGCATGCCGCTCGTCAGCATCGTCCGCTCCACCGGATACGTCGCCACGCCCGTCTCGAACATCTTCTCGACGTTCATCACCAGGCAGCCAAAGTGCGGGTGCGGACGGCTATTCTGCAAGTACATCAGGGTCGAGACCGGTTCAGGGCGGCCCTCCACGTCGATCGCGACGGTGAAGTCTTCAACTGCGCCCGTCAGTAGAAAGGCCGCCGCCTCCAGGCCGTCGTTGTACTCGATTAGGAAAACGGCCGGCTCCTTCACGTTCTGTCGCATGCCGGGCTTGAGAGTCTCGCTGTGCGTCAGCGCCTTGTCGAACAGACGCCGCGCCCAGGGTGTGTCGTCGAGAAACTTCCAGACAGCGTCCCGCTCCAGGCACTGAATCGCGCGGACACCGGTTTCCCCGCCCTGACGGCGCTCGACCATGCACTGCAAGGATTCGAGCAAGTGGAAGCCGTAGATGTCCAGGCCGCTGTAGCTGATCGCCACCGCCTTGGTGGCCTTTTCGCCCCAGGGAAAGTCGATGGCAGGCCGGCGGTGCGCGACGGGTACGGACGAACCGGCCATCATCGCGAAGCCCATCTGCTCCGAGATCTCGACCATACGCTTGGCCTTGATCCAGCTATAGGAGAGGTGCTTGTCGTTAAAGATGGGCGCCGTGCGGCCGGTGCGGCGGTAGGTGTCGGTGATCTCGAGGAACATCTTGAAACGCGGATAGAGCGTCTGCGCCTTGTCGTTCATCGGGTAGTTGCCGTGCTCGCCGATCAGCAGCACGCCGTCGACGGCAAGGTCGTCGCCGCCGAGCGTGAGCGCCTCGTGGATCGTGCGGAAGATCGGCACCCCATACTTGGCGGCCATCGGACGGCTTATGTCCGGACGGATTGTGTCGCTGGCAGGACCATGCTCGGTGTACATCGAGACAATCTTCGAGCGCGGGCCCGCTGACATGCCGTCCTGCAGCCAGCCTTCGAGGTATTTGCCGACGGCGACATCGGCGTGAGAGCCGGACCAGTACTCGGTGATGATAGCGGCGATGCGCTTGGGGGGAGTGTTTTGCGCCAGGGCAGCGCCAACACTGCCGGCTGAGGTCGCGAGAAATCCTCGACGGGTCATCATAGCGCCTCAGTCTGACACGATCAGGCGCTCATTGCCACCTGAACAAGCCCTCTTGTCAAGGCCCAATAGAAATGTCCCCCTTGTTAGCCCAGTAGAAATGTCCCCTTGTTCGTCAAGAGAG
>JAQBUE010000044.1 GCA_027624045.1 Acidobacteriota bacterium
CTCAATCGCCTGCTCCAAGTTCAAAACCCGCGGCGGCACGAGGCGAATGGCCACCTCGGAATTCGACGCGCGCATGTTGGTGAGCTTCTTCTCGCGGACAATATTCACGTTGAGGTCGCTGTCACGAGCGTTCTCGCCGATGATCATGCCTTCATAGACCTCCATCGTGGGGCGGATGAAAATCTCGCCGCGCTCTTGCATGTTGTAGATCGCGAAACCAGTTGCTTTACCCGCTCGATCCGAGACCAGTGAGCCCGTGGGGCGCGTCGGGATCTCGCCTTGCCACTGGATGTATCCGGCGAAGAGCGCGTTGAGAATGGCGGTGCCCTTCGTCTCGGTCAGAATGTTGCTGCGCAGTCCGATCAGGCCGCGAGAGGGGATTTCATACTCGATGCGAACGCGCCCGGAGCCGTGATTAACCATCTTCGATGTCTTGGCTTTGCGCGATCCGAGTTGTTCCATCACAACGCCGATGAACTCCTCCGGGCAATCAACAGTGAGATGCTCCAGTGGTTCGTGCAGCTTGCCGTCGACCTGTTTGGTGAGGATCTCGGGCTTGCCCACCATCAGCTCGTAGCCCTCGCGCCGCATCGTCTCAACGAGAATCGCCAGTTGCAGCTCACCACGCCCCGAGACCCGGAACGAGTCAGAGCCTTCACCGTCTTCGACGCGGATCGAAACATTGGTCAGCAATTCCCTGTCGAGCCTGTCCCTGATATTGCGGGATGTCACATAACGGCCTTCACGACCCGCGAACGGCGAGGTGTTGACGGCGAACGTCATCGCAATTGTCGGCTCGTCGATCTGTATATGAGGCAGCGGGCGCGGGTCATCCGGATCGCTGACGGTTTCGCCGATCGTGATGCCCTCGACACCAGCGATCGCGAGAATATCGCCCGGGCGGGCCTCGGTCTCTTCGACTCGTTTGAGCCCTTCGAACGAATACATCTTGGTGATACGTGTCTTCTGGATCGAGCCGTCAAGCTTGCAGATCGATACTTCATCGCCCAGACGCAGGGTCCCGGAAAAGACGCGGCCAATCGCCATCCGCCCGAGGTACTCGCTGTAGTCGAGATTCGCCACCAGCAGCTGCAGCGGCGCTTCAGAGTCCCCCTTCGGGGCCGGCAGGTGATCGATGATGGTTTCGAACAGTGGGCCCAGATCGGACGCATCGTCCTTCATATCGCGCTTGGCGAGGCCGTCGCGAGCGATGGAGTACAGGACAGGGAAGTCGAGCTGGTCCTCACTTGCGTCGAGATCGATAAACAGGTCGTAGATCTCGTCGAGGACCTCGGGGATGCGGGCATCGTCACGATCGATTTTGTTGATCACGACAATGGGCGTAAGCCGTGCCGCGAGCGCCTTCATGAGGACGTAACGCGTCTGCGGCAATGGCCCTTCGCTGGCGTCAACAAGCAGCATCACGCCATCGACCATCTTGAGGGCGCGCTCGACTTCGCCGCCGAAGTCCGCGTGGCCCGGCGTATCGACGATATTGATCTTGTTGTCGCCAAATCGGACGCCGGTCGTCTTCGCGAGGATGGTGATGCCGCGCTCGCGTTCGAGTTCACCGGAATCGAGCGCGCGGTCGGTGAGCTCTTCTCGGGCCCCGTAAACGCCGCTTTGGCGGAACATGGCGTCGACCAGAGTGGTTTTACCGTGGTCAACGTGCGCGATGATGGCGATATTGCGAATGTGCTGATTGTGCATAAGGGTGGATTACGAGGGCGGCCAAATAAGCCGCTCCCTTCAGCCTGAGGGGTTCATGCCTCAGGACAATTTCGTTTGCAATAGGGATTTCCGCGTTACTTCGGCGGTTGGTAAGGGCCGATCGCCATGACGGGATCGGGGCCTGCTCCCTTTGGAGTTCTGATCACTTGTACAACTTTGCGGCCGTCAACCGAGACGACCCATATCTCATCATTATCCTGTACACCAGCGAAGGCGTGCTTGCCGTCTTTGGAAAGTGAAATCGAGAGCGGACTGCCTCCCAGATCCACCTTGCCCGTCTGCTTCCTGGAAGCGATGTCCGCGAAGCCGACTGCCCTGCCCTCACTGCCGATCGAGTAAACGAGCGTTTTCTGGTCCGGAGTTATCGCTACCCGGTTCACGCCCTTGCCCGCTTCTATCACCCCGACCTCTTCTTGCGTGGCCGTATCGATGATATGAATGCCGGCGCTGTCAGAGCAGGTTGCGTACAAGTACTTGCCGTCCTCTGAAAGTGCGCTGCCCTGCGGATACTTGCCGATGGGGATGACCTTCGTCTCCCCTGTCTTTACATTAACGGCTCCGAGGGTATCGCTGCGCGTGTTGCTGGCATAGACCCACTCCGCATTGGGGCCGAACATCACCATGTGGGGCGCCTTGCCACCGTTATCGAAGTCGTTGATCACCGAGCGGCTCTTGAGATCCACGAGCACGAGCCGGTCCGGGTTTTCTGACGTCACGATCATGCGATGCGTAAGTGGATCGATCGACATGCCGTGTGGCCGATGAAACTTGCCGGTCGAGATCTCGCCGACCTTCTTGCGTTCCTTGATATCGACGATCGAGACGGAATTGCCGCCCGGCCCTTCGTAGCTCATCCAAAGCACACCGTTGTCGCTCACGTACAAGTGGCGTCCGTCAGGATCGAGCACCATCTCGTGCGGCGTCTTGCCCACGGCAACGCCCGCGACACGCTCACCCGAGGAGGTGTAGAACCCCACTTGGCTGGCCTTCTTTTCGACAACGACAAGAACAGGTTCCTGCGCCGCGGCCACGAGCGAACTGACGGCGAGAAGAATGAAAGCGAGTAATGGCATGGTCGGTTTTCGGCCTAGCGGGAAGCCCGCTCCAGCGTCTGGATCTCCGCGCGAGGCGGTCAGCTATTGACGTCGAAGTAGATGCAGTCGGGGTGCTGGAAGACGATAGCACTCACGCTGGCCTCGGGTTCCATCATGCAACCCTCTGTAAGTTGCACGCCGATTTCCTGGGGCTGAAGCAGCTCGAAGAGGACTTCTTGGTCATCAAGGTTGGGACACGCCGCATAGCCGAAACTGTAGCGCCGTCCGCGGTATTTGGATTTAAAGCGTTCGCGCATCGTCATTTCAGCCGGATCGGCGAAACCCCAGTCCTCGCGAATGCGGCGGTGGACCCACTCGGCCGCGGCTTCCGCCGTCTCGATCGCCAAGGCTTGAATGGCGTGTGACTTCAGGTATTCGCCGCGCTGCTTGTATTCTTCAGAGCACTCACGGATACCCTCGCCGGCGCCAACAACGAAGGCCGCGATCGAGTCACGGGTTCCGTTCGAGGTGGGAATCACGAAGTCGGCCAACGAAATTCCATCGTCACGGCGTTGCCGGGGGAAGCAGAATTCACGGCTGGCCGTCTCGGATTCGCCTGCGAAGAGCCGGATCGTGTTCCCCTCGGATTCCGCGTCAAAGAACTGCCACACGGCACGGACTTTCATCAATTCGCGTGCTTCGTCCTTCACCTGCTCCATCACCGCTTGCAGCTCCAGCGCCTTTGGGTCGCGGTCGGCAAGCTTCTTCTCGAAACTACCTTGCAGACCCAGATGCCGTGAATAAAGCATCTGCGGATTCAGGTAGCTCCACACCTCATCGAGTTGCGGAACCTCACGCTTCATACGGTCGCGATAAGGCGCGCCGACAGCAGGCAAGTCGACGCGCACTCGCGTACTGCGCCGCAGCGAGATCACCGGCGCTTCCTGCTGTCGGGCTGGGCGATCGTCTTCACGCGGGGCGTGCTCGGCGTAAACGGCATCACGCTCGGTCTTATCCATCAGTCGATTCATGAGACTGAGGCCGGTCATGGCGTCTTTCGAGTAACAAACAGGCGATCCGTAAGATGGCGCGATCTTACGCCGGGTGAAGCCATCGCTCAGCGCGGCTCCGCCCACAAGAATGGGCACCGAGACACCGGCTTCGCGCAGATCGCCGGCCGTGATGACCATCTGCTGGGCGCTCTTCACAAGCAAGCCGGAAAGACCGATGACGTCTGGATTGTGTTCCCGGTAGGCCTTGATGAGGTCCGCGGGTGGAACCTTGATGCCCAGATTTACTATTTTGTAGCCGTTGTTCGTCAGGATGATATCCACGAGGTTCTTGCCGATGTCGTGAACATCCCCTTTCACCGTCGCCAGGATGACCTTGCCCTTGGCCGCGGTGTCGACGCGGTCCATGTACTGTTCGAGGTGGTTGACGGAGGCCTTCATCGCCTCGGCGGATTGCAGAACCTCGGCGACGATGAGTTCGTTGTTGTTGAACAGGCGGCCGACCTCTTTCATGCCGGTCATGAGCGGACCGTTGATGATATCGAGGGGCGAGGTGCCTTCCAGGCGTTTGATTTCGAGATCAACGACGAGTCCTTCCTTGGTCCCTTCGATGATGTAGTTGGCGAGCCGTTCGTCGAGCGGCAGGTCGGCGGTAACTTTCCTGACGCGTCCCTTCGACCCGCGGAAGTGCTCGGTGATCTTGGCGATATGGTGCTGGTTGATCTCGGCTCGCTGTTGAGGTGATTGCTCACGATAATCCTCGGGAGCATCCGAACCATCAAGAGGCGCGTTCTTCAGCAGATCGTCGGCAAGCTTCTTCTCGTTCTCGGGAATGGCGGCGTAGCGTTCGAGTTTCTCAGTATTGACAATAGCCAGGTCAAGTCCGGCCTTGGTGGCGTGATAGAGAAAGACCGAGTTGACAACTTCACGCGCGGCGGCAGGCAGACCAAAGCTGACATTGCTCACGCCGAGAACGGTCTTACATTGCGGCAGCGCTTGCTTGATGAGGCGAAGCGATTCGATCGTTTCCACGGCGCTGCCAATGTAGTTTTCATCGCCGGTGGCACAGGGGAAAACCAGCGGGTCAAAGATCAAGTCTTCGGCTAGGATGTCCCACGTTTCGGTGCAGAGCTTATGGGCTCGTTGCGCGATGGCCAGTTTGCGTTCGCGTGTAACGGCTTGCGCCTGTAGCTTGTCTTCGTCGATCGATCCGATGATGATCGCCGCGCCATACTTCTTGACGAGCGGCAGCACTTGGTTGAAGCGCTCTTCGCCGTCTTCAAAGTTGACCGAGTTGATGATGCTCTTGCCAAGACAGTAGGTAAGAGCGCGCTCGACGGACTGCGAGTTCGTCGTATCGATCATGAAAGGCGCTTTGACCTTGTGGATGACCTTCTCGTAGAAGCGGTCGATGTCTTCGAGTTCCTCGCGGTCGGGGTTTTCGAGATTGATGTCGATGATCTGCGCGCCGTTCTTCACTTGCCGGCGGCCGATCTCGGAGGCTTCCTCGTATAGTTCGTTGCTGATGAGACGTTTGAAGGCGCGCGAGCCGACTTCGTTCGTGCGCTCGCCGACAAGCAGGGGACGATTATCGTCCGACGCCTCGACGAGTTCGATACCGCTGTAGTAGGTGCGGAGCGCACCGCGATGCCGCCGCGGCTCCTTGCCTTCGACCATTTGGGCGATGGCCCGGATGTGGTCGGGCGTCGTGCCACAGCAACCGCCGATCAGGTTGATCCAACCGTTTTTGGCGAAGCGTTCGAGCGCGGAGGCTAACGAATCGGGTGTTTCCAGATACTGCCCGTCTTCGTCGGGAAGCCCCGCGTTGGGATAACAGGATACGGCACACCTCGCCATCTGATGCATCGTGCGCAGATGGTCGGTCATGAACTCGGGGCCGGTTGCGCAATTCAGGCCGACCGAGAGCAGGTCGATATGCGCGAGCGACGCCACGAAAGCATCCGCCGCTTGGCCGGCGAGCATGGTTCCCATCGGCTCGATCGTTCCCGAGACCATGATCGGCACCTTGCGGCCCAGTTCCTCGAAGACAAGTTGCATCCCGAGCAGCCCTGCTTTGACATTGCGCGTGTCCTGGCAGGTTTCGAGCAACAGCAGGTCGGCTCCCCCTTCGACCAGCGCCTTGGCCTGATTGAAGTAGTCGAGCTTGAGATCATCGAAAGTGATGCCGCCGGTGACGGTCATGGCCTTCGTGGTTGGCCCCATCGAGCCGGCTACAAAGCGCGGCTTGGCCGATGTCGAGAACTCGTCGGCGGCCTGACGGGCTAATTTGGCCGCGGTGAAGTTAATCTCGTACGCCTTATCAGCGAGTCCGAAATCCTTGAGATCACCAGCGGTGGCGTTGAAAGAATCGCTCTCGATGACATCGGAGCCGGCCTTAAGATAGGCGCGGTGAATGTCGAGGATCACGTCCGGGCGAGTCAGGACTAGATGGTCGTTGCTGCCTTCGTACTCCGGCCCGCCAAAGTCATCGGCGGTCAGGTCGTGCTGCTGGATGGCTGTCCCCATCGCGCCATCAAGCACGACAACGCGCTCGTTGAGCGCTTCGCGGATGAGCCTGCTACGATCGTTTTCATTCATCAGGGTATGAAAAGGCAAACCCCTGAATCGTCGCCTTGCCTGTAGGAATACCTGGCGGCCAGAGCAGATTCGGGTTTGTGCGTACGATTACGTTTCATTATAGGCGGCGCTGCTGATCGGCTCGTTCGCGCTAAGGCTGTAGAAGTGTGAACCGTTCCCGGTTCATGCATGAAAAGAGGGAGAGAAGTGCGTGGCTAAAATAAGTCCGGCAAGTCAGTCCACAACCAACGGTGGGCCATCCGCCACGAAGCAGCCGAGCGCTTCTTCCGGGTTCGTTGCGCTGTCTCTGTTACTGCGCGCGGACCCCAAGAACATGCCCGATCCGAAGGAGGGCGCGCCGTGTCACTTGTGTACCGCGCGCTGCTGCAAGTACTTCGCGCTCCCGATCGACACTCCTGAGACATTGGAGGACTACGACCAGATTCGCTGGTACCTGATGCATGAAGGCGTCGCCGTTTGGATGGAAGAGGGTACCTGGTATATCGAGATCCGCACAGTGTGCAAGCATCTCCAGCCGGACAACAGTTGCGGCATCTATGAGACCCGCCCCCAGATTTGCCGCGACTACGGGACGGTGAAGGAAGGACCTTGCGAGTTCTTCACCGAAGATCTGAAGTACGACCTGTATTTCGAGTCAGATACTGACCTGGAGGCGTGGCTGTCAAAAGCTCAGGATCACGAGGTAGAACGCAAAGAGCGGCGCAAGGCGCGGCGCAAGAAACGCTTGACGGCGCTGCATTGAGCCAGTCGTCCCGCGCGACACGCTAGAATAATCAGATAGTCCGAGCGACCTCCGCTTAGAGGTTTGCCCCGCGGTAGTCTTGTCTCAGCACCAACCAAACCGTTGTTTTTGAACCTCATTTAGTTAGCAGACAGATCAAACGTCGCAGGGGAGGGGTCGCCCTGTTGCCGTCCTCTGGAGAAGTCTCTTTACATTGTGATCGCCGCCATTGCCAAAGAAAGTTATCCCGCTGAGAAGCGCGTAGCATTGATTCCGCGGGATGCCGCCGCCTACCGGAAAGCCGGACTCGACATTGTTGTCGAAGCGGGCTCTGGAGACGCGGCATTGCACGCCGACTCCGTGTATGAAGCGCACGGGGCGCGGATCGAGCCGGATCGGGCGGCGATATTCTCCGCCGCTGACCTGCTGCTCACCGTTCGCGGGCCGGGTGCTCACCTGGGTTTCCCGGCAGCCGATCTGGATCGACTCAAGAAGGGTGCCGTGGTGATCGGCTTCCTCGAACCGCTCGCGCAGCCCGAGGCGATGCGTGCGTTAGCCGAACGGGGATTGACGGCCTTCGCAATGGAATTGATCCCGCGCACAACGCGCGCCCAAAGCATGGACGCCCTAAGTTCCATGGCGAACATCGCCGGCTACGAAGCCGTGCTGCTGGCGGCGACGCGCTCGCCGAAAATGTTCCCAATGATGATGACCGCGGCGGGAACGATCACGCCGTCCAAGGTCTTCGTTCTGGGAGTCGGTGTCGCGGGATTGCAGGCCATTGCCACCGCACGACGGCTTGGAGCGTTGGTCGAGGCGTATGATATTCGCCCCGAGGTCAAGGAGCAGGTGGAAAGCGTTGGCGGACGGTTTGTGGAACTCGAGATCGAAAGCGAGACGTCCGCGGGCAAGGGCGGTTACGCGGCGGCACAGTCAGAGGATTTCTACAAGCGTCAGCGCGAGCTGCTTGCCGAGCGGCTGGAGTCGGTGGACGTTCTCATTACAACCGCCGCAGTGCCGGGCAAGCGCGCCCCAGTTCTGATTACGAAAGAGATGGCGGAGCACCTGCCTCTCGGGGCGGTGGTTGTGGACTTGGCGGCCGAAAAGGGCGGCAATTGCGAGTTGACCCAGCCCGGCGTCGAGGTCGTGCATCAAGGAGTAACGATTCTCGGCCCGCTGAATCTAGCCGCGAAAGCAGCCTATCACGCCAGTCAAATGTATTCGAAGAATCTCACCAGTTTCGTCACCCTAGTTGTGAAGGAAGGCAAGCTGGAGCTGAACCTGGACGACGACATCATCAGTGGCACTCTGGTGGCGCACGATGGCAAAGTCGTGCATCCGGCGGTGCGCAAGGCGCTCGGGGAGGCAGACTGATGGAAAGCTTCATTATTTCCGTTACGATTTTCGTGCTGGCGGTCTTTATCGGCTTCGAGATCATCACGAAGATTCCGCCGACACTCCACACGCCGCTGATGTCGGGCTCGAACGCGATTTCGGGGATTAGCGTCGTGGGTGCGCTGGTGGCGGCTGGAGCCGATCAGGGTGCACTGGCAGGCTATCTCGGATTAGGGGCCGTCATCCTGGCGACGATCAACGTGGTCGGTGGTTTCCTCGTCACGAATCGCATGCTTTCGATGTTCAAACGCAAGAGTTAGGGAAACACCCGTTCCAGACAAAAATTTACCGTGCAGCAAAACCTCATCAATATCGCTTACCTGCTGGCCTCAGTCCTGTTCATTTTGGGCATCAAGGGGCTCACATCCCCTCGCACGGCCGTGCGGGGAAACCTGCTTGGCGCCATGGGCATGCTGGTCGCTGTCGTGGCGACATTGCTGGATCAGCACATCGTCAGATTTGAGTTGATTCTCACGGGCATCGTCGTAGGCTCCCTGATCGGCGCTGTGTTGGCGATCAGAACCCCGCTCACTTCGATGCCGGAGCTCGTCGCGATGTTCAACGGGTTCGGGGGTGGCGCTTCGGCGCTCGTTGCCGCAACGGCGGTGTTGACGCCCGAGATGATCGGTGATGTTCCCCCGATACAGCTCTACACCGCTAGTGTGGCGAGCGCGATTATCGGCGCGGCGACGTTGACGGGCAGTCTGGTTGCTTGGGCAAAACTGCAGGGCGTGCTCTCGATGCAGCCCCGCGGCGGTTTTCTGCAGACGTTGAACTTCGTTTGTATCGCGGCCTCGATCGGGCTCGGCGTTTATTATTGCTACGACCCGACGGCGCTTTGGGCCTTCTGGGGACTGACCGCCGCCGCCGCCCTCTACGGAGTGCTTTTCACAGTGCCGGTGGGCGGAGCCGATATGCCGGTCGTCATCGCGATCCTCAACTCGTTATCGGGGCTGGCCGCCGCCGCAACTGGATTTGTCTTCGGTAACAATGTCCTCATCATCAGCGGATCGCTGGTGGGCGCATCGGGCTTCATTCTCACCCAGGTCATGTGCCGCGCCATGAACCGTTCGCTGTGGGACGTGCTTTCCGGCGACATGGGCCAGGTGGCTGTCGGCGGTCCGACTGACGACGAGGTCTACAAAGGCCGCGTCAAGAGCGCGTCCGCCGAAGAGGCGGCCATGATTCTAGAAACAGCCCGTAGCGTGACGATCGTTCCCGGGTACGGCATGGCGGTAGCTCAGGCACAGCATGCCGTGAGGGATTTGGCGAACAAGCTCAAAGCCAAGGGTGTGAAGATTCGTTACGGCATACACCCCGTCGCGGGCCGCATGCCGGGGCACATGAACGTGCTGCTAGCTGAAGCCGATATCCCCTATGACGAGCTCCTCGACATGGATCAGATCAACCCGACGTTCGCGCAGACCGACGTCGTCATTGTGCTCGGCGCCAACGATGTGGTAAATCCGGCGGCACGCGATGAGACCAGCAGCCCGATCTACGGCATGCCGATACTCGACGTCGATAAGGCGCAGACCGTGATGGTGATTAAGCGAAGCTTGAGTCCGGGCTTCGCCGGAATTCCCAACCGCCTTTTCGCGGCTGACAACTCACTCATGCTCTACGGCGATGGCGAGAAGGTGGTTCGGGAACTCATAGCCGCCTTCGACCAGTAGCTCTTCCTAGCCAGGAAGGCTCACCTTGCCTGCGCCAAGACTACGCCTTGTCATCCCCCAGCCCGTCCGCTAAGCTGACCGATTGACGCTAGGCGTTGCCTCCTACCCAACATGCCGCAACATATTTCCGAACTCGACACACCCGCGCTGCTCATTGATCTCGACCGTATGGAGGCCAATCTGCGGCGAGCGGCCGACTACGCGGCCGGGCACAATCTCAAGCTGCGCCCTCATACGAAGACCCACAAGAGCCCCGTCGTCGGCAAGATGCAGCTCGATCTCGGCGCCGTCGGCCTGACGGTAGCCAAGGTGGGGGAAGCCGAGATCATCGTCAAAACCGGCACGCCCGAACTCCTGGTGGCTTACCCGATCATCGGCGAAGCGAAGCTCAAACGATTGATGGATGTCGCCAAGCAGACCCGCATCATCGTCGGACTTGACGATCTCGTCGTCGCGCAAGGTCTATCCGCGGCCGCCCAAGCGGCAAACGTCGAAGTCGGAGTCTTCCTTGAGGCTAACCTCGGCATGGATCGCGTCGGCGTCGAACCCGGCCCTGCCCTCGTCGAACTCGGCAAGGCTGTTTCGAAACTTCCCAACTTAAGCCTCGACGGCGTCGAATTCTACTCCGGCCACATCAACAAACTCGTTCCCGGCTGGGAAGAGAAACTGGCGAGCGTTATCACTAATATCCAGAAGATTCGCCAAGGCTTCGCTCGGGCCGGCATCGAACTCAAGACCATCAGCGGCGGCTCCACCCCCATGCTGTTCCACTCACATGAAATAGAGGGACTGACCGAGATCCGCCCCGGCACCTACGTCTTCTACGACGTCATGCAGGTCAGCATGGGCGCGGCTACGTGGGACGATTGCGCCGCCAGCATCATGACGACCGTCATTTCGACGGCCCGTCCCGGCTTCGCCGTGATCGACGGCGGATCGAAAACTTTCACGTCCGATAACGCGCGCGCCGGCGGCGACACCTTCGGACGCGTGATCGAGGCGCCCGAAAGCCGCTTCTACAAAATGAACGAGGAACACGGCTATCTCGAAATCCGTGACGCCCCCGCACCGCTGCGCATCGGCGACCGTTTGCGGATCATCCCGAACCACGTCTGTGTCGCCGTCAACATGCACGCGTACGCCTACGGCATTCGCGGCGAGACCGTCGAGCAGGTGTGGAAGGTCGAAGGGCGCGGCAAGTTACAGTAGACGTTTGCTTCAAATGGCGGTCGCGGAACGTCGCGCCCGCCGGCACGGCATCCCGCGCTGCCGCTTAATTCCCTAGGAGAGAGGTAATCACAATATGATCGAAAGAGTCATGGATCCGAAGGGCCCCAACCCCGCCGGCCCCTATTCCCACGCCGTCAAAGCCGGCGGCTTCATCTACGTGTCGGGACAGGCGTCCATCAATCCGAAAACGAAAAAGTTAGCGCCTGGAACCGTCACCCAAGAAACGCACCAGACGATCAAGAACATCCGATCGATTCTGAAGGCTGCCGGAGCCGGCCTGAAAGACGTCATCAAGTGCTCGGTCTTCCTGGCCGACATCCGAGACTTCGCTGAGATGAATAAAGTCTACGAAGAATACTTCGGAGCGGCCAAGCCGGCCCGCACCACCGTCAGCGCGGCGCTACCCGCGCACGGCTTGAAAGTCGAAATCGATTGCGTCGCCTATAAAGAGTAGTCGTCAGCGCACTCAGCGACGCTTCAATAGAATGCTTCAATAGAAGGGGCGGACGCCGTGTCCGCCCTTCTGCTTGTAGGCGCACGACATGTCGTGCCCGCGCGCGCAGCATGTTGCGCCCCTACAGGGAGAGAAACCATGGCATACGCAAACCTACTGTACGAGATCAGCGACTCGATCGCCCAGGTGACGGTGAACCGTCCTGAAAAGCTTAATCCGCTCGACGGCGATACGATCGAAGCCCTTGCGGCCTGCTTCAGCGACATCGCCGCCGACAGCGCGGTGAAGGCTGTCGTCGTCACCGGCGCGGGCGCGAAAGCCTTCGTCGCCGGAGCCGACATCAACCGCCTCACGCAGCTCAGCGCTCTCGAAGGTCGTGCCTGGGGATTGCGCGGGCAACAAGTGTTTTCACAAATCGAAAACCTGCCCAAGCCCGTCATCGCCGCCATTAACGGCTATGCCCTCGGCGGCGGGCTGGAACTCGCCATGGCCTGCCACATCCGCGTTGCGTCGCCCAATGCCAAACTCGGTCAGCCCGAGGTCAAGCTCGGCATCGTCCCCGGCTATGGAGGCACGCAGCGCCTGCCCCGGCTGGTCGGCAAAGGCCGTGCGCTCGAGATGATTCTCACCGGCGACCCCATCAGCGCCGACGAAGCTTATCGCATCGGCCTCGTCAACCGCATCGTGCCGCAAGAGCAGTTGCTCGCGGAGGCTCGCGCGATAGCGGCTAAAATATTAGAGAACGGACCGGTCGCCGTCGCCCTGTGCCTCGACGCCGTAAACCGGGGCCTTGAGATGCCTCTCGGCGAGGCGCTTGGGTGGGAGGCCGCGCAGTTCGGTCTCAGTTGTGCCACTGAAGATATTCGAGAAGGCACACAGGCTTTTCTAGAGAAACGCAAAGCGCGCTTCCAAGGTCGTTAACACATGCGTAAAGACGCGGATAAGTTTCAACTCATTGAGGGCGATCTGAGCGCCGCGGGCCTCAGGTTCGCGCTGATCGTGAGCCGTTTCAACAGCTTTATCACCGACCGTCTGCTGGCTGGCGCCCTCGACGGCCTGGAACGCATGGGCGCGACGAGCGGCTCGATCGACGTCATCAAGGTTCCAGGCTCGCTTGAGATCCCGGTCGTCGCCCACGAGTTAGGCGAAAACGGCGACTACGACGCCATCATTTGTCTCGGGGCCGTGATTCGCGGCGATACGCCTCACTTCGATTACGTCTCGGCCGAAAGCGCCAAAGGCATCGCATCCGCCTCGATCGTGACCGGCATCCCCACCATCTACGGCGTCCTCACGTGTAACACGCTCGAGCAGGCCATCGATCGCGCCGGCGCCAAGGGTGGCAACAAAGGCTTCGACGCCGCCATGACCGCCATCGAGATGGCGTCGCTGATGAAAGACCTTCGCAAGAGCGACGAGGGCGAGGACTAGTCATGCCCTCCCGTCATCGTTCTCGCGAACGGGCGCTGCAGATGGTCTTTCAGTGGGATCAGAGTCGCGCGCCCGCCGAAAGCATCATGGCCGACTACTGGGGTAGCCTGTCGAAAGACGAGGACAGCGTGGCTCCCGAACCCGACCTTTTTGCGAACAATCTGCTCACAGGTGTCGTCAAGAATATCGACGTCATCGACGCCCTCATCACGAAACACGCCCAGAACTGGCGTATCGAGCGCATGTCCACCGTCGATCGCAGCATCCTGCGCTTGGGCATTTGCGAGATGATGCGCGAGCCGTCGCTGGCCCCCGTCGTGATTGACGAAGCGATCGAGATTGGCCGGCGCTTTTCGGAAGACTCCGGGCCTTTCCTGAACGGGATACTTGATGCCGTGCGGCGTTCGCTCGAAGGCGGCGACCCTGAGCCCGAGCCTGCG
This sequence comes from Acidobacteriota bacterium, assembly GCA_027624045.1. GTDB lineage: Bacteria > Acidobacteriota > Terriglobia > Bryobacterales > UBA6623 > JAPPLB01. The sequence goes on from JAQBUE010000044.1 coordinate 13,721, forward strand.
GCAGGGGCCGAGCCCGAGTCTGGGGCCGAGCCTGAGCCTGCGGCAGGGGCCGAGTCCGCGGCAGGGGCCGAACCCGAGACGGCCTCAGCGGCCGTCTCGGCTACTGAATTGCCCCCGACCCAATCGCCTTCGGATCAATCTTGATCTCCCCAAACGCCCCTTCATACTGGCCAATGTTCTGGCTCAACGCCAGCAGCAAAGCCTTTGCCTGTTGCGGGCTCAAATAGATCCCCGCGAAATTCTTGATTGTTACTTCATTCGGTTTCTGCTGGTGGATCTTGCCGAACTGAATAAAGAAGTCCCACAGGTTCACGCGGATCTGCACGCTGTTCGAGTAGTGTTCCTTGTACTCAGGCGTCTCGACCAACTTGATGATGGCCTGTTGAGGTGGATTGGGCTGGTTTGGTTGACTCATTCACCTCATGCTCTCGCAGACCCCTGGGCGGCGTCAATCTCCCTGGCGCCGCGCTGGCGAATACTTGTTCAGAACGTCGAGCAGCGGCCGCGCCGGCGGTGTCGCCGGAATCTGCCCGAGCAGAATCTCTTTCGGGTACGGACCCCAACCCTCATACAACACGCGGTTCGCTTTGTGCGCCGGCCGCAGCGTCGCGCCGTCGATCGACACACCCGCGAACAGGCCGCGTGATCGCGAGTAGCTCACGATCTCCACTCCCAGCAGCGCATCGGTTTGTCCGGCCGCCGTACGGCCCACCGGCCCCGCCGCCGCCGTGCCGTCGAGACCGATCGTAAAGCCTGTCCGCAGCAGTTTCGGGATGGCGCGCTTGCCCATGAACAGCAACACCAAGTCGGTTTGATTGCCGCCGATTTGAAAGCCGATGTTTCCGCCTTCGATGCGAAAGTTCACTGGCGCGCTCCAGGACGAATCCTCAACGCGGCACGTCACGACGCCCTTGCCGAAGCGCCCGCCGATCAGCAGCGCGCCCTTCCATACCGACGGAAACACGCCGACGCAATGCGCGCGGTCGAGCAGGTTCGACGGAATGCCTTCACCAACGCCGTGCAGCGTCTCCGATAAAACCGACGCAGCCGCTTCCAGCCGCTTCTCGACGCCGGACTTCGCCGCGGCGATTGATGCCGTCCCCAGTGCCACGGCACAGCCAAGAACAAGCACCCACTGCTTGCGTAAAGGGAATTGAACTCTCTACATAACAGTCTCCTTGCCTAGCGATGTTTCACGCTCGAATACCTGTTCAGCGCATCCATCAGCGGTTGCACACTTAATGGCGCGGCAACGTCAGCCAGCAGCACCTGCTTCGGGTCCACAGGCCCGCCGTAGAGCCTCTCATTTGCCCCGTGTGCCGGCCTCAGCGTCGCGCCCTCGAGCGAGACCCCGGCGAACAATCCTTTCGAACGCGAGTACGACAGTATCTCGGCGTGAAGTTGAGCGTCCGTCTGAGCCTGCGCTGAACGCCCCACCGGGCCGCCCGCCACGGCGGCGTCCGCGCCCAAAGTAAACTTACTGCTGAGCAGCTTCTCCGCTCCGCGTTCGTTCAAAATCAGCAGCACCAGATCTGTAGAACTGCCGCCGATCTGCAACCCCAGGCTGCCGCCTTCGATGCGAATCGCTGTCGGCGCCGTCCAACCAAAGCCGTTGTCGCCGCGACACGACAGGATACCCTTGCCGTAATGCCCGCCGACCACGAACCCAACCTTCTTGACGCCAGGGATGATCGCGACGCAATGACTGCGGCTCATCAGGTCCTGCGGAATCGCCTTTTCAGGCGTACCTATCACGCTGTCGAGCACACGCGCCGCCCGCAGACAGCGATCAACAGCCGAATTCGACGCCAGGAGACAGGGAACAGCGAGAGCGCAAACAAGAAACAGCCGAACAACCGTGCCGACATAGTGGGTCATTAGAGACCTCTCCAAGGGGACAAACGGACGTCGGCGGGAAGATCGTCCGGAACATTTTGTACTCTTTATGTTTTACCACACAGCGGCTGGTGGCGCGCTGGAACCGATACCTGTTGACTATCAGAAGGGGGCTGAACGGTCATTGCCTCTTGCGGCCCGGCTTGGGGATGAGCGGCGGGATCGACAGGATTCCTGAGTGACAACCAGCCGATCTCTGCCTTGCCATCTCGATCGGCTAACCTGTATGGCTTGTCTTCCTTATCTGACTTCAGCAGGTCGCCACTCGAACGTTCTCAACGGTCAGAGCCCGCACTTTTCCTGGACTTGTTCCGTGGAAAACACTTACTCTGGCAGGGCTTCTTCGGTTCCTATGTTGTCGGGCTCGACCGCCTGTTGCCGGTCGCGGCGGTGTCCTGCCTGGACGACGGTTCGGATTTCGACCTGATCAGGGATGGATGCAACATCGAGTTCTGTTCGGTGGATGCGATGCGCCGGCGCCGCACAAACTGGATCGGCAGCGGCATCGACGGAATTTTCCAGCAACGCGGCCCCGCCATTCGAGAGTTGCTGCGCCGATATCCCAAAGATTCGTGGCTGCTAACTTCCTCGCCGCCATGTCCCCTGATGCGGACTTTTTGCGCGGACCTCGGCTATCGATACGTTGGGACGCAGCCGGAAGCCATCGGGCAATTCAAGCACAAGGCGCGGTTATTCGAAGCGCTGGACGAGTTGCAGCTACCACGCATCCCCGGCTCTTGGCAGCGGCTCGGCGCCCGATCGTATGAAGAGCTTGCTTCCGAATTTGGCTCCGATGTCGTGGTGCAGCAGCCACTCGGCGCGGCTGGCTCAGCAACGGCCCTGCTGCGATCCCGAGCGGATCTCGACCATTTGGACAACACCTTTCTCGGGATGGACGTTTGGGTAGCGCCCTATCTCGGCGAACTGTCGTTCAACATCAACGCGGCCGTCATCGGGGATTTGGTCTGCGTCGGCTTCCCGAGCGTGCAACTGGCGGGCTGCGAGGAATTGGGCGCGCCCTGGGGCGGGTATTGCGGCAACGACTATACAGCCGCGACTGAAACAGATGCCGCGATCATTGCCGATGTCCAGCAGCAAACCGAAAGAGTCGGCGAGTGGCTTCGGTCCCGAGGGTTTGAAGGCGTCTACGGTTTGGACTTCGTGCTGAATCCCGCCGACGGCCGAGCGTACGCCGTTGACCTCAACCCACGCTGGCAAGGGTCGACCGCATTGTCGATTCAGGCCGAACTCGAAGCGGGACGTTTGCCCCTGATGGCCGCCCTGTTTGGGGCGCAATGCGGCGTGTTTGGATCGGGCGACATCCGGCCCCTGCAAGAGTCGTTTCGGAAGCCGATCAGAGGATCTCAGCTCAATCTGCGATGCCGGATGCGTGTCGAATCGACCGTAACGGAGCCGCTTCAACCCGGTGTGTACCATCTGGCGGGAAATCTGAAATTCAAACACACGGCTTTCCGGCTCGGGGACCTCAACGGCGACGAAGTTCTTTTGACCGGCGGCGTGCCTCGCAAGGGCGTCGTGGTGGAACCAGGCGCGTGGCTCTGCCGGCTGGTCTCGGGCAGAAGCGTCTGCATACCACATTCGCCACGCTTGAACCGCTGGGCTGCGCAGGCCGCCGACGATGTCCATTCGCGATTCAACTTCGAGACAGCCGAGCAGTGAAAGCACAACACTGAATCCACAACAAGCGTGGCAGGTACGAGCCCGGTTGCGGTGGTCCATCGTTCGCGCGTCCTGTGCTAAATTCGGAGAGGAGGCGTTCTCGGTCCGGCGCTGGAGAAAACATAAATGACCGAGTTCGCGACTGAGCGACCATCCTTTTTTCAAAACTTACGCCGGAATACCCTTGTCCAAGGGATAGCAATTGGAACGCTGGCGTTACTTCTTCAAATCCCTGTCCTCTTTATTCAGGGTCTCGTCTGGGAGCGTGAAAGCACGCGCCAAACCGCGATCGAAGAGATCACGGGCAAGTGGGGCCGCGCTCAGGACGTCTTCGGACCGTTCCTGGTCGTACCCTACCTAAAACGACGCATCGTCCAAACCGACGAGAACAAACCGCCCAAGATCGAAGAGTACGAGACGCAGGCGACGTTCCTGCCGCGGCAACTTAAAGTCGACGGGACCCTCGAAACCGAAGTGCGTTACCGCGGCATCTTCGAGGCGCCCGTCTATCGTTCACAACTTGTGTTCGACGGTTCCTTCGAACGGCCCGACTTCTCGGGGTGGACGATCGACCCCTCCGACATTCTCTGGGATCGCGCTGAACTCGTGGTGGAAGTGGCCGACCCTCGCGCGATTCAGAATGCCGTCCAGCTCGATTGGGCCGGAGACGCCATCGAGTTCGAGCCCGGAACCGGGCGGCGGCCTTCGAAGCGCTCCGGCATTTACGCCGCGCTGGGCGAACGGCTCGACGGCGACGATTTTTCGTTCCACTTCACACTCGACCTGAACGGTAGCGTTCGGGTCAGCTTCGCACCGGTCGGGCGAAACACCGAGGTCAAACTCAGAGGGGACTGGCCCAGCCCGAGCTTCCAAGGAAACTGGCTGCCGGTTTCACGCGAAGTCGGCCCCACCAGCTTCAGCGCATCCTGGAACATCCCTTACCTGGGACGCAGTTATCCTCAGCGCTGGAGATCCGGAGACAATGCCGATGAAGTGGCGGCATCGCAGTTCGGCGTGAACCTGCTCTCCCCGGTCGACGCTTACCGCCAGACCGTACGAAGCTTGAAGTATCAGATTCTATTCCTGAGCCTGACCTTCCTCACTGTCTGGCTGTTCGAAATCTTGTCCGGCGTGCGGCTGCACCTGATCCAGTACGGCTTCATCGGCATGGCCCTGTGCACGTTCTATCTGCTGGAGCTTTCCCTTGCCGAGCATCTCGGGTTCGCCACCGCCTACGCCATCGCCGCATCAGCGGTGATCGGACTCGTGACGTTCTACGCCCGCGCCACGATGGGCTCGGCCCGCCGGGGCGGCATCGTCGGGGCAGTTATTGTCAGCCTGTATGGCTTCCTGTACGTGCTGTTGCTGATGGAGGAATACTCGCTGCTCGTTGGCTCAGTCGGGCTCTTCTTGATTCTGGCGGCCATCATGTTCGTCACACGGCATGTCGATTGGGATAAGCCGGTCGGCGCCGCATCCGCGATCCCCAATGCTCCTCAGGTTAGAGAATCGGGACCGGGGTAGTTGACCACTCCCGCAAGCCAGGGCACGGTATGCCGCGGCATGCCGTGCCCGCTTTCTCGGCCGATTACCGCTCCGCCAACTCAGCCGCGCGGATGTCTTTGAAATCGAGATTCGTTGTCGGGTCGTGCGCCTGCAAACTCAGCACACCCGAATCCAGCTTGGCTTGGCGCCGGGCGTTGTTGCCCGGGGGCCGTGGATCGTCCCAATCAGCCGTTTGGATGCCGTTGATCCAGATCGCCGTGTGACGGCCGTAGGCCACGAGCGTCTTGTGGAAAAACTCACCGTCGTTGGGAATCACACGCCGCGCGGGCACATAGAAGTACAGTCCGCCGGTACCGGTGTCAACCGGCTTGGTGCGGTCGCCGTCGCTGAATTCGTTACGGATCTGCGACTCATATCCGCTCCAGAAAACGCCCTTCTCGGCGCGGAAGAAGACACCGCTATTCGGATGGTGGTCGGCCGACGGCGGGTTGGTTTTGATGGCGAGTTGCAGCACCAGATTCTTAAAGGCTTTCTCGGTCTCGAGTTGTCCGGCGCCTTTCTCGACATGAAGAATCCCGTCCCGCACCGACCACTCGTGAACGGCATCGCTATTGGGGCGGTCGACCTTTTGCCAGCCGCTCAGGTCCTGTCCGTTGAATAGAGGGCTCAATCCGAGCGGCTTGAGTTTGATGTTGCGGAACTCGACTGGTTTGTCTTTGTTGTACTGCAGCCCGATCACGCCGGCGGAGTGCGAAGAGTCATTCACATCGAGCACCTCGCGGCCGTTGAGCTTGACGACAAAGCGCTCGCCCACCGCCCGCACGTGGTAGCTGTTCCATTGTCCGCCAATAAACTGCGCCGGCTGGGCCTTTGCGTAGTACACCAGGCTGCCTGTGTTGTATCCCTCGGGTTGGCGGTTGAAGATTTGCAGTTCGTAACCCGTCTTGTGGGGTTCCCCCTCCCGCGCCGAGCGCAGGAAGACGCCGCTGTTGCCGTCAACCGCGGTGCGAAAATCAAGCGTCAGCTCGTAGTCCCCGAAACTAGTGGTCGTTCCCAGCCAGCCGTTGGCGCCACCGTCGGACTTCAGCAGGCCGTCCTCGACTTTCCATCGCGCGTCGCCGTGCCATTCCCAGCCGTACTCCGTTTTGCCGTCCCATAGCAGAATCCAGCCCTGTTCGACTTCCGCCGGGGTTAGCGCGTTGTCCGCGGCTACAAGCGCGAACGACGACATAAGCCCGAGGATCAACATTAGCGCGGCGCATCTCATGGTGTGCTTCCCTCCTGTCGAGAAGTGTCTAAGTATAAACGCCGCGGCGAGGTGAGTTCATGGCAGCGTCGTGAAAACATGGGGACTGTACCAAGCGCCGCCCTCGAAACCCCTGTGCTTGCCATAGCCACAAGCGGCGCGCAGCTTCCTGTCCCCGATTTTTTCACGGCCCCGCCGGAGTCAGCCGCTCCGCCAGTTCCGACCGTCTAATGGGCCCCGTACGGCTGGTCCGCGCCGCCGGCAGCGCCGCGAGCATTTCCCCTTCGCGCCAATCGGTCCAGTAGAACGGGATGTCGGGGTGGAACCAGTTGCGGTGGTCAACGGCCATCCAGCCTGCTTCCACCGCGATATCGATGGCGCGGGCGTGCGGGTGCTCTTGCGGCACGTCGAGGCGGACCGAGCCGGGGCCGGTCGCGTCACGTCCGAAGAATGCGACGATGGCGCGCGCTGCTTCGCCTCGTGTGACCGGCGCATCGGGAGCGGCGTGCAGGTCATGGTCACTCAGCGGGTAGATGCCCTTGAGCGCGGCGAGCTGGATCGCGGCGAAGGCGGGGTGGTCAACGTGCAGGTCGTCAAACCAGACAAGCTGAACGCCGGCCTTGACCAGCTCTCGCTGAACGTCTTCGGCCGCGGGCAGCTTGCCTTGGGCTACCCCGAGTGATGCAATGACCGCCGCTGCCTCCCCCACGTTCCATTCGACCGGATGCAGCCGGTAAGCCCCATTCGTCAAGTGCGTGACGCCGATATTCTTGCCGGCGGGCAGCAGGTTCGAGACACCCTGCGGAATCAGCGTGCCCATCGGGATCTGGAATGGCCGGGGCATCATCATACGGCCGCGTTCGTTCGCGCCACAGGGATGGATGTCAACCATGTAGAACGCCGTCCCCACCGAGTCCCCAAACCACTTCGCCCGCGAGCCGGGCTGGTACTGATCGACGATGTCCTGCTCCACCACCCGCGAACGCGCCCGAATCCGACGCGACTCACGAATGTAAGGATATTTCGAGAGCCCGTCTTCGGACCCCATCTGATCGGCACGCAACATCAATTCCGGATAACCCTTGCCGTCGCCTCCGCCATCACCATCGCCCTCATCGCGCTCCAGATCCTGCTGCAACCAGTACAGAAACGAGTAGGCCAGACGCTTTGCCTGCTGCAGTATCCGCGCCTGATCCCGCGGAGAGCGGTCAAGCAGCGACTCGTCTTTATAGTCCTGACGCGGCCAGTTGATAAGCGCCAGATCGTTGGGCGGATTCGGGCCGGCGATGTTCTTCGACGCCAGCACGCGCCGCCACGAAAAGAACGGGCGCGGTGATTGATTGTTGGGGATAGGCGGATCGTCACCGAACATCTTGTACCGCACTTCACCCTTCCAGCCATGGCGCTTCGAGTAGTCGAAGCGCATCGAGAACGGCTGGCCGTCACGAAACTTCTCATAGTCCGGGGGCTTTGGGATTGTGTGCTCCTCGCCGCCGGGACGGTGCTCAATCACGAACGTGTACGTAAAACTCTGGACGCACGCCTGGTTAGCCTCATCAGCCGCGTCGGGCTCATTCGTGTCGCTCTGCGCCTCCGAGCCAACCACATAGGGGACACCGGCCAGGGGCAGCAAATCGCCAAGTTCCGTGCCGTCCAGATAATACTTGGCGCGAATGCGAATAACGTCATTCTGCTCGAAGCGGTACGCCAGAGCCGACTCGATCACGCCCGATTTCACGGCGAGATCAATGATCTTTGTTCGCGCGAAAGTTTGGATTCGGCTGTGGTGCTGGGCGAGCATCTCCTGCACGGCGTTGAGAACCACGGGCGGCTCGGCGCACAGCGGTGAAACATAGCACGCGCCCGGATTGAGGTTCTCCTGGTCAGCCACTTCCGGCGCAAGCCGATAACGGTCGCGATAGGAATTGCGAATCCGCCGCCGCATCTCGTAGTAGGTACGGGTACCGCCGGAGAATTCGATGAAGCGGTTCTCATCCAGCGCCGGGACACTCGCGAACTGGCCGCCAATTTCATCGGTCTCTTCAGTCAGACACACTGAGTTGCCACGCATGGCCGCTCTGAGGGCAGCCGCGACACCTCCGCTACCCGCGCCTGTCACAAGGACGTCGCAGTCAAATGTCTCAGGCTCGGCCGGTGCTGTGACGGACCGCACCCACTGGCCGGGGTCACCCGTGGTGCGCACCGACTGCACATCGAGCACATCGTACGTTTGCGCCCCGGCGTTCAGCCCAAGCGCCGCAATCCCCAAAGTGAGCCAAACGAGTCGCTTACTCTTCCAGTTCCGCATTACCGCCATTGTGGCCCATCAACACCCGCAACCGCAGGCGTCATCCTGCCTTGAGCGTTCCCTCTCAACAGCTAACTCGTCGCCGTCCGATCGAACGCGCGATTTTTTTGGCGGGCGCCACCGTCCTATATCCTATGGTGAGAGGAAGATTATGCCGCAGCCCAAATGGCGCATTGAGGAAGGCGACGGCCCCTTGATCGCCACAGCAGTTCACGATGGACATACGGTCCGTGAGGAGGCACTCGGGCTCATGGCGCTCCAAGACGCCGAGCGGTTACGTGAAGAGGACCCCTACACCGGCGGCTGGACCGAGGTTGCGCCTAGCCGTGTCGTCGGCCTTCATTCCCGTTTCGAGGTCGATCTGAATCGTCCGCGCGGGAAGGCGGTCTACATCCTACCCGAAGATGCTTGGGGCCTGCGGGTCTGGAAGAACCAGCCTTCCGACGCGGTCGTGGCGGCCTCCCTCGCTCAATACGATGCCTTCTACGCTGACGTCAAGAAGCTATTGAGCAACATCGAAAGCCGCTTCGGTAATTTCGTCGTTTTCGACTTGCACACATACAATCACCGGCGCGAGGGCCCCGGCGGTCCCGCCGCTGACCCGCAAGGAAACCCGGAGGTCAATCTGGGCACGGGCACGATTGACCGCGGCCGCTGGGGGCCGCTGGTTGACCGTTTCAGTCATGACCTGCGGGCCTTTGATTTTCTCGGCCGCCACCTGGACGTGCGGGAGAACGTCAAGTTCAAAGGCGGTAACTTCTCACGCTGGATACACCAAACCTTTCCAAAATCGGGTTGCTCGCTGGCGATCGAGTTCAAGAAATTCTTCATGGACGAATGGACAGGCAAGCTCGATGAGCGGCAGGGTCAGGCGATTCAGCGGGCGCTGGAATCGACTGTGCCCGGCGTGCTCGAAGAGCTTCGCAAGCTGGGCGTCAAAGCAGGATGACACAGCCCCGCCCCAAAAGCATTACCGAGCCCTTCATCCAAGCGATCGCTGCACGGCTGGCGGAAGATAAGCCAGTTCGGCGGAATTTACCGCTATGGGGAAGGCTGCACATCGACCGCCAACTGCCGTTTCTGTGCGTCTATCGCCTTCCGCCTCGGCGCGACGATCCTGGTACCGACCGTTTAGTTTTAGGAGAAGCGGCATACCTGCAGGCGGCCGGAAACCGCGTCTTGGGCAAGCAGCTGTCCTCATTGGTGCAAGCGATAGCAGTGGCACAAGGACGAGTTTTTGGGGCGTTCTTGGTGATCGAAATTTGGTCTTCCGCCGAGATTGAAGATGAGCCGGCCGACAAGGCGGGCGTGCGGCGTCCGGCCTTCCGTATTGTACATTCAGGCTCGAACGCCGTTTCGTCGACGGTCCAAGCCTTGGAAGAGTCACTGCGGGCCGGCCTGATCCGCAACCAGTCACCGACTGTAGAGATTATCCCGTCGCGCCGGGTCGCTCCGCCGGGCCTTCCGCCGTTATTGAGCACGCGAGAAGCCGAAGCCTGTGGCGCCGTCGTCCTGGGTTTAGAGGTTCGGCCGGTCTATCGGGACAAGAAGAAGGGCACGCTGTACCCGTTGTTGCTGCGGTCGGTCCACCGCCCGCTATACCGCGCCTTCAAACAAGCGTTTTTCGAGTTTACGCGTTCCAATACTTCTCATTTGCCTCCCCACTATCATTCCCTGGGACGGCGGGCTCTGGTAAAGGCCGTTTGGCGAATTGACCGCCAACTAGCCGAAGTGAGCAATGCCTACGACTTCTTACTGGCGGTGACACCGGTGAACAGCCACGGGGCGTGGACGGCATTCCGGCGAAGCCACTTCGAGAAAACGCCACGGTTTGTCTACCGCCCCATTCCGGTTGCGCCGACTTTGCTGAAACGCAAGCTCTTCGCCATCTCGATTGAACGCGTGGAAGATCCGGGTTTGGCACGCATCTTTCGCGAAAAGCAAAGCGAGATCGATCGTCAGCTTACCGGCTTGCTCGACCGGGAAACGAAGCGTTTCCTCTACACCAGCTTGCAGCTCTTCGGTGAAGTCAACGACGGCTTGCTGGAGGTGGCGACAACCTTGCTCGATCGTATTCCGCCTCACAGCCGAGAGAAATCAGCCGCGCGTGTCGGAGCAGCGGCCTTCGCTCAGCGGGCGGAGCAGGAGTTTGCTGTTTTCCGCCAGGCTTTTCCGGAATTCTCAGCCAAGGTCAGCATCCGAAAGGATATTGCCGGCTTGATGGTCTCGCGCGGAAATTTACTGGTGGCCGCCGATATCAACGTACCGGCATCACGCGTGGAAGCCTTGATCCAACACGAAGTCGGCACCCATGTACTGACGTACTACAACGGGCGCTCGCAGCGATTCCGGCAGCTTTATTCCGGCTTGGCGGGCTACGAAGAACTGCAAGAAGGACTGGCGGTAATGGCGGAGTACCTGGTCGGGGGCTTGAGCCTGCCGCGGATGCGGCTGTTGGCGGCCCGCGTGATCGCGGCCCGCCGCCTTACCGACGGGGCGAGCTTCGTGGACACGTTCCGCGAGTTGGACCGCAAGTACGAGTTCAACCAAGAGATAGCGTTTAATATCACCATGCGGATCTACAGGGGCGGCGGCCTCACCAAGGACGCCGTCTATCTGCGCGGGCTGATTGGCCTGCACCGGTACCTGCACAAGGGCGGAGAATTGGAGCCGCTTCTAGTGGGGAAGATCAGCGCCGAGAACGTGCCGGTCATTCAAGAGCTGTTGTGGCGGAAAGTCCTACATCCGGCCCCCTTGCGGCCGCGCTACCTCGACGATCCACAAGCCCGCAAGAGGCTGGAGCGGGCCAGGGCGTCATCGTCCGTCCTCGACCTTGTCGACACAAGGAAGCGCTGATGAGATTCGGCTTCACGTTCAACTACGTGCAAACCAAGGCGCCCGGACCTACGACCGTAAGCCTGGCGATGACGGCCGCCAATCGCGGCCACGAGGTGTGGGCGATGGGCGCGGCTGACTTCTCCTACGGCGCCGACGACAATATCCACGCCTTTGCCCGCTGTGCTCCCGCCGGGCGCTACAGAAGTCCCCGGGCGTATCACAAGGCGCTCAGCGGCGAGTCGGCTCGCATGGAAACGATTACCGTGGACGACCTCGATCTGCTGATGCTGCGGGGCGATCCCTCCGCCGAGATCGGCCACCGCCCGTGGGCGCAAGCCACCGCCCTCGACTTTGGCCGCCTCGCCATGCGCCATGGCGTCATTGTCGTCAACGATCCGAACGGATTGGTCAAGGCTTGCGACAAAACCTACTTCCAACTGTTTCCCAAAGAAGTCCGGCCCCGCACGCTGATTTCGCGCAACCGAGACGAGATCAAACGATTCATCCGCGACGAGGGTGGCCAAGCAGTGCTCAAGCCTCTGCAAGGCTCCGGAGGCCGGAACGTTTTCCTCGTTCGGCCCGGCGACCGCCCAAACTTGAACCAAATGATCGATGCCGTCGGTCGTGATGGTTACGTCGTGGCGCAGGAGTACCTGACCGCCGCCGCCCAGGGAGACATGCGGCTTTTCTTAATGAACGGCGCTCCGTTCCAGTATCGGGGCAAGTACGCCGCTTTTCGGCGTGTCCGCGCGGGCTCGGACATGCGCAGCAACATCAGCGCCGGAGGCAAGCTGCGGCGCGCCGAAGTCAGCCACGTTCATCTCAAGTTGGCGGAAGCTGTCCGTCCGAAGCTGGTCCAGGACGGAATGTTCTTCGTGGGCCTCGATGTAGTTGGTGACAAACTCATGGAGATCAACGTCTTCAGCGCCGGCGGACTCAACAGCGCCCGCATATTCGAGAAGGTCGACTTCACCGCCGGTGTCATTGATGCTCTGGAGCGTAAGGTAAACTATATGCGGTCCTACGGTCGCAATTTCAGTAATATCGATCTCGCGACGCTCTAACAGCTGTGGGTCAGGAAAGCGCAGAAGAGAGAAGAAAATGAGATTCGGCTTTATGGTCAACAATGTCGAGACGGAGGAGGCGGGCTACACAACGGTGCGCCTCGGAATGGAAGCCACAAATATGGGCCATGAGGCCTGGTTCATCGGGGCGGGTGGTTTTACGTACGACGTGGATGAGAAGATCCACGCACAAGCGCGGGCGGTCTCGAAGACCAACTACAAGTCCAATGAAGTCTATGTGAAAGATCTGCAAGGGCCGAAAGCTAGAATCGAGTACATCACCGTCGACGACCTCGACGTGCTGATGCTCCGCAGCGACCCTTCCACCGAAACCGGCGCGCGCTCCTGGGCTCAAACCGCCGGCATCAACTTCGGCCGCGTGGCGATGCGCCACGGCGTGATCGTGCTCAACGACCCCAACGGCCTCTCAAAGGCGATGAACAAGATGTACTTCCAGCTTTTTCCCGAGGAAGTGCGCCCGCGAACGCTGATTTCGCACAACCGCGATGAAATCAAAAACTTCGTCAAGGAGCAAGGGGGCCAGGCCGTCCTCAAGCCGTTGCAAGGATCAGGCGGGTCGGGGGTTTTTCTTGTCAGGCCGGGCGATGCGGCCAACCTGAATCAGATGATTGAATCGCTGACTCGGGATGGCTATGTCATCGCCCAAGAGTATCTGCCCGCGGCTCATGAGGGCGATACCCGGCTGTTCCTGATGAACGGGCGCCCCTTTCGCTATCGCGGCAAATACGCGGCCTTTCGCCGCGTGCGCACCGGGGATGATATGCGCAGCAACATTCACGCGGGCGGCAAGCTGCGCGAGGCCGAGATTACCGACCAACACCTCAAGATCGCCGAAATCGTCCGTCCCAAGCTGGTTCAGGACGGCATGTTCCTGGTTGGCTTGGACATCGTCGGTGACAAACTAATGGAGATCAATGTCTTCAGTCCGGGCGGGCTCGGCAGCGCTCAAAAGTTTGAGAAGGTCAAGTTCACCAAGGGTGTGATTCATGCCCTCGAGCGCAAGGTCGACTACATGAGATACTACCGTCGCAACTTTGACAATGTCGAGATGGCGACCTTGTAGCGCGGCTTGATTCAGTCAGAGCAGCAGCCGCTTAAGGGAATTCAGATGCGAATCGGTTTCATGGTCAATGACGTCAAGACCGAGGAAGCGGCCTACACCACGACTCGCTTGGCCATGGAGGCCACGAACACGGGCCATGAGTGTTGGCACATCGGCGCGGGAGATTTCGTCTACGATGCTGACGGCAACATCGATGCGCACGCTCGCTCGGCGCCCCAAAAGAATTACAAATCGGTCGAATCGTTCCTGGCCGCGCTGCAAGGCCCGAAAGCACGCGTGGAGCATATCACCGTGGACGATTTAGACGTCCTCATGCTGCGCAGCGATCCTTCGACCGAGACCGGGACACGCGCCTGGGCGCAGACGGCTGGAATCGATTTCGGGCGGGTTGCGTCGCGCCGCGGCGTGGTCGTCGTGAACGATCCAAGCGGCCTTGCCAAGGCCATGAACAAGATGTACTTCCAGCTCTTTCCCGAGGAGGTTCGCCCGCGCACGCTCATCTCCCACAACCGGGACGAGATCAAGCGTTTCATCAAAGCCGAGGGCGGACAGGCCGTGCTGAAACCTCTCCAGGAGTCCGGCGGCCAGGGCGTGTTCCTGGTGCTCCCTGAACACGCTTCCAACCTGAACCAAATGATTGATGCGGTCATCCGTGACGGCTATGCCATCGCGCAGGAGTACCTGCCCGCCGCCGCCGAGGGGGACACGCGTCTGTTCCTGCTCAATGGCCGGCCCTACCGCTACAAAGGGAAATACGCCGCCTTCCGCCGTGTGCGGACTGGCGACGACATGCGCAGCAATATCCATGCCGGAGGCACGAAAGCGCCTGCCGAGATCGGCGATGCCGCCCTGAAGTTAGCCGAGATTGTTCGCCCTAAGTTGGTCCAGGACGGCATGTTCTTTGTCGGCCTCGACATCGTCGGCGACAAGCTGATGGAGATCAATGTGTTCAGCCCGGGTGGCCTGGGCAGCGCCCGTCAGTTCGAGAAAGTCAACTTCGCGCGCGGCGTGATCACCGCCCTCGAACGCAAGGCGGATTACATGAAGTACTATCGCCGCTCGTTCGCCAACGACGAAATGGCTACCCTGTAGCTTGATCCGACCGGTAGTACTGTTTGGCTTGCTCAGTTACTTTCTCGATGAACTCTGACTTACCCCGTGTGTAGGCCACACGGTCATGCGGCGAAGCGGCCGCCAAGCGGAACTTCAGCGCCTCATACTCCTTGGCCAGACGCGGCTGCTCGATCAAGTAGTCGCGGAAAAGAAGGCGGTCCCAGTGGCCGATGAAATCGCGTTCCACCATGTGGATGTGGTGCGTGCGAGCGCCCGTATCCGGATCTCGTTTGATGAACCAAGCGTAAAACGGCGGGACGTCATCCCCATGGGTGGGCCGCCAGAGATACTCGTAGGCTTGCGCTTCTAGAATCGGCGCGATGCGAACCTTTGTCTCGTCGAGGTCGGTCACCTCGACGAGGATGTCCACAATCGGTTTCGCCGCGAGCCCTGGTACGGCTGTACTGCCGAAGTGCTCGACGCGCCGGATGAGCTCGCCGGGCAAGCAGGAGAGCAGATGCTCCTTCTCCTTGCTGAACGACCCCGGCCACGCGGGATCGTAGGGCACGATCGCCACTTCCTCCCGCACGAGTCGCTCGATGCGTTGCGCAAGGGTTTCCATGGCGCTCCTCGCGGCTCCGGGCGAGCCGGCCAACTGGAGTCGGTCGCTACCGCGCCTCGTCCCGCCGCTGCACCATCACCGCCCGCGCCTCGCGGAACTGTCCGAGCACGTGCGCCTTCTCGCGGTCCGAGCGCCAGTATTCATGCCCGTCCCAGAGCGTGATCAGGTCGTCAATCCACTGCACGAAGTACTCGGCGTCTTCTTTTGAGCGGATCGGTTGGTCGCCGACGTAGACGTAGATTGGGCTTGTCTCGGCCACCGGATAGGAGTCGTCGATGGGATGCTGAATGCCGCTGCCGGCGGCCTTGAGCGTGTACCAGCCGCTCTCCGTCACGTTCAGGCGTTTCTCGAAGACAGCCTTCTGATTGTCGTTGGCGAGCGAAATCGTCTCAACGACCTTGCCGTTCCGAATGATCTCGAAGGTTTCCAGCGGCACGATGGATTCCAGCGTCGCGCGCACGTCAACCGAGCCGCCGCCTGCCGGCAAGTGAACCTCGCCGCCCGGGATTTCACCGTTGATCGTGAACTGGATCAGCGGCCCATTCGTAACGAAAGTACGTCCACCGCGGATCGCATCAAGCCAGCCCGGCCAAGTGAGCTTTTCGCCCAGGAAGGCGTACAGGCGGGCGCCGCCAATCATGGGCGTTGCCTGCAGGTTCAGGATCGAATCTTCACCGGCCGAAGCAGTGACCTTGAAACCGCAGTTGAGCGAGCGATGCCAGGTCTTCGACGTCTCGGTGTAATGGCCGGCGCTGGTCATCACCTCGAGATATTCGAATGAGCCCAGCGCGAGATCGACCGGATAGGTCTGCGCGACGCGGTACTCCGAGTCCATCGAAGGTTCGCGCGACCAGGGGTGGACGTGGCCCCCGATCGCTCCCTGCTTGCGGGCCACGCGGAACATGTCGGTATTGCTGGGATAGAGACTGTCAATCCCTGTGTCCTCGTATGCGGTTGTAAAAGGTGAAATGAAGTGCTTGGTGAGGTTGATGAAGTTGATGTGGCCGTACCAGGCGGGGCGGTATTCTTCGCCGAATGAGATCAAGTTCTGATCGTCGGAGAGCGGGTGCAGCGGTTCGCCCTTGTAATGGTGCGTGTCGAAGACGCGGTTGTCTTTGTTCGCGATCTTCCAGCCGATGTGATCGAGGTCTTCCGCCTTCGCTTCGAACAGCATGTACTCGGGCGTATTGTTGAGGTTGCCGCCGTAGTTCATGTGAACGTGGTCCGAGCCGCTCCACCAACCCATGGCGTTCATGTTGGTCATCCGGGTGAGCTCAAGCTCGATGCGTGTGACACCTTTGGGGCTGACGTAGAAATTGCCTTGGGAGGGCCAGTACTCAGGTCCTTTGACGACTTCGAGGATCAGGTCGCCGGGCGGGACCTCGACCGTGAAATGTCCAGGGGCGTGGAAGACATCTTCGTTGGCGGCGCGGGCCGCGATCCTCTGGTAGGTGTTCGTCGGCGCGTACATCTTGCCGTCGGAAGCCTTCATGTAGACACGCGATTCGGTGAGTTCGCCGGTCGTATCGTCTTTGACGAAGACTTCGATGCGGCCCATCGGGCGGCGCCAGACACGGCGCTTGATCTCGATCTTCTCGTCGGTCCCACCGAACGTCTTGAGCAGACGCAATTCCGACAGCCCGTGCTCGTTCGAGATGTAGGCGATCGATTCGCCGTCCGGCGACCAGGCCGGGTCGAGGTGATCCCAAGGCTCGCGGGTGAGTTGGGTTGGTTCACCATCATGCACCGGGTAGACATAGAGGTTGCTGAACTGGCCGCCACGGTACGAAGAGTACAGGATTCGCTTCCCATCGGGCGACCAGTTGGGCTTGGTGCGGTAGAGCGTCTCTTCGCGCAAGATGCGCGTCGCCTTGGACATCGCATCCGGTCCGACCGGTGCGCGCCAGATCGCGCCGGAGCCTAGTGTAATCCCGCGATTGGAGACGAGAATGATCTCCTTGCCGTCGGGTGAGAAAGTCGGCTGGATGTGGTCGTCGTAGCGCGCGAAGTAGAGGCGTGCGCGCCCAAAATCGTTCGGCTCGGTGATGCGAACCGGCTGGCCAAAGGTCCCGTTCTCAAACGGACGCGTATAGATGTGAAAACGGCCCTGGGGCTCGTTCTCAACGTAGGCCATCGTCTTGCCGTTCGGTGACCAAACCGGGTCGACATGCAGGCCGGCGCCCGTGGTAATGGCCGTGCTCTCCGCCGTGGCGACGTTGTAGAGCATCAGGTTGACACCGGCGCCGTCCTCGGCCGTATATACGATCCAGCGGCCGTCAGGCGACCAAGCCGGGGCGGAGTCGTAGGTCTTGTTCGCGGTCAGCTCGTATGCCGTGTCATCGCCGACCTTGATCTTCCACAGCGAGCCCGACATCGAGAACGCGATTTCCTTGCCGTCGGGCGACCACGCCGGCCGCCACGGTGTACTGGCGCTAGGCGGCATGTAGTAGTTGTACATGTAGCCGCCGGCATGGCTGCTGCGGGCCGGGAACTGGGCCACGGCGGAGGTCGCGCTGACAACGAGCGCAAGGAGGGTGAAAACGGTACGGCGATAACAGTTCATGACAAGTCTCACGTGTTCGAACAACCTAGGGCTAGCGAATCGGTCAGGATAGCGCATTCAGCAGCCGGTCCACGTCCTCCATCATATTGAAGACGCTGGGCGAAACCCGCATCTGCTTCCACTTGATCTTGGCGACGACGTTTGCCTTCTTCAATTTGGCATTCGTTTCTTCGGGACTCTCAACGAGAAACGCCGCTATCGGCGTCGGGCTGCCCGGGGGCGTGATACACGGGTAGCCGAGTTTGGGAAGCTCCGCGATGAGCTTGTCGCACATCGGCTTGGCGTGCGCCAGGATGTTGTCGACGCCCAGCTTGAGTATGTACTTCAACGCCTCGCGTTGCGCGGCTCCGGCGATGTTCGAAACGTTCCCAACTTCGTACATCTCAGCGCCCTCGCGAGTTTCGTACGTAACGGGCTCGTCCCCCGCGGGGCTCCCGGGAAAGTAGTGAAACTCGAAGTTCGCGTATTGCTTGTCGCCATACATCACCGGCTTGAGGACCTCGCCCTGCAGCTCTTCCCGTACATAGAACAACCCCAGGCCGCGCATCCCCATCAGCCACTTGTAGGTCGAGGCCGAGCAGAAGTCGATACCCATCGCGCGCACATCGACGGGAACACAACCGGCGGCCTGAACGATATCGGCGTAGACGTACGCGCCGTTGGCGTGAGCGATATCGCTGATCGCCTTCGCATCGTAGAGGTAGCCGTTGATGTTGGAAACGAGTGTGAGCGACACGAGCTTCGTGTTCTTGTCGATAGCGCGCTCGTATTCCTCGGGGGTGACCTGCCAGTCCTTCTGCTTGATGATCCGAAGTTCGAGGCCGGCTTCCTGGAGCCGTCGATAGATATAGCTCCCCCCGTGATAGTGCAACTCGTCGACGACGACATTGCCCTTACCCCCGAGCAATCCGACACGGTGCAACCCCAAGCCGAGAGCCACCAGATTCTCGCCGATCAGCGTGCTCTGTGTGAGCGCGATTTCCGACGCTTTCGCCCCGATGAGTTGGCCGTACAGTTCCTTCACTTCGTGGAACTGCTTCTCGCCGAAGTTCGCTCCGTCCCCTGGGCCGCCGAGGATGAATTCGAGATATTCACGCGCCGCATTGACGGCATGGATGCCGCAGGGATGGCGGCCCGCGTTGTTCAGATAAACTTCTCTTGTCGACCAAGGGAAGGCCACTCGCGCTGTCTCGAAGCTCGCATCTTCGGCGCGGAGTACAGGGCCGGCGGACTTCGAATCCGCCGGGCTGCAACCGAAGAACATGCCGCTACCAAGAGCGGCGGAACCGGAAAGAAAGTGGCGGCGGTCAAGGTTCATAAGGGCTCTTCCTCGCTGTCAGCTCTGTACAGTGCTCCAAGGGTTTCTCATATCCACCCATGTCTGATCGAAGTCCGCCAGGTCGAGCGGAAAGACACAGCATCCGGGACAAACCTGCTATTGTCATCGGCTGGAGACTCGCTCTGTACTGTTTCGTACATTATGGCCGCTTGCGTAGGTGTAGCATTTTCCAATCCAAGAATGATCCTGAAATGCGGTAGGTCGAGGCCGGGGACGAAATAGGGT
>JAQBUE010000267.1 GCA_027624045.1 Acidobacteriota bacterium
CGGCGGGATCTTCGCCGGGGATGACGGATCGTTTGGCTAGGAGTCCGTGCTTGAGGGCGTTTTGGGAGGCAACTTGTTTGCCTTCGTCGGTGCGCGGACCTGTGGAATGTTTCGCATTGTTGCGGTTTGCTTCGATTTGCTTTTCTGTCGTCATCGTGATTTCCTCCGTCGGGATTGAGTGACCCGAGGCGGCGGTATCGCTGGCGGCCGTGTTCCGCGCCTTGCAGGCGCGGGCGCGCAGATTGACATCCGCGCCTCCTTTGTGGCGTTGGCGAACCTTCGGCTCGGGCAGGGAGGTTTTTTGGAAATGGCTCCCGGGTCTAGTATGCGGGTGGGATGGTGGGTTAGCGGGGGTGGCTGGCGTTAAGTGGTTTGGAATGAGCGCGAAAAAGTTTTTTGGGCTTGTGACTGGGGTTTTGGTCTGGCGTTAGTTTGTGCTCGAAAGCGGTTCCGGCCCTTGCTTGGGCCACTATCGGGCTCTGCCCTTTAAAGGCCCTGTCCGTTAAAGGCCAAACCAATGGGCTTCCATTTTCGACCCCGCTGGGGCCTGGACCGGCATGAATGCCGGTCGGTGCTGGGGGCTGCGGGCACGTCCGAAAAGGGCTCCGTCCCCTTTAGCTCCCCTTTAGCTCGCCCTTTAGCTCCGTCCCCTTTAGCTCCCCGTCCCCTTTAGCTCCAACTCGAAATGGCGGTGTTGGGGGCCGTTCAGCGACGCGGCCTAAACCTGGTTGGGGAGCTTGCCTAAGTGGCGAATATCCTTGCCGCGCACCATGAAGATCACTTGCTCGGCAATGTTCGTCGTGTGGTCGGCCATGCGTTCCAACCACTTGACGACCGACTGTATCATCACGCCGCTCTCGACAGTCGAGCGATCGTTGACCATGACATTGATGAGGTCGAGAACCACGTGGCGGTACTGGGCATCTACTTCGTCATCCCAGTCAATGACCTGCTGCGCCTTGACCACATCGCGGGAAATGAACGCGTCGATCGCTTCCCGCACCATCGCGCGCACGATCGCCGCCATGCCGGGGATTTCCTCCCAGGGCTTGACTTCCGGAACGTGGGAAAGGTCGATCGCCCGTTCACAGATGTTGACCGCCAGGTCGCCGATGCGCTCGAGATCGGTGACCATCTTCAGGGCGAGTGTGAGGAAGCGCAGATCCGAAGCCATGGGCTGCCGCTTCGCGAGAATCAGCAGGCACAACTCGTCGGCTTCGACCTCGCAGCGGTTGACCTGATGGTCATCCTCGATCGTGCGCCTGGCGAGGGCGGCGTCTCGATTGACCAGGGCGCGAACCGAGTTGGCGATCATCTCCTCGACACGACGGGCCATGTCGAGCAGACGCGCGCGCAGATCGTCGAGCTGCGCGTCGTACTGACGGTCGGTATGCGCTTTGAGAGGAGTCGGTGACATGGAGGGTGATCGCTCTCTAACCAAACTTGCCTGTGATGTAGTCCTCGGTGCGTTTGTCTGACGGCGCCGTGAATATCCGGTCTGTCGGCGCGTATTCTACCAATTCTCCGGTCAGCAAGAAGGCAGTGCGATCGGAAACACGCGCGGCCTGCTGCATGTTATGAGTGACGATCACGATCGTATACCGCTCCCGCAAGGTGTGGATGAGGTCTTCGATACGCGCCGTCGCTATAGGATCGAGCGCGGAGCATGGCTCGTCCATCAGCAGTACGTCGGGCTCGACGGCCAGCGCTCGGGCAATGCAGAGCCGCTGCTGCTGTCCGCCGGACAGCCCGGCGCCGGGTTCGTCGAGCCGGTCTTTGACCTCATCCCACAGGGCGGCGCTCCGCAGTGCCTTTTCGTTAATCTCGTTCGCGTGGGCGCGGGCGAGCTGATGAGTCAACCGCAGGCCGGCGAGCACGTTATCGCGGATGGACATCGACGGGAAGGGGTTCGGTTTCTGAAACACCATCCCCACGCGGCGGCGCAGCAAGACCGGGTCGACGCCGGGGCCGTAGATGTCTTCGTCGTCGAGCCGCACCTCACCGCCGACGCGCGCGCTGGGCACGAGCTCATGCATGCGATTCAAGCAGCGGATGAAGGTGGACTTGCCGCATCCAGAGGGCCCGATGATGGCTGTGACCCGCTGTTTCGAAATGTCAAGGTCGAGGCCGTGCAGAACCTGCTGCGAGCCGAACCAGGCGGCCAGCCGACGGACGCGGAACTTGGTTGCTGCTTCCTCGCTGTTCACTGAGTTCTCCCGCGGGCGGCCCGGCCGCGAATGAGCGCTCTGGGTCATTCGGAGTTTTTCGGGTGCGGTCGGGGCGCCGGCGCTAGCCATCTAGTAAGTCCTCTTTTGATAGCGGTTCCGAAGAAAGATGGCCGCGGCGTTGAGCGCCAGCATGGTCCCGAGCAGCACCACGATGCCGGCGGCGGCGTTCAGAACAAACTCCGCCTGGGGCCGCGAAACCCAGTTAAAGATCTGAATCGGCAGAGCTGTGAAGGGCGCGCCGAGGCTATCGGGAAGAAATGTGACGTAGGTGAGGGCGCCCACGACGATCAGCGGCGCTGTCTCCCCGACGGCGCGGGAAATCGCCAAAATCGAGCCGGTGAGAATCCCGGGAAACGCCATCGGCAGCACAACCTGACGAATCGTCTGCCAGCGGGTCGCGCCCAGGGCATAACTACCCTCCCGCAACGAAAGAGGGACTGTGCGCAGCGCCTCCCGCGACGCCATGATGACAATCGGCAACACGAGCAGCGCCAGTGTCGCCGCGCCGGCCAGTAAGCTTCTGCCCATACCCGCTATCCGCACGAACAAGCCCAACCCCAGCAAGCCGTAGATCACCGACGGCACACCGGCCAGATTGGCGATATTGAGCTCGATCAGGTTCGCCAGCCGCCCGCGGCGCTCATATTCTTCAAGATAAATCGCCGCGCCGACGCCCAGCGGCAAGGTCAGGCCCGCCGTGATGAAACTCAAATACAACGTGCCGACAAAGGCCGGGTAGACCCCCGCCAGCGCGGCCTTACGCGACGGGAACGAGGTAAGGAACGCCCAGCCGAGCCGCTGCACGGCGTCGGAGAGCACGTCGGCAAACAGAATCAGCAGCAGGCCCAGGGGCACTATCACCGCGCCCAAGCACAGCGCGACGAACAGGCGCTCGATGACCACACCGCGCCGGCCCGTGTGCTTCATACAGCACTCCGGTAGCGGCGCGTGAGACGTTGGCTGACGAAATTCATCGTGAACGTCATCACGAACAATGCGGCCCCGACGACAAAGATCGAGCGGTACTCGAGCGTTCCGGCCGGCGTGTCCCCCATGCTGACTTGCACGATGTAGGTGGTCATCGTCTCGACCGGCAGGCGCGGATCGAGCGTCAGGCGGGGTTGTTGTCCGGCGGCGATGGCAACAATCATGGTCTCGCCAACGGCTCGCGAGATAGCCAGAATGACCGAGGCGGCAATCCCCGAGACAGCGGCCGGCAGCACTACGCGAAAGATCGTCGACAGCCGGGTCGCGCCGAGAGCGTAGGCTCCTTCTCGTAGTGAGTTTGGGACGGCGTATAACGCATCTTCGGTCATTGAGGAGATCATCGGGATGATCATCATGCCCATGATCATGCCCGCGCTCAGCGAGTTGAAGCCCGCCAAGCCGGGTATCATCGCCTGCAAAATCGGTGTCACGAAAACCAGCGCGAAGTAGCCGTAAACGATCGTCGGGACGCCGGCCAGTATTTCCAAAGCCGGTTTCAGGACCTTTCGAACACGCTGCTCAGCAAACTCGCTGAGGTAGATAGCCGCCAGCAACCCGAAGGGAAGGGCGACCAGGATCGCGATGCCCGAGGTCAGAACCGTCCCGCTCACAAGTGGCCAGATCCCGAAGTGTTTGTCAGCGAACAGCGGCGTCCATTGCGTGTCGAAGAAGAACTGTGCGAGAGTCACTTCGCGAAAGAAGGCGAATGTCTCGATGGCCAGCACGAACAGGATGCCCGCGGTAGTGAAGATCGACAGCAGGCCGCATCCAAGCAGGCCCACCTCGATTAGGCGCTCGCCGAGTCCGGCGCTACGCCCATGCACGCGCCCCCCAGGGGCAGCGGAAAGCATCGCGGCCTCGGCAGCCGTGGGTCTAGTTTCCGACAAGCAAGTCCTCGACCGTTACGCCTACCTTTGACCCGGAGGCCGCGAACAACGACCCGGTAACGCGATTCACGAACCGTTCGGAAACCAGGCCGTAGGCGCGCTTTGGCAGGGCAATGTAGCCGACCTCTTCCACCAGGCCGGTCGCGTTTTGCAAGTAGAAGTCAACAAACGCCTGGACCTCGGGCCGCTCGGCCGCCGCCTTAGCCACGTAGATGAAGATTGGGCGCGATAGCGGCTGGTAGGTGCCATCGGCCACGGTCGTGGGCGACGCTGCAATCGGCCCAGCCCCGTTCCCCTGGTCGCCGTCGTCGACCGGCACGAGCTTCAGCTTGTCGTCATTGTCGGCGTAGTAGGCGTACCCGAAGAATCCGAGCGCAAGCCTGTCGGTCGAGATGCCCTGTACCAGCACGTTGTCATCTTCACTCGATGTGAAGTCACCGCGGCTGGCATGCTCCTCACCCACGATCGCCTTGGTGAAGTAGTCGAACGTCCCCGAATCAACGCCCGGACCGAAAAGATGGACCTCCTCATCCGGCCAGCCCTCGCGGATCTGGCTCCAACGCATCACCTGGGCCTGTGCCTCGGGCTGCCACAGCGCCTTCAACTCCTCGACCGTCAGCTGATCGACCCAACCGTTCGCCGGATGCACGACGACGGCGATGCCGTCGTAGGCGACCGGCAGCTCGATATAGTCGATGCCCTTCGCGGCGCACAGCTCGATTTCAGTCGGCTTGATCGGACGGGACGCGCCCGTGATCGCGATCTCGCCGCTACAGAATTTCTTGAAACCGCCACCGGTGCCGGAGACGCCGATCGTTACCCGGGCCGGATTCACCTTTTGGAACTCTTCAGCCACGGCCTCGGTGATCGGAAACACGGTGCTCGAGCCGTCAATCGCAATGATGCCACCCGCTGCGCCGCCGCCCCCGCAGGCGGCCGTAAGCAGTAGCGCAAGCGTCATCAGGCTAGTCAGGATTGCAGGAATTCTCATGTTTGTTTTGCCTCATCGCAGCCGCCACGTTCAAGTCTGGCAGGCCGCTATTGGGCTTTCTCCGCCGTCTGTCGCGGGAGGGAACATCCCCGCGGAAAGCCGTCTCAATCGGCTCCTGGATTGGGTTGTGTCTTACCTCAATCTCAAGATAGGCAGAACCGTATTAAGCACAGGTTAAGGCGCGGTTAATCTTGCTTTAATTCGGTCGAAACACGGATGTTATGCTTGGCGGCGCCGGCAGGGATCGTCGTGTGAATCGGACAAGGATTCTCTTCGACGACTCATCGTCCGCGCGGCCCCGGACGATTGATCAGCCGGCCAGAAGCGGTCTCAGATTAGCCTTCCAACCTAAGTCAACACCCGCGGAGCATTTTCCAATCCAAGAATGATCCTGAAATGCGGTAGGTCGAGGCCGGGGACGAAATA
>JAQBUE010000268.1 GCA_027624045.1 Acidobacteriota bacterium
GCTGCGGGCGAAGGTGCGAAATTCAGCTGGCGCGCCGCTGGCCACCCCGCTGCTTCTCGCCGCCTGAAAACAGGGTATTCTGCCACAGGCTGCTAGGCCACCCCGGCTACCTCGATTCAGCGCGGCGGGCGTTCGTCTATTGCCTCCGCAAACACGGCATCGATTTCCAGCAGGCGGAGGTCGAGCGCTTCATGCGCGTCTTCGAAGAGCTGCGGCCGTACGATGACGCGGTGGAGGGCCTCAAGCGCCTCGGCGAGCGCTACCGTCTCGTGGCTCTTTCGAACGGCAACACATGGCTCGTCGAGCACCTCGTCGAAAACAATATCGGCGCTAATTTCGATAGCACCATCTCCGTTGACCGTGTCGGCTGCTTCAAACCGCATCCCTCGGTCTATCGCTATGCGGCGCGGCAGCTTGACTGCGAAGCGGCTCAAATCATGATGGTGGCGGCGCACTCGTTCGATCTCCTCGGCGCCCGCGCCTGCGGCTATCGCGGCGCCTACGTGAACCGCTACGGGCTGCCCTACGAATCGTCGACGCTGCAGCCCGACCTCACCGTCATCAATTTCAACGAGCTTGCCGATTCGCTGCTTGAAATTGCAGAGTAACCGCCGGAGACCCAAATGAGATTTCTGTCTATTCGATTGCTTGCTTGCGCTGTTGTTTTAGCGATGCCGCTGATGGCCGAGTCGCAGTTTGAGCAGGTCGATGTCTTTACCGCCGGCACGGAGGGCTACCACACGTTTCGCATCCCGACGATCGTCACCGCACCGGATGGCTCGTTGATCGTCTTCGCCGAAGCCCGCAAAGAGAACCGAAGCGACCCGGGCGGCGGTGATATCGACCTCGTTTACAAACGCAGTTCCGACCAAGGTAAGACATGGTCAGCCGTCAAATTACTCGACGATCCCGGTGAGGGCTGGGGCGCTTCGAATCCCACGCCCGTCACCGACAGCGACACCGGCAAAGTCTGGCTGATTTACAACCGCTGGGAGCCGGGCCGCGGCACGGAGAATTCCCTGCCCGGCACGGATCACAATCAGACCTGGGCCCGCCACAGCTCTGATAACGGACGCACCTGGTCTGACGCCATCAATCTCACACACGCCGCGCGCGACTACGACCACTGGGGCGCGAACTTTATTGGACCCGGTGGCGCCATTCAATCCCGTGACGGACGCCTAATCGTGCCCTCGGCCCGCAGCGCCCACCAGTACTACCTGACCATCTCCATCGGCGGATTCGAAGGCCAGACGAGCCTCATGCAGGCCTACGCCCTTTCGAGCGACGACCATGGCGCTACCTGGAAACGCGAAACGCTCGTCAAAGCGCAAACCAACGAGAACCAACTCGTCGAACTCGCCGACGGCGCCATCCTGATGGACGCACGGCAAGGCGCCGGCAGCCACCGCTGGCTGATGCACAGCAAAGATGGCGGCGAAACGTGGAGCGATCCGGTTGCGGGCCAGACCGTCACCACCATCTGTGCTTCCATCGAGCGCTATACCCTCGAAGCCGCCGGCGACGACCGCAACCGCTTGCTCTGGACCGGCCTCATGGGTCCGGGGCGCAAACACCTCGTCATCCGTACCAGCTACGACGAAGGCCAGACCTTCCGAGATGAACAAACCATCTATGGTGGGCCAGCCGCCTACTCCGACATCACGATTCTGAATGACAAGACGGTCGGCATCATCTGGGAGCGCGGCATCAGTGAAGGCTACCAGTTCGTCACATTCACGCGCGTCAATCGAGAATTCCTGAAAACGGGCAAACAACCGTAGATGAACACGTTTCGAATCGCGCCCGCCTGCTGGCGAAGCGCGAGACGGATGCGAGCAAACTAGTCCTAGTATTGCTATTCGGCCCGTAGGGGTATTTGGGATTGATCGACCGTCCCGGACTCAACCCCCGGCCAGCCCGGGCGTAGCACGAATTGCCCTTGGGGAGCAGAAATACTCATCTCGGGCTCCAAAACTCGCCATTCGCTCTCCACCACCTAAACGTGGTGCTAATAGCCTAACCGTCCTGCTAGTACTAAGTTGCGCGCTCGTGACAAGACGCGCGATAATAGCTATTTACCACCCTGTTACTAAGTAGTCTGCGGAGGGGCGTTTAAGTGTATCCCGTCATCGTGAGAACAAACCTCGTTGAAGCGTTATCGTCGATGAGCCGCCTCGGTGTTCGCGAGTCAGCTCGAGATTTCCTGGAAGGGTTATCGACTGACGAACTGCAATATATTGCGGGCTACCTGGGGGCGAGAACAATCGACCCACGGTTGAACGACAGCGCAGGAACGCGCGGCTGCCGGGCACGGGCCATCGAACGTTACGAGCAAAACCGCATCGCGCAGCCCAGGCGCGAGCTTTCTTCAGGAGAGCGCACGGCGGTCAACCTGGCGGCCGACGTTTCCCACAAGATGATCGTGCTGCTGGAGTTCCTCGCCAGGAGTGAGCGGACCAGCGTCAATACCCATGCCTGGAGCGCAGCGGGCGGCAGCGCCTAGCCCCCTGCTCGCCATCAGCTCCTTCCGTCTGCTCCTTTCCATCGTGCTACGCTAAATTCTCCCGGCGCGCAAAGGTCGTTGGCTAGCCTTTTGAGCCGTGCGCGATTTCCCGTTTAGCAGCACATCGCCCCTTTCGAAATCACCTTATTGCGCCGCGACGCGGCCTGCTTTCTCAACCGTCATGATTCGTCCCTACCGGGGCCGCCGCCCGACACTTTCGAATACGGCTTACGTCGACGCCAGCGCGCAAGTGATCGGCGACGTCGAGTTGGGCGACCACGTGACCGTGTGGTGCAATACGACGCTCCGCGGCGATGTCAACTCGATCCGCATCGGCCGGGACTCCAACGTGCAAGACAACAGCTGCCTGCATGTTGATCGCGACAAGCCGCTCATCATCGGCGAGCGCGTCGTCGTAGGGCACTCGGCGACATTGCACGGCTGCGTGATCGGCGATGAGTGCCTGATCGGCATGGGCGCAACGATCTTGAGCGGATCGACGATCGGAGCCGGATCGATCGTGGCCGCTGGCGCGCTGGTCGTCGAAGGCGCCGAGTTCCCGCCAGACAGCCTTCTCATGGGGGCCCCGGCGAAGGTACGCCGGCCGGTATCAGACCAGGAACGCGAGCGCATCCGCCGCAACGCGGCGAGCTACGTCGAGCTCGGCCGTGAATACAAAGAAGAATCACAATCATCTGATGGAAACCAATAGCCCTAGCTCCGTTACGCTGGATTTTCTCGGCGACTTGAAACGCACCCACTCGTGCGGCGAACTGCGCCCTGGCGATGTCGGCAAGCATGTGGTCGTGATGGGTTGGGTTCATCGCCGGCGCGACCTTGGCGGCCTCATCTTCATTCATTTGCGAGACCGCTCGGGCATCACCCAAATTGTCTTCAACCAGGAACGCGCCGATATTCACGCCCGCGCCGAGCTGCTGCGAAGCGAGTTCGTCGTAGCCGTTGAGGGCCCTGTCGTGCGGCGCGATGCCGACACGGTCAATCCCGAGCTTGACACCGGTGAGGTGGAAGTCGTCGCCGAGAAGATCCACATTCTGAACGAGTCGCGCACACCGCCCTTCCTGATCGAAGAGGATCCCTCGGTGGGTGAAGACATTCGACTCAAGTACCGCTACATCGATCTGCGCCGGCCGCATATGCAGCGCAACATGATCATGCGGCACCGCGTGAACCTGGCGATCCGCACGGCGCTCGACGAGCAGGGCTTCTACGAGATCGAGACGCCTTTCATGACCCGCTCAACACCCGAGGGCGCGCGTGACTTTCTCGTGCCGAGCCGTCTTCAGTTGGGAAGTTTTTACGCCCTGCCGCAGTCGCCACAGCTTTTCAAGCAACTGCTCATGATCGGCGGCTACGACCGCTACTTTCAGATCGTGCGCTGCTTCCGGGACGAGGATCTGCGGGCCGACCGCCAGCCCGAGTTCACGCAAATCGACCTCGAGATGTCGTTCATCCAGGAAGAGCACATCTTCGACGTCATTGAGCGCATGATGCAGAACGTGACCGAGGCTGCCGGACATCAAGTCCCGCAACTGCCCTTCCCGCGCATCAGCTACGCCCAGGCCATGGAGCGCTACGGCTCCGACAAACCCGACCTGCGCGTGCCCGCCATGGCGCGTGTCGACGATCTGTTCCCCGAAGGCGAACTTCCAATCGAACCCGGCATGCCCTTCATGGCGATCCGCGTGCCCGCCGTTGGCGCCCTGACCCGTCGTGAACGTGACGAGTTGAAGCCACTCGGCAGCGAACTCGGCCTGCGTGTTTTTGACGACATGAAGCGCCTCGACCGCGATTTTGCTGAGCCCATGAAAGCAGTCCGCGAGCGCGCCGGCGTTGAAGAGGACGACCTGCTCGTGCTGGTCGTGATAGGCGAGAAACCAGCCGGCCCCAAGCCCGAGGAAACCGCGCTCAAGGCTGCGGGCAGGTTCCGCCTGCAGGTCGCGCAGAAATACCAGGACCGTCACAAGCTATTCGACAAGAAGGATTTTCGTTTCCTATGGGTCACCGACTTCCCGATGTTCGAGTGGGATGAAGATGAGCAGCGCTGGAACGCCGCGCATCACCCGTTCACGTCTGTCCACGATTCGGATCTGCCCTATCTGCTCAGTGAACCTCATCGTTGCCGCTCGAAAGCCTACGATCTTGTTCTGAACGGCGTCGAACTCGGCTCGGGGTCGATTCGTATTCACCGCCGCGATATCCAGGCTCAAGTTTTCGAGGCGTTAGGCTTCACTGACGAACAGGCGCGACACCGCTTCGGCTTCTTCCTCGAAGCGCTCGAATATGGCACGCCCCCGCACGGCGGGATTGCGCTCGGGATCGACCGCATGGTCATGCTGCTGGCCGGCGAATCGTCCATCCGTGATGTGATTCCGTTTCCGAAGACCGCCAAAGGGACAGACTTGATGTGTGAGGCGCCCTCGACCGTCCCCGCGCGTCAGCTGAGTGACCTGGGACTGAGCCTACGTCCCGATGTTCAGCGCGCCATCGACAGCCAGCCCGACGAGTAAGGTACTCTCAGGACGCGCACTCGTTACTCGTCAATATCGAGCGGTTCGGGATCCATTTCGACCCCCACTTTATACGCCCCATTTACCCACGTAGCGTGGCGGACCGTTCCCCAGTAACGGCGAGCCGGCGGAAGATCCACTTGCACTCGCTGTCCGATCGCCGGCGGCTGTTGCAACCGGAACCCATACCCAGACTCCGAGCGATCAATCGCCACAGCGGGCTGCGTGTAGAAGCGCTGGCCGGGCGCTGTCCACGAGAGTGTGGCCGAGCTCGCTATTTGGGCGCGTCCACCTTGCCGCCCCGACGGCGCGTCCAGTTCCGTGCAATCGCCAAACGTCTGTGTTTCAGTTGACCGACCCATTACATTCATCATCGGACCCTGGGGGGATCTGAGACCGGGCCTGCCGAGTGGGACTAGCAGCCTGTGGCAGAATACCCTGTTTTCAGGCGGCGAGAAGCAGCGGGGTGGCCAGCGGCGCGCC
>JAQBUE010000045.1 GCA_027624045.1 Acidobacteriota bacterium
CCTATTTCGTCCCCGGCCTCGACCTACCGCATTTCAGGATCATTCTTGGATTGGAAAATGCTAGCAGGTGCCGCACGGCGTGTCCGAATTGATACATCGAACGCTTTTCGATCCGGCCCCGATCGAGAAGAATCTTCAGATACGTATCGAGAGCCAATCGCCCCAAAACGACCACAACTTCAACATTCGAAAGGAGTTCAATCTCTTCTTCTAGATAGGGCCGGCAGAGTGCGAACTCCTCGCGGGTCGGTTTGTTTCCGGGCGGGGCACAATGGGCCGCCGCTGTAATGTACGCGTCGCGCAAGACAAGCCCGTCTCCTCGGTGCGTGGAGCCGGGCTGAGAGGCGAAGCCGGTTTCATATAGGGTTCGGAAGAGAAAGTCCCCTGAACTGTCGCCGGTGAACATCCGTCCCGTGCGGTTTGCGCCATGGGCGGCCGGTGCCAGACCGATGATCAGCAGCCGCGCTTGAGGGTCGCCCAATGATGGGACAGGCCGGCCCCAGTAGTCCCAATCTCGAAAGGCGCGCCGCTTGACGCGAGCGACCTCAAGGCAGTGCTGGCGAAGCCTCGGACAGCGCTCGCAACTTACGAGCTTCTCTTCGAAGGCGCGCATGGCTTGTGGCGTGGGGTCAACCGGAGGCATGAGACACGCGTCCTTTCAAGTTATTCATAGTAAAAGGTTTGATCCGTATACCAGGCTCTCGCCGTCTCACGACTTGGGAACCGCTTGGGGGTGAGTCTTTACTCTTGTTGGGAAGGGAATCAAGCTTCAAACAGCTGTTGCCGCGCGGTTGCTGGATGCCCGCCTGTAAGTCGCTCGAAAACAAGGGACTTGCTTCATCTTACCGGATTTGGTATAAAGCTCATTCGAATCGACTCCCTCGCACAATGAGTCAAACAAGGCGCGGCCCGCATGGCCGGTCACAGGAATTCGACCGATCCGTGGGCCGATTCGCGAACACTAAAGGTCCGATGACTCGGCTCCTAAAGAAGGCAGCGAAGAAGGCAGCGGCTGCCCCTAAGAAGGCGGCGAAGGCAGCCCTGCGCAACAAGACCGCGACGAAGGTAGCGACCGCGAAAAAGGCTGCGAAGACGGTTAACAAGAAGGCGAGCCGCAAAGTAGTGACAAACGCCGGCAAGCCAGCCAAAGCTGCGTCAAGCAAAGCGGCCCCCAAGAAGGAGGCCGCAAAGCGCCCTGCTCTATCCAAGCCGGCTGTCAAGCCGACTGTCGTCCCCAGGAAAGCGAAGAAGCCGGCAGCCGCAAAGAAGCCAGTGCGGCGGGTGTCCAAAGCCCCGCCGGCCGCTCCGAGATCCGTTGCGCCCGCCGCGACCCCGGCCAAGCCGCCCAAGCCTACTCCCGCGCAAATCGAGGAGTTGAGCATCGCCAAGGACCGCCGGAAAGCCCAAGAGCGCCAGGCGGATTACTATGACAAGGCCAGCAGGGCCTTTCAGACGCGCCGTTTCCAGCAGGCGTTGATGCTGTTCGAAAAAGCGGCCGAAGGCCCCGACTCGACACTCAGTGACCGGGCGCGGGTCCACGTGTCGATCTCTCAGCGGCACGTCAAGCCGCATCAAGTAAAACTGAAAACCGCCGATGAGTTCTATCACTACGGCATCCGTCTGATTAACGAGCGGCGCTTTGACGAAGCGGAGAAGAGCTTGAATCAGGCTCTCAAGATCCAACCGCGGGGAGCGCACATCCATTTCGCGGCCGCCATACTCAGCGCCTTGACGAAGGACACAGCGGGCACTTATAAGAGCCTCAAGAGAGCAATGGAACTCGACCCCGGCATCCGCGTCTCGGCCCTGAACGACACCGATCTGGCGGCCGCCGCCAAAGACCCAGCTATCTCTCAGCTTCTTCATGGCAACAGTGCATCCAACCGCGGCCGTTGAGCGGGCCAAACCACGCTTGCCTCGACATCCACTGAGCCTGCCCCGCCCGCCCGGAGTACCGACTCGAGGGCCGAAGCAAGAGACACCGGCGCTGCCTTCGCGGTCCCTTCGAATCGTCGCGCTGGGGGGCGGTACTGGCCTTTCCGCCGTTCTGAAGGGTCTGAAGGCCTATGCCGCGCCCTCGGGCGAACATCGCACGAACGACCCCGTCGTTGATGTGACAGCCGTGGTGACTGTCAGCGATGACGGTGGCAGTTCCGGCAGATTGCGCCGCGCGTTTGACATGCTCGCGCCGGGTGACATTCGGAACTGCATGGTCGCGCTCGCCGAAGACGAGACGCTTCTTTCGCGGCTTTTCCAGTATCGTTTTCCCAACGCCAAGGGACTTGACGGGCACAGCTTCGGGAACCTGTTCCTGACCGCCCTGACCGAAGTAACGGGCGACTTCCATCAGGCCATTCAGCTCTCGAGTGCGGTTCTGGCGATTCGGGGCCGCATTTTTCCTTCAACCCTCGAGAACGTGCGGTTGCAAGCCGAACTTGAGACAGGCCGCCGTGTGCAAGGAGAAACCCGTATCTCACGTGTCGCTGACAAGATTCGAAAAATTCGCTTGCGGCCGCGGCGCTGCGCTCCTGTCCCGGAGACCCTGGCGGCGATCGCGGAAGCGGACCTGATCACGCTGGGTCCTGGTTCGCTCTATACCAGCATCATCCCCAATCTGCTCGTTGAAGGCATCCCGGAGGCGATCGCGCGCTCCGGGGCGCCCATTGCCTACATATCGAACCTGATGTCACAACCAGGGGAAACGGACGGTTACGCGGCATCAGACCATGTGAGCGCGATTCATGAGCACGCCGGCTCGGCGTTGCTAAGCGTTGCCATCCTCAGCGCATCACCCATTTCGGCCGCTGCCCGCAAACGTTACGCGGCGGAAGGCGCTCGCCCGGTGAAAAGAGATGTCCTCAAGCTCATGAAACTGGGCGTAAGGGTTATCGAAGAGGACCTGGCCGCGAGCGGGCCTTCCGTGCGTCACGACTCCGCCCGTTTGGCGCAGCTGTTGGTCCGTCTTGCCCGCCGCGCTCGTGTACGAAGCGTCGGGCGGGAATAGCCAGCCATTACTGTCCTGGCCGAGCCAGAGCCAGCAAGTGGCGCGGACGCCAAGCCGATTCGTTCCACTCCAGGCCATCAAGGAACGTGGCCCCGACCAGATAGCTGTAGTCTCCGAGGTTGCAATATTCGACCGATGCTTTGCCTGCGAAGCCATCGCACTGGAACTGGATCTCGGCGCCGACGCGAACCGGAAGAGAGAGGCTGATGCACAGGCCCCGACGACTCACATCTTCTAGGAGCCCGGCGAAGTTCACGATCTCACCCTTCTGGTCGCGAAACTCGATCCTGACAAGTTCAGAGCACAGGGAGCGCTCTGTCTCGCGGCGGTTTTGCATTTCTTTTGTCATGAGCTGGTATTGGATAGGCTGTCAAACATATCGGCCAATTTTGAAAATCTTTCGAGCGCCAACCCGCGCGTAGCATTTTCGCGCTTCTGTCGCGATGCGATAATTGCGATAATGACGTCAGGCCTTCGAGTCGGGGCGTAGCGCAGTCTGGTAGCGCACCTGCTTTGGGAGCAGGGGGCCGGGGGTTCGAATCCCTCCGCCCCGACCAATTTTTTCAATAACCTACGGGAATGTCACGTTGCAGATATGAGTCCATGTCCGCTATGTCTCCGCAATCTTGCCGTCGCTCAGCACCGATCGAAGGCAAGTAGCCCCGACCTCTCCAGCGCCGCATGGCCACCCGAGCCTGTATTTCGCGAGGCGGCCCGCAGAAGAAATCTTTCGCCTCGTGGCCGTGGATCAGTCATAACTGTCTACGCGAGTGTAGGCTGTGACAGGTGAGCGACCCCGCTTCCCATGCCGAATGGCTGACAGGTAAACGCCTTATCGACCCCAAATTGGAGGCGGCGCGCCATGCGACCTTGCCGCACTAATCCTCGGACACTCCCAGGTGAGCACGACGCTGGCTATCGTTATCCGGGCGACGTCATCGCCCAGGCCGTGTGGCTCTAAAGCACCCCTTAGTGCTTTATTACTAAACCACGTACGGTTCGCGATAGTCCCTCGTCAGCAGTTTGTTCGCCTCAGGGTCGTTAACGAACTTCGGCCCGGCCTCCAACGTGAGCATTCTTCCCACGCGATAGCTGATATTCGCGAGATGACACATAGCCGCGCTCAGGTTGGCAATCTCGATCTCGTCGTGCAGATCCCGGTACTTCCTTGACCGGCACGCCGCCAGAAAATTCTGCATATGAAGCCCAGTTGGATCGCCTATGCTCCGGTCGCTACTCTCCTCCATCACCAGTTCATTGCTTTCGCCCTTAAAGGCTTGGAATCCTCGGTCGCTCATCGCCGCCCAGCCTTCCGAGCCATAGAACAAGTTTCCGACCATGATGTTGAGAGGGGCGCTCGTCTTGGGAGCCGTCGCTTCCGGCGATGGAGCATCCGCAGCGCCGCGCCGCAGTCGTGCCGGCGGCGCTGACCCTTCTGTACCAGTCAACAATCCTCTGACTTCGAACACCATCTCCCTGCCGTTGAAATCATAAGCCGCTGTCAACGTATTCGGCGTCTCTTGGTCGTCGTCGTAGGCGAACTTGCCGCCATGAGCATAGACGGTCTTGGGCCACTCCGGTTCGGACATGCCCCATCGTGCAACGCCCATTTGATGCACGCCCTGGTTGCCGATGTCGCCATTGCCCGTGTCCCAGAACCAGTGCCAGTTGTACGCGAATCGGAGCTCGTTGAAAGGCCGAAGCGGCGCGGGCCCAAGGAACATGTCCCAGTTCAGGCCCGGCGGCGTCGGAGTATTGAGCTTCTTGCCGATCGATTGCCGCCGTTTGTAACACAGCCCTCTGGACTGATGGATCTTGCCGATCAATCCGCCCTGCAGCGCCTCGATCGCCCTCATCTTGAACGGAGTGCTGCGGTGTTGGGAGCCAATCTGCAACATGCGCTTGGTGTCGCGCGCTACCTGGACCATCTTTAGGCCCTCGTGGATGTTGTGGGACGCCGGTTTTTCGCCGTATACATCCTTACCCGCCCGCATTGCCCAGATCGCAGTCAGCGCATGCCAGTGGTTCGGCGTGGCGACCGATACCGCCTCGACGTTGGCATCGGCGAAAGCGTCACGCATGTCCTCGAACTCTGTTGCCTTCGCCCCGGTGTTCTTCAGTAGCGTCGCCTGCGCCCGCTCGCGCGCCGCTTGGTTTACATCGCACAAGCCCACTACGCGCGCCTCGGGGAGGCTCGACACGGTGCTCAGATGGTTCCCGCCCCGACCGCCGAGTCCGACAATGGCGACGTTGATTCGTTCGTTTGCGCCCCATACCTGCATGGCCGAGGCGGCCGTCGCCGCTCCCATGAAAAACCGCCGGGTTGTGCTATTGGACATGTCGTTCGATCGCTCCTCTTTGCAACGTGAGCATGCCAGAGGCCGCTGTGAAAGGGCCCAGAGGGCGGGGCATGCCTCGCCCTCACTGGTCCGCGGTCTAGATCTGCGCCAATCCGGTTTCGCCGGCGGGCGCCGGGCAGCGCTACTTCGTAATCGGATCGGCCTCTTGGACGCCGACGCCCTGTTTGGGGTGGTAGTAATCAAGGCGATGAAGCGGTTGCACGACGCTCGACACGATGTTCAGGGAGTGGGAGCAGATTCGCTTGTAGTAATGCGCGGCAAGAACAAGTGCCGCGACTGAACGCGGATCAAGATCGGATGAGGCTAGCACGCCGACCATCTCGTCCAGCTTTTGAACGGTTTGCTGCCCGTCGCGAAGCACAGACTCAGCCGTCTCTCTCTCAGAGAGAGCGAAAGCGTCCGAGGCTAACCGGAGGTGCATTTCGACTAGCTTACTCAGGCTCTGGAGACCGTCGACGGAGCTGTGAGCGGGAAGCGTGGGACATTGCCGTCGAAGCGCGATCAGGTCCTTGGCGTAGTCGCCGATTCGCTCGACATCTTTGACCAAGCTGATCAGAAGCATGCAGTAGGGTAGATCCGGGCCGCCGTGCGTCGTTGCGAGGTGAACAAGCACCCGCTTTCGGATCTTCCGCTGCAGCTTGTTGATCTTGACATCACTGCGCTCAGAGTCGGCCAACTCGTTCTCGCCGACAGTCGGCCCAAAAAACAGGTCCCCCGCGCGGTAGGTGAGTTCGACGCTGCGAGCCACCATGTCGGCGAATATGTCGCCGATCGGCCTCATGGGCGGCGATTTCAGAATGGCGATCAACTCTTTGAGCATCTTGCGAAACTCCGTCGAAGCCCGTAGTGGAACCCCGAGGTCTCCCTTCATTAAATCTTAACTTAATATTCATTTGTTCGTAACTGTTTAGGCTGCAAAATGACCTTCTGTCGACCTATTCTGAGGATTCTAAATCACTTCAACAGTCTCTTCCATGTCAAAAACGTTTCACACATGTTTCAGTCTCCTGCTGGCCTGGCTCATCGTTCCGCCAGCCGCGTATTCCCAGGAAAGCGGCGAGTTGTTGGCCGCCAGTCCCCCTGCGGCGGCGGCTTCTCCGGTGGAAATCGAGCCTGAGCAGAGTGGCAGCGAACTCAAGGAGAAGCGCAGCCTGTTCAAGTACGGTAGAAGCGGCCTGCAGATCGGCGAGAAGGACAAGGGCCGGTTCAGCGCCAAGGTGAATATCCGCTCTCAGCTGCGCTTCTCGTCACCCTTTCGGAGCGCGCCCCGGAAGGAGAGCCAGTTCGGCGGCGAAGGCGAAAGAGACTTTCGGTTTCAGCGGGCTCGCTTCAAGGTTGAGGGGCACGCGTTCACGCCCTGGATCGATTACAAGTTCGAGCACGATTTGGTGAATAATCAAATCCTTGACGCCCGGATGACCATCGGCAAATGGGAGTCGCTGCAGTTCCAGTTCGGTCAATGGAAGGTCGACTACAGCCGCGAACGCATAGACTCGTCGGGCAAGCAGCAGTTCGCGGATCGCTCGATCGTGAACCGCGCTTTCACATTGGACCGCCAAAAGGGCGCGACGGTGCTCGGCCGGCTCATGAAAGGAACGGTGGGCGACTCGCGCTACTACGTCGGCGTTTTCGCGGGGAACGGACGAGGATTCCGCACGCCGGCCGGCGCCGAGGAGTTGGACCACAGCGACGGATCTCCCCTGGTGAC
Organism: Acidobacteriota bacterium; assembly: GCA_027624045.1. GTDB lineage: Bacteria > Acidobacteriota > Terriglobia > Bryobacterales > UBA6623 > JAPPLB01. Next base: position 7,073 of record JAQBUE010000045.1, read on the forward strand.
GGCGCGCTACCAGTGGAATTTCCTGGGGCGGGATGTCGGCCATTCGCAAAGCGACCTGGAATACAACGATAAGCCGGCGGCGGCTCTGTCGTTTGGCACTGCCCGCAACCGCAGCCGCTACACGAGGTTCTCATCGAGCGGCGGCGGCCAGCTCGACGGTTTCGCGCTGGGTCGGCCGGGCCAGTATGCGCTGCGGCAGTTCATGGAGGAAGCCACGATGAAGTACCGCGGGCTCTCTCTGCAGCACGAGCTTCATTGGAAGAGGGTCGAAGATACCGCTACTACGAAGATGACCTACATGCGAGGCGGTTATGTTCAGGCGGGATACTTTTTCCATCACGTGCTCCCCCAGATTCCTAAACAGCTTGAAGTGGGAACGCGGTATGCGATGGTTGACCCGAATCGTACCCGGGGCAATGATCTTCAGAAAGAACTGGCCTTTGTCGCCAACTGGTTCTTCTATGGTCACGGCAACAAGTTGACCTTCGACACTTCCCGCTTCTCCTTGGGCCAATTGGAAGGGTCGGACTTGAAGGATACACAGGTGCGGTTGCAGTGGGATGTGAGCTTCTGACGCCGAACCGAAACCGGGTCCAGAGCACAATGGGTACGCGCGTCAGTTTGTCAGACCTTCAGGCGGGGGACGTAGCTGAGTTGCCATCGCCCGCCCAGCCGCCCGCCGTTCTTGTTGTGGAAGACGAGTGCGACGTCATGAAGCTGATCGAGTACAACCTCGTGCGTCACGGATTGCGGGTTCGAGAAGCAACGTCGGTCGCGGCCGCCCGAGAGTCATTGGACGGCGCATTGCCGGACCTCATCATTCTGGACGTACTGTTGCCGGATGGTTCGGGATTTGAGCTGTGCCGGGAACTGCGCCAGGCGCCCCGTACCGCGGAGATTCCCATCGTTTTCGTGACCGCCAGCAGTGAGCCCTCGGATCGCGAAGAGGGGATCGCGGCCGGAGCCAGCGACTACATCACCAAACCGTTCGCCATTCGTGAGCTGACGGCGAAGGTCAATACATACTTGAAAGAACGTGGCCGTCACAAGACCGGCCGAGAATTGCTGAAGTTCCCGCCAACGTTATCGGGGGACGGCCTTCAAAACGGGAAAGCGTAGATTATTATGGCAGCGAGCACAAGCGTACTGGATACGGAAACCACGGATGTAGCCGCGATCTTGCGGCGGATTGTTACGGTTGTTCTGTTACTTTTCGTCTTCCTGGTGGGGGTTCGAGCACTCGGCGACGGGTTCCATCTACTGGGAGCGAATGTTCTGAAGAGCTTCTTCCTGGCGACGGCGAATCCCTTCATCGGCCTGATGGTGGGCATCCTGGCGACCACCCTCGTGCAGAGTTCGTCCGTGACGACATAGATGGTTGTCGCACTGGTCGCCGCCCCTGATAACGCGCTGCCGCTTGCGAACGCAATTCCGATGATCATGGGCGCCAACATCGGGACCACGGTCACGAATACAATCGTCTCGCTCGCGCACATGGGTAACGAGCAAGAGTTCCGGCGGGCCTACGCGGTCGCGACCTGTCATGACTTTTTCAATATCATCGCCGTCGCTGTCCTGCTGCCGCTCGAACTCTTGACCGGGGTACTCAGCAAGCTGGCCGGCGGCTTGGCCGCCATGGTGAGCGGCGCCGGCGGGCTTGCATTCGACAGCCCATTGAAAAGCCTGCTCAAAGCCGGCGCGGCGCCCATATTAGGCACCGCCAAGGCGTTCTTTGTTTCACCAGTCGCGCAGGGGTCGCTGATCGTCATATGTAGCGGTGTGCTGATCTTGTTCGGCTTGCTGATGCTCGTCAAGACTTTGCGCGCGGCGTTGATCGGAAATCTGGAATCCCGCATGGAAGGACTTCTGGGCGGTACCGGGATGACGGGAATACTGCTCGGCGTTGTCGTCACCGTGATGGTCCAGTCTAGCTCTATCACAACTTCACTTCTCGTGCCATTCGCGGCAGCGGGAGCGCTGACTCTCCGTCAAGCGTTTCCGATCGCGCTCGGAGCCAACATCGGCACCACGGTCACGGCTCTGATGGCATCGCTGGCGGTGGCGGGCGTTAACGCGCAGGCAGGCATAACCATTGCATTGGTGCATCCATTGTTCAACGTTGTCGGGGCAGCCATGATCTATCCCGTTCCTGCCATCCGGGCCATTCCCCTTCGTCTGGCGGAGTCATTGGCGGAAATCGCTACGCGCTCGAAGAGCGTCGCGATCGCCTACACGCTCGTCATGTTCTACGGTATTCCCGCCTTGTTCGCGCTTCTTTTCCGCTAATATCGCTTTGCCGGCTGGGTCAATCCCTTCCTGATCGAGGCCGGGTGTTCGCGGCGGCGAGTGCCGACCCGGAAGGGTGGCAGATCGGAAACGAGCGCTGTGCTAAGCTCGGGAAAATGGAGCTTTCAGCGATTTTCAAGAGCCTTGGCGAGCCCGCTTTCGGTGAGCTCATCAAGAGTGTGTCGATCGGTGGGCTGCGGACTTTTCAGGTCTATAGTTCCTTTAAGATCCATGCCCGCCTCAACAAGGTGAATCGCGAAAGTTTGCGGAAGGCGACACCGCGGCTTTGGGAGCGCTTGGGGGCGGGCGACGAAGATCTGGCGCGTGAGCTGGCGCATGCCATCCTCATTTGCCGTCTGCCAATGGTTGTCGAGGTGCTCGATTTTCTCGGCATCGCCCACGACGGCAACGGCTTCTTCGAAAAAGAGCAGTCGTTTGAAGGGAAGCTTGAGACAGGCTGGCAGCAGCGGGTTTTCGATCAGTTCCGGGAAAAGCATCCAACGCCGCTGCTGCTGCTTTACATCAATCATCTCGACCGCGAGATCGCGGAGCCGGCGGAGCCCTTTGTGGACGGCGAGGCGAAAGTAGCGAACGATGGCTAAGAAGCGGATCGGCATACTCACCGGCGGAGGGGATGTTCCCGGCCTCAATGCCGTCATCAAGTCAGTCGTTTATGGTGCGACCCAGACCGGCGACTACGACGTCGTCGGCATTCGCCGTGGCTGGATGGGTCTAACGCACGCGAACATCGAGAACGGGATGGATGACGAGTTCATCCTGCCTCTCGATCGCGAGAACACACGGCGCATCGATCGCACAGGAGGCACGTTTCTCCACACGTCGCGCACGAAGCCGTCCCGAATTCGCGTTGAGAGCCTGCCGCCGCATGTGCAAGCGCGACTCGGTTCCGTCAAGGAAGTGGAACCAGGAGTTGTTGACATGACGCCAATCGTGCTCGAGAACCTGCAGCGGCTAGGTATCGACGATCTGCTCACAATCGGCGGCGACGATACGCTGAGCTATTCATCCGTGCTGCACCACGCGGGCTTTCCTGTCGTCGCTGTGCCGAAGACGATGGATAACGATGTGCCCGGCACGGAATATTGCATCGGCTTTTCCACCGCTCTGACTCGCGCCGCCGACGCCGTGCGGCGCCAACGAACAACCATCGGCTCACATGAGCGCATCGGCATTTTCCGGATTTTTGGACGTGACGCCGGTTTCACGGCTCTGTATACGGCCTATGTGGCCTCGATTCGTTGCTGCATCCCGGAGTGTCCTTTCGATCTGGAACAACTGATCGATGTGCTTGTCGAGGACAAGAGGAACAACCCCAGCCGCTATGCCTTGATCGTGCTCTCGGAGGGCGCTAGTTGGAAAGGCCGAGAGGTGCAGGAATATGGCGAGCCCGACCCTTACGGTCACCGCAAGAAGGTCAACGTGGCGGAGGCGCTGAGCGACGAGGTCAAGAGACAGTCGGGCCAGGAAACACTCGTCAGCGACCTGACGTATGATTTGCGCAGCGGCAGCCCCGACTTCCTCGACAAGATGATCGCTTACACCTTCGCGACGATGGCGGTCGAGTGTATCTCTGATCGCGGAAGCGGGCGCATGATGGCCATCCGCGGCGGGTGCTACGCCGATATCGAGATCCCCGATCCCAAAGTAGGCGCCCGGCGCGTGGATATCGATACGATGTACAACCGCGAACGCTTCCGGCCGAACTATGGCGCTAAGCGCGGGCTGCCAGTCTTCTTGACGCGGGCCTGACACACATCTCTTTGAGGCGGCCTGCCGCGCAAGGGTAGGGCGCATGCGTGTTCGCGGACATGAGCGCCGACTAAGAGCCTCCACCGTTCGCTTGATCGGCGCCAGGTGATGGGAAGCATGATCGTGGAGTGGACTGATCAGACTCTTCAGACCTGACGAAGGTAGAATAAGCCCGCCATGCAGCGAATCCCCTCCATTAAGGAAACACACGACGCATTCCTTCGTAGCGCCTGCGAATCCCTAGGTTACGACCAACAGACATATGAGGTGCTTTTGATTGCTGCGCGCGAGGTGCGCGTTGAGTTGCCGTTGCGGCGCGATGACGGCAGTCTCGTGGTCTACAACGGGTACCGAGTCCAGCACCATAATGCCCGCGGGCCCTACAAGGGCGGCCTACGCTATCACCCCGATGTGAACATGACGGATGTTCGAGGGCTGGCGTGTCTCATGTCGCTTAAGACCGCGCTTGTGGACATCCCTTTGGGTGGAGCCAAGGGCGGTATCGACTGCGATCCGGGCTCGCTGTCGGAACGAGAGTTGGAGACGCTGACACGCAAGTTCGTGCAACGGATGCATCGGCTCATCGGGCCGAATCTCGACATTCCAGCGCCCGATGTGGGAACCAACGCGCAGGTAATGGCTTGGATTCAGGATGAGTACTCGAAGATCTACGGCTACAGCCCCGCCGTCGTCACCGGGAAGCCGGTAGAAACCGGTGGCTCACCCGGTCGGGAGGAGGCGACGGGGCGGGACGTCTCCATTGTGATCAAGGAGTACGCGCATCACTGTGGGGAGAAACTCAAGGGCAAGACGGCCGCGATTCAGGGCTTTGGCAATGTTGGCGCCCATGCAGCGCAGTTTCTTTTCGAAATGGGCATGAGGGTCGTGGCAGTCAACGATGTGCGCGGAGGGATTCATGACTCGGAAGGGCTGCCGATCGACAAAGTGCTCGAACACTTCAAGAAGGCCGGCACAGTGGCCGGCTTCCCCGGTGCGGACTCGATTGATAATGGAGGCTTGCTCGCCCTGCGGTGCGACTACCTCGTTCCGGCCGCGCTTGGAGGCGTAATCCATCGCCGTAACGCCGGTCATGTTCAAGCCAAAGTAGTTGCCGAAGCGGCGGACGCTCCGGTCACCGAACCGGCGAACCAGATTCTCTGCCAGCGCGGTGTGAGCGTCCTGCCCGGCATCCTCGTCGGTGCGGGCGGCGTGACGGTCAGTTATTTCGAGTGGGTGCAGAACCTGCAACATTTCCGCTGGACGCTGGAGGAAATCGAACAACGGCTCCACGACAAGCTCGTGGAGGCTTGCCGAGCCGTTTTTGAACTAGCGAAGGACGACAAGTGTTCCTACCGTTTGTCCGCCTATCAGATTGCGACGCGCCGGCTCAAAGAATCATTCTTCGCGGCGGGGATCTAGCCCGCAACTCATCGCGATCGCAATGACTCCGTCTTGCTAACGTGGGCCCTAACACGCTTTGCTGTGGAGCGGCCGGCCGTGTGAGGGTGGCCGGCAGGCTACTTCTGTCGTTGCGAGATGGCGCGGTAGATCTCGTCGATCTCCGTGAGCTTGACGCGAGGGCGTCCGGCTTCGCGGCCCCGTTCCTGCTCAAGCTTGTCAACAGTCATCCAGTCGCTATACGTGACGTGGGCGAGACCCCGTTCGCGGAGGAGTGCACCCACCGACTCGAGATCGGTTTGCGTCGGCTGTAGTGTCTGCCCGCGGCCCGCATCATCCAGCAGGCATTCAACTGTCTCGCGTGCATCGGCCTTGCTCGCCCCAATCAGGCCATGGGGACCACGCTTGATTCAACCGGAAACGTAGAGTCCCGGAAGAGGCTGCCCGCCGGCGGGATTGGTGATGCGCCCTCGTTCGTTTGGGATCACGCCCCGCTCGGCCACAAACGGCAAACCCGGCAGTGATATCCCTCGATACCCCACTGCGCGGAAGACCAGACGGGCCTCGACAGTTACGACATGATCCGTCGGGCGCGGCCGAAGAGAGCCGTCCCCAGCTCGATACAACTCGTTGCGCACGCAGCGAACCGCCTCCACCCTGCCTTGCTGGTCCCCAATGATCTCTGTGGGCGAGAGAAGAAAGCGGAGATGTAAGGTCTTGCGCTTGCCGGCTTCACTGGCGCCGGCGAGACCCCGGAGTGCTTGAAAGACTTTCTCACTCGGTGGGTCTGAAGCCAACTCTTCCCGGCTTGCCTCATCGAGTTCTATCTCTTCCGGTTCGACCGTCACGGCCGTATCGGCAAGAGAGCTGAGTTCGCGAATCGTCTTCAGACTGAACCGTGCTTGTGCCGCTCCCCGCCGGCCAATCACAGAAACCCGCGAGATCCGGGCGCTGCCGAGCGCTTTGAGCGCATAGTCGGCAATATCCGTATTGGCGAGTTCGCCGGGCGTGCGGCAAAGGATGCGCGCGATATCCGCCGCCACATTTCCATTGCCGATTACAACCGCCGACGAGCCACTGAGGTCAAAATGAAGGTGTGAGTAGTCGGGAGCGCCGTTATACCAGGCGACGAATTGGCGTGCGGAGTGGACTCCATCGAGCTTCTCACCGGGAATGCCCAGAGCGCGATCGGCCTGTGCCCCGCAAGCGAAGATGATGTGATGGAATCGCTGACGCAGGTCGTCAAGCGATACCTCGGTTCCAAACTCGATATCACCGAAGAACCGAAATCGAGGGTCGCTAGCCAGATTGTGGTAGTAGTTGACGACTGACTTGACACGGGGATGATCGGGAGCAACACCGCTCCTGACGAGCCCGAAAGGTATCGGGAGCCGGTCAAACATGTCGACGCGAAGCGCCAGATCATGTTCCTCGAACAGCCGCTCAACGGTGTAAAAGCCCGCCGGGCCAGACCCAATGATCGCGACGCGCAAGGGATTCTGCTCGCTGCCCCCTGGCCTTGCCGAGTCCATCGCTGTCTCCTCTGCTGGATCTAGTATACGGCTGGGACCGTCTTTCCCCTTCAAGAGCGATCCGTCGCGCACGGGTTGACAGTATGTATTGGGTAACCTAGAATTGTATTTCTAGTCGCCTGATGAAAAATTTAGCTTTAGCTAATTTAAGTGCGCTTGCCTGCCGGCTCGTAACCGTCAGCTTGCTCGTCGCGCCCCTCTGCGGCCAGAACTCTCAGCCCGCCCAAGTCGACCCCGTCGAAGCCCGTTTCGAAATGCTGGAAGCAAGAATCAGGCAGCTTGAAGCCGAGCTTGCCGCCCTGAAGGGACAAGACGCGGAATCACCGGAAGAGGCCGAGGCCACACCGCAACAGGCCGTGATTGCGCCTCCGGCTGCTGCTCCGCAGGCGGCCCCAACTCCCCAATCAACTGCCGCGGCTCAACCCGTCGAACGGCCTCTGCCCATGGCCGAAGTCATCCCGACCGATGTCACCCGGTCCAGCCGTGAGTACTCCACCGAAACGCGCATGCCCTTCTCGGGCTACATGGACTCCCACTTCAATAAGCCCGAGGGCGATCCGGCGGTCGCCGATTTCCACCGCTTCGTCCTGCTCTTCGGACACAGCTTCAGCGACCGCATCCAGTTCTGGTCCGAACTCGAACTCGAACACGCCCTCGTCGAAGGAGGTGAGCCCACGGGTGAACTCGAACTCGAGCAGGCCTATCTCGATTTCCTCATCAAGCCCTGGCTGAACTTCCGCTCCGGCATCATGCTCGCCCCGGTCGGTCTCATCAACGAGCGCCACGAGCCCCCGACCTTCAACGGTGTCGAGCGGCCCTTCGTCGATACGGTGATTCTCCCGACAACGTGGTTCGAGCCCGGCGCGGGCGTCTTCGGCGATCTCGGCGGCGGTTTCGTCTACAAGGCCTACATGATGGCACCCCTGAATGCCTCGAACTTCAACGCCGAAGACGGCATTCGCGACGGCCGCCAGAAAGCCTTTGAGTCGATTGCGCAGAACCCCGCTATCACCGGTCGCCTGGAATACCACGGCTTGCCTGGGCTCTCGCTCGGCGGCAGTTTCTGGACCGGCAAGAGCGGTTTCGCCACGCCCGGCATCAACCCGCGCGTCAACGTCTTCGAGATCGATGGGCGCTTCAGCGTTTCGCGGTTCGACTTTCGCGGAGAGTGGGCCAACGTAAATCTCGACCAGACCGAGCGGCTGAACTCACTGCTGCAACGCACTTCCGGCGTCAACCCCAACATCGCCGAAAGAATGCGCGGCTTCTACGCCGAGGGCGCCTACCACCTATTGCCCCTCAGGCAGCGCTATGATCTCGTCGCCTTTTCGCGCTACGAGAACTTCGACACCCAAAGCCGCATGGCGCGGGGCTTCGTGCCTCTCAAGGAGTTCGATCGCGACGCGCTCGTCACCGGACTGACGTTCTTCCCCGAGCCCGACATCGCCTTGAAGTTCGACTACACCGTGATGCGAAATCAAAGCCGGCTCATGAAGGCCCGCAATGCGGTGAACCTGGGAATCGGGTGGTGGTTCTGATGATCTACAAACGCCAAACAATTTCCCTGCTCCTCCTGATTTCGTTCTGTCTGCTCGTGCTGCCGTCGGCCGAAGTCGGCGCCGGGGCGGGCGGTGAGAAAGCCGACCGCGTTATCAATGTTGTCGCGGAGCGATTCAGCTTCGTCCCCTCTGTCATCCATCTGAAACAAGGCGAAGTCGTCGAGTTGAGAATCCGCAGCCTCGATACGAATCACGGCTTCCGCATCCGCGAAGCCGGCGTCAATGTGATCGTCCCTAAGCGCGGCCGCGGCGATGCCCGCATTCTTTTCCGCGCCCAGGAAAAGGGAGTCTTTCCCTTCGATTGCTCGAAGGCTTGTGGCGCGGGCCACACCATCATGCGCGGCCGGATTGTCGTCAAATGAGAGCCTCGTTCCGATTCGCCGCCGTTGCGAGCGCCGCCCTTCTGCTAACGCTCACGCCGGCTTTCTCGCAAGAGACTCCTTCCGGCGGCTCGCCCCGAGAAGCTACGCCACGGGAATTCACGCCGCGCGCCCGTGTGTCAGCTGCCGCTAAGAGCCTGAAAGGCGTATCTATGGGCCGCCCTTCTCAACCCGGCAACCCTCTCGTCGGCATCACCGTCGAGGAGTTCGAACTGTTCCGCATTGGTCTCGACGACTTTCTCGAAGTCGAGGATGCCGCCGAAGGCCTCGGTCCCGCTTTCAACGGACTCGGTTGCGCGCAGTGTCACGCCACGCCCGCGATCGGCGGGATCAGCCCCGTTGCTGAAGTTCGTACGGGCCACGTCGACGAGAACGGCCACTTCACCGTGCTTGGCGGCGACACTCTGTTCCACCTGTTCTCGCTCCCGAACCAGGAATGCCAGCCGCAAATCCCGCCCGAAGCCAACGTCATCGCCCGCCGCATTCCGATCCCTCTTTTTGGAGCGGGTCTGATCGAGGCCATCGCCGATGAAGCGATCCGTGTTCGTGAAGACCCCAACGACCAAAACGGTGATGGCATCAGCGGGCGAGCGGGCATCATCCTCGATGTAGCCACAGGCGCGCAGCGAGTCGGCCGATTCGGCTGGAAAGCGCAGCACGCCACGCTGCTCGCATTCGGCGCCGACGCCTACCGCAACGAGATGGGCATTACGAACGACCTGTTCCGCAACGAAGTCGGCGCCGGGATCGACCCCGAAGTATTGAAACTTTGCGACCCCGCCTCCGACCCGGAAGACCGCCGAGACCCACTCACTGGGCTGCGCGGCATCGATGCCTTCGAAGCTTTCATGAAGTTTCTCGCCCCTCTCGACCGCGGCCCAATTGACGGAACGGTCGTTCGCGGGGAAACACTTTTCACGGCAACCGGCTGCGCAAGCTGCCACGTTCCGATGATGGTCACCGCGCAAAGCCGGAACCCGGTCTTCGATCGCCGCGAGGTTCATCTGTTTTCAGACCTGCTGCTGCACGACATCGCCACCGGCGACGGCATCCCGCAGGGTGACGCCCTCGCCAACGAAATCCGCACGCCCGCGCTGTGGGGCCTGCGCCATCGCCGTCCCTTCCTTCACGACGGCAGCGCCGCCACACCCGAGCAGGCCTTGCTGCGGCACGGCAACGAAGCCCAACAGGCCGCCGACAACTACCGCAACCTGCCGCCCGCCGACAAGTCCGCCTTGCTGGCCTTTCTCAACTCGCTCTAGCCAACAACTTACCCCGGCCCGCCTCGTGGCGCGCGGCTGCGCCGTGCCGGGTCGCGCTGTGCGCGACCTCCGCGCTCGGCCGAAGGCCGGTGCAACCAACACACCTCGGCACCAAACGAACCCGGCGCACCGTGGGCGGCGGCTCCGAGCATCCGATCGAAACCGCGAAGCAGGGATCACGAAACACGAAACAGCCCCTGGAACCCCGTGTCCAGCCAAGTTTCGTAACATAATCCCACCCCAGACCGACTACACTCAGTAGGGCCTTCCCGCGAGAAACCGTGTTCGAGCAAACCTTCGTCCAAGGTAACGGCGGCGTCAAGCCGTGGACGTTGGCTGTATCTCTACTCGGTCAATCGTCCCTGGTCGGGATGACGCTCCTTGTCCCGCTGATCTATACGCTCGAAATCCCAATCCAGGACCTGGCCAATCACATTCTGCTCATCGCGCCGGCGCCCCCACCGGCTCCGCCGCCCGCCCCTGAACCGCAAGCACGAGCCGCCGCCCCCGCGCCGCCGCCTCCAAGCCGTTTCGAAGTGAAGCTACAAGCCCCGCGCGAGATCCCCGAGGATGTCGCGGTCGTAAGCGATATCGAGAGCGCATCCCATATACCCGGACCCAATCTCGGCGGCATGATGGGCGGCGTGCCCGGCGGCATGCCCGGAGGCGTGCTGGGTCTCACCGGACACGGCTCGATGGGCATCCTGCTGCCCGCGCCGATCCGCGTCGGCGGAAATGTGCAAGCCGCTAGAATCACGCATCGCGTGATGCCCGTCTATCCCGAGCAAGCATCGGAAGATCGCATCGCGGGCACCGTACAACTGGAAGCAATCATCACTCGCGACGGAGCAGTCAGGCAACTGCGCGTCGTCGAGGGGCATCCGCTGTTGGCGGAAGCCGCTGTCGAGGCCGTTCGGCAGTGGCAATACCGCCCGACGCTGCTCAACGGCGTGCCGGTTGAGGTGCTGACGTTCATCGCCGTCACCTTCCAGCCGCGCGAGCTTACACCAAAAGAAGAGAAGGAACTGCGCAAGCGCCAAAAGAAGAAAAGCTAGCCCGACACTTACATCCGACACTCCTCCCAGCGTGATCCCGATATTTCTTTGGCCCGTTTACGGTCCATGGTTTCAATTAGGCCAGGCGTTTTACGCCTGGTCCAACGCCCGCCGGCAGAATGAACTAGGCCCCTTCCAGGGGTCTTACCCAAACCGGCTTGAGCCATGAACCGCCAATGCCAAACAACGTCGACTTGGAGAATCAACTCCATACCCCGGCTACTTCACAAAATCCTTCTCAAACAACCGGCATTGCAGCGCCCCCTGCATCGTCGTGATCCACAACTCTCCCGGACGCCGCTCGAAGATCCACGGGTACGAAACGCGCTTGCTCGCGTCCTTGTGGCGCGCAATCACCACGGGCGCCGACCAGGTCGCGCCATCGTCGTCCGAAAAAGCAATCGAGAGTTCAGATCGCTCCCAACTCGCCATGCTTTCTGAAAGCGATCCGCCGCGGCGCTGCGTGCTCGTCTTGCCTTCGAGGTACAGTCGGTTCCAGGTCATCACGAGCCGCCCGCTTTCCAGGCGCTTCAGCGCGGCAGGCGAACTGCTGGCGTCAATGGTCGTGGGACGCATTTCCCGCCAATACTGCCCCTGATCGGTCGAAATTGCTTCCCAGAAATAATCGAAGTTCGTACGGATCAGCATCCACACACTATGGTCGCGGCGTTCGACGATCGTGGCCTCGATTGCGCCGTCGTGGTGCCCGCGTCCGCCGAGGTCGAGCGTATTGCTCACCTTCCACGTCTTGCCGTCGTCGTCGGAGGAGTAGGTCTTCGTCGCATGCCGCCCTGGGTTGTAGAGCAGGTCTTGTGCGACCACGACAACGCGCCCGGAACTCACTTGCAGAATATCCCGCACCGCGCCGCAGTACCCTTCCTGGATGAGCCGGGCGTCCTGCCAGGTGCGGCCTTCGTCAAGGCTGCGAATCGTCCAGACATCCAGACGCACCGTGCGGTCGGGAGCGTTCTTCGCGTCGTCCCAACCCCAATCTCGTGAGTTCAGATTCATGAAGGCAAGAATCACGACCCCGTCGCGCGTGCGGGTCAGGACGCGCTCGTTGCTGACTTTGAGGTCCTGGCCTTCGGTGAACAGCGGGATGGGTTCGAGCCAAGTCTGCCCGTTGTCGGTCGTGATGTGGGCGTACTCGTCATCAACGGTCAGAGCGCTGCCGTCGGCAAGCTTGGTGTAGGGTGCCGCCTTGATTTGCGGCATCGCCTGCACGCGCCGTTCGAGATGGATATCGTCGGCGCCGAGCAGTCCCGACACAGCGACAAGGCTGAGTGCGGCTGCACGTAAGAAGATCGCTCGGGGTTTGTGCTTACAAGTGTTGGTCATTGCGTTTCTGAGCTTCACGGCTCCCTCCCTCCGCCACATCAAACGCCCGTTTCAAGCGCCTGCAGTATCCCTTTGATATAGCCGAATCCATACGCAAAGGCCTGCCGCCCGAAGTCAGGATCATCGGGGTGGCGCGGCATGTGGTCAGGCATCACCATGTAGGGATAGTCGACTTCGTACAGCGTGTGGGCGACTTCCACCATGTTCATGTCACCTTCGTCCGGCCAGACTTCCATGAAGTCGTCGCGGCGGCCCTTGATGTTGCGGAAGTGGATGTTGAACAGTTTCTTGCGTTCGCCGAAGTAGCGGATGACATCGTGAATTTCGCGGTTAGGATCTTGCAGCATTTCGGCCGTCGTGCCAAGACACAGATTCAGGCCGTGATAAGGGCTCTCCCGCATCGCGACGAATTTCTTCAGGCCTTCGACGGTGCCGAGAACACGGTCCACACCGCGATAGCCTTCCGGCGGAACCCCCGGGTCGTGAGGATGGCAGGCAATGCGGATTTTGTTCTCGTTCGCCACCGGGACAACGCGCTCCAGAAAGTAGTCGATGCGTTCCCAGAACGTATCGGCCTCGATGCGTCCGGCGTCAGTCAACTCAGCGGACTTCTCTTTCGCCTCACTCCATCGCCAGGTGCCGTAGCTGGAGCCGCCGCGGCCGGGCGTTGATCCCGTTCGCTGCATGCTGAGGAACGATAGGTTGTACTTGACCGCGGGGACGCCGGCTTGGGCGCAGTCGGCGACGAGCTGTTGCATGCCTTCGACCGCGCGGTCGCGCTCCGCTCCCGTCATCACAAGGTCGCGGCTGCGAACGCCGCTCGGGACAACGAAGTCCAGCGCAACGCCGCGTTCTTCGCACATCGCGCGCGTACTGCGCAGACTATCAACGGTCCATGGCTTGCCGGACTGGGGTGAGTAACCGGCGATGTGCTCGACGCCGTGCCGTTTGAAGTAGTCGAGCATTGCGGGCGTCGTCGGATTGCGCTGCGTCCCGACGTACATTCTGACCGGCCTGCGCGCGGAATCGGCCCCGGCGCTCTTTTGCGATTCCGCCGGAGAGCAGGCGGCGAGCGATGCGGCGGCTCCGCCGGTAGCGAACTTGCGTCGTGTGATCTTAGTCATCGGTGTCAGGCGACAGGATAGCACCACGTGGGGGAGGGGAAGGACGCTCTCCGCCAAGAAAGATAGTCACAGCCCTAGGAGCAATTTATTATCTTGCATATCAGTTACTTACGTTCTTCGGTGGGGCTGGCCGAGCTTCGATGGGTTACAACAGTGGTGAGGAGAATGTCCCAAGAACAACTTGTTCCAGGTACTTCTTGGGACATTGCCCTCGCCGAGCCTTCCTCGGGCTGCTTTCGTGGACGTGGCCCGAGTGGTTAGACTCAACGCCTGCGACGCGTACTGGTTTTTCTGGCTCCATCGCGGCCTCGCTCTCGGCCCAGGACTTGCCTGAGTTTGTCGTCAGCGATGGCTTCCAGCTTGCCGTTCCCATCTCCGCCGACACTTCTCTAGGGCGTTCCCCTTGGCTATCGACGCCCCTTTCAGGACGCTTTTTCAAGCTTTCCCTTTCTGCTAGGGTGGACAGCTTCCAGCCCTCGGGCTGCACACTAGTACCGCCCTGGACGGTCTTGCAGGTAGCATTTAAACAGCTTGCCTCAGTCAACAAACAACCCAGACATCCTGAGTTATGACCAGTATCGGGCCGCAAAGCGTTTTCGAGGCCTGGACGGGCTGTGCGCGCTTAGCGTCATCATCGTTATCTCAGCTCACATCCACATGACCGAGCAGCCGTTCCTTTGGCTGGCGGGCTCGGGTGGAGTGGCGGTCTTCTTCGTACTGAGCGGTTTTCTGATTACGACCCTGGCCTTGAGGGAAGAGCAAGACAGCGGATCGCTCAATCTGCGCGCGTTCTATATCAGGCGCAGCCTTCGAATCTTTCCGGCCTACTACTATGTTTTGGGCATCACGGCGCTGTTGGCCTACGGAGCGACCGACCCGGGTCACGCGGCCCGCTGGAACGCCGCGATGCCGTACTATCTGTTGTATTTCAACGAGTTCGCGCCGACCGCCAACTTCTTTCATAGCTGGAGCCTGGGGCTTGAGGAGAAGTTCTATCTGCTCTGGCCCTTCATCGCTTTTGTCGGGCTGAAGGCCAGGCGGCAGTGGCGCTTCATCCTCGCCGCGGCGGTTGCCCTCTTCTTACTGGTACGCCCTCTTGGACGGTTCTTTTTCTTGGTGGGGGACTACGGGTATATCGCAATCGGTTGCCTGTTGGCGCTCTGTCTCCACGAGCGTCGCTTCTACGACCGGCTGAGCTTGCTGGCGCGGCCGGGCTGGTCGTGGCTGGTCGTGACGGCATTCGTTGTGACTCACTTCGCCGTCAGCCACCGCCGTGTCGAGAGCAACCCCATAGCGGATTTCTCCTATGCTCTGGCCATCGCGCTGCTGTTGACTTCGGTTGTCACCGGGAACCCGCGTTGCAGCCGCCCTCTCGATTGGGGTTGGCTGCGCTTCGTCGGCGTCCGGGCCTACGGTATCTATTTGGTCCACCTTTTGTGTGTCGGAGTGGCCCAAGCGGTCTTCATCGAGGGCTCCGGCAAGGATTGGGTCGCGTGGGGAGCGTACCTTACTTCCACCCTGCTATCGGTCGCCTGTGCGGCGGCGCTCTACCAGTTCGTCGAAAAGCCGCTGATCAAGTACGGCCGGAAGCGGTCCGGCGCAATCCTCTCCACGGCCCCTTCCTGAGCACCCACGGTTAGCACCTCTGCGCCTTTCTTGCGCTTCCGGGCTTTCGCACGGGTGCGGGGAAAGCGGAACTTCGTTTACGCTAATGAGTCCGCGATAAAGTGCGTCAGGAGAAGAAAGCATGGTATTCGAAGGCCGAGCGAAGATCGTCATTCCAGGCGATCTTCCTGTACAGATTCAAGGATCCCCAGAACTCGAAAAACTGAAGCCCTATGGCGACGTGACGATCTACAAAGATCGTCCCGAGACGAGCGAAGAAAAAGTAAGGCGTGCCGCCGGCGCCGACGTGATCATGAATACGCGTGGTTCGGTGAAGTGGGGCGAGGCTGAGTTCGAGCACCTGCCGAATCTGAAGCTCATCTCGCTGTGCTCGATCGGCACGGACATGATCGACCTCAAGGCGGCGCGCGCGCGCGGCATTGACGTCTGCAATCTGCCAGGCCGAACCGCGCCCGTCGTCGCCGAACACATCTTCGGGCTCATGTGGGCTTTGGCGAAACGCGCCTCCTATTTGACAGAGCAAGTCAAGGCCGGACAGTGGCCTCGCAAGAATAACGTCATGCTGCAGGGCAAGACGTTGGGTGTGATCGGCACCGGCAACACCGGCGCTGAGATGGCGCGCCTGGGCCGCGCGGTGGGCATGAATGTGATCGCCTGGACGTTTAACCCCTCCCCGGAGCGGGCCGCGACGCTCGGTGTGCGTTACGTCGAGTTAGATGAATTGCTGAAGACAGCCGATGTCGTGAGCTTGCACGTAGCTGCATCGGACAAGACCCGCGGGCTGATCAGCAAACGGGAACTGGCCCTGATGAAGCAAGGGGCACTGTTGGTCAACGGGGCGCGCGGGGCAGTCGTCGATACGGCGGCGTTGGTGGATGCTTTGAACTCGGAGCATCTAGGCGGCGCGGCCGTTGATGTCTACGAACAGGAACCGCCGCCGGCCGATCACCCGCTCTTCGCTTGCGAGCAGGTCATCCTCACGCCGCATTGCGCCGACATGACAGTGGAAGGCGTCGAGTTGCTCAATGTGGGCGTCGTCGAAAACATCATCGCGTTCCTCGATGGCCGCCGTCAAAACATCGCGAACCCCTAATCCGCACGACTACTGGTGGCGGAG
This sequence comes from Acidobacteriota bacterium, assembly GCA_027624045.1. Classification (GTDB taxonomy): domain Bacteria; phylum Acidobacteriota; class Terriglobia; order Bryobacterales; family UBA6623; genus JAPPLB01. The sequence continues at coordinate 23,520 of JAQBUE010000045.1, forward strand.
AATCCGGCCCGGCCGCTTTCCGGTGCGTTCTCCTTCGGCGACGATCGGAACGCCGTTGACGATCACGTAGTCAAATCCCGACGAGTATTGGTGCGGCGCTTCAAAGGTGGCGTTGTCCTGCACCTTCTCCGGGTCGAACAACACCAAGTCGGCCGCGTAGCCTTCACGCAGCAATCCGCGATCCTTGATGCCGAATGTCCGCGCGGGAAGCGATGTCGCTTTGCGGACGGCGTCTTCGAGGGTGAGCACTTTGCGCTTGCGGACGTATTCGGCGAATGCTCGCGCGTAAGTTCCGTAAGACCGCGGGTGCGGGACACCCTCTCCGAACTTGAGGATGTAGCCGTCGCTTGAGATCGCGGTGTTGCGATAGCGCATGATGCGCTCGACGTCTTCGTCGCTCATCGAGTGAAAGACCATGGGCACGCTGCCCTTCTCGACAAGCTCAAGGATCGTTTCAATCTCGTTGTCGACAGTAGCTTCGTGGCCGCGCATGACGTTGATTTCGCTGATGGTCTTGCCGGCGAGTGCGGGTTCCCAATCGCACGATGCCACCATGGCGTAGGAATAGTCGCCGAAGCCTTTCTTGTCGAGGATTTCTTTCATTCCTTCGATAACCTTGGCGCGTGTTTCCGGGTCCCGTAGGCGCGCCCGAATGGCATCCTGGCCGTCCGCCAGCGCCCATGTCGGGAGCGTCGTACTGACGCCGGTGCTCGAGCGGTCGTACGGGTATTGGTCGACGACGACGTCAACGCCTTTACGGCGATACTCCTCGACGAGTTCGATCGATTTGTCGCTGTTACCCCAGCGATGTTTGTTGCTGATCTTGAAATGCGAGATCTGCACCGGCGTGCCGGCCTGCTCGCCGATGTAGACGGCTTCGCGAATGGCGGCCAGAACTTCCGCGCCTTCGTTGCGCATGTGGGTGGCGTAGACGCCGCCATGTTTACCGGCAACCTTCGCTAGTTTCACGACCTCATCGGTATCGGCGTAAGTGCCGGGAATATAGATCAGTCCGGTGGACAGGCCGGCCGCGCCGGCTTTCATCGCGCTGTCAACCAGGGCCTCCATCTTCTTCATCTCCGCGGGTGTGGCCGCTCGCTGGGCGTCGCCCATGACTTCCTGACGCACCGAATTGTGACCGACGAGCGTCATCAGATTCGGCCCGAGCCCGCTCTGTTCCAGCGCCGAGAACCAGCCGCCGACATCGACTTTCGAGGAGCCGCAATTGCCGGTGATCATCGTCGTCTTGCCGTCCATCGTGTAATTGAAGGCGTCGGGGTAATCGATGATGCCGGGACGGTAGGTGCGCTTTTCGATATGGGCGTGAACGTCGATAAATCCCGGCGTTAGGACACGGCGGCCGGCGTCGACGACGGAGTCGGCTGTCTTGCCGTCGAGCCCGCCTATCGAAGCGATCTTGCCGTCTTTCACGCCAACGTCGGCGACGAACCAGGGGTTGCCGGTGCCGTCTACGACGCGAGCATTTCGAATCAGCAGGTCAAAATCGGCGGCCGTGAGCGTGGGGATGAAAAGTAGGGCGACAAGTAGGAAGCGCATCAGGAATCTCCGCTCCCGATTGTAGCGGGAAGGCTTGGTGAGGAACTGCGAAAAACTCGGGCCCCTGGGTCCGCTCGTTATCTCTCGCGGCTTCCATGATGAGGACCGCCGATATTGAGCGAACGGCGGCGAACGCCAAAAGGCGAGGTTCGGGCAGCGGTTTCACGGGACAACTCTTAGGCGATGCGGTATTTGTCGACGGCGTCGTCGTCTAGGGTGACGCCAAGGCCGGGCTTGGTGGGGACCTGGTAGAAACCGTTGTCCACCTCGAAAGGCTCTTTCGTCAGATCGTCAACGAGCACGTGGGTGATGCTGATGGCGTATTCAACGCCGGGGAAGGCGGCGGCCTGGTGGGCCTGGAAAACTTGATTGATGCCGTCTTCAATGCTGTGTTCGATCCACAGCGGCATCTTCGTGACTTCCGCCATGAGCGCCCGCTGCACGAAGGTGCGGCCCATCGGCCCGCCGATGATAAAGCTATCGAGCAGGCCCTCGCGCACATACGGCATCGGGTCGGACGTCATATGCTCGGCGACCTGCAGCGGGAGTTTGCCTTTGAGCTCGCGATAGCCGGCGATGCCGGGGCGCGCGATGGGGGATTCAATCGCGAAACAGTTATTGAACTGGCCGAGCTTTTCGCAGAGGTGGATCGTGCGGCCGACCGAACCCCACCAGGCATTGGCGTCGGCCCAGATACGGAAGTCGCTTTTGACGACGTCGCAGATAGCGGCCGCCTGCTCGATGACGTCTTCCCAGGGCCGGGCTTTGACCTTATGCACCTTGTACCCGAGATTCTCGCCGCGTTTGGCCTCCTGGGCCATCAGAGCGGGCGGGTAGCACTGACTCCACCAAGTCTGGACAATCCTCTTCTTGGGGCTGGCCGCGAACAATCGTGAAACCGGGAGCCCGGCGGCTTGGCCCACGAGGTCGTAGACGGCGACCAGGATACCTTGCAACGAGTCGTCCATCAAATATTCCCAGGGCGAGTGACCGACCATGCGTTTGAGAGTGGCCTCGATGGCGGTCTGATTCGGCATTGAGGCGTTGCAGATCCCCATCAGCCCATCGTCGGTGTACAGCTTGACGATGGTTGGCGAGAAATCCGTTTGGTAGCGGCCCTGTAGGGAGAAGCTGCGGGTGAGCGCTTCACGCACCGGTTCATAGTATGCGAGCTTGGTCGGGATCACCTCGAACTTCGTAATGCGAGACGTGAGTGACGACGGCGGGGCGGCGGCCGAGGCGTCGGCCAAAGGAACGAGGACGGAGGAGGCGAGTCCGAGTCCGGCTACGGATTTGAGGATCTGACGGCGGTCTGGTTTTTTCATGGGGGTTTTGCGTGCTGCTTGGAGCGCGGTGGAGGCTCAAACAGTCACCGACTATAACACCCGGGTCGGCGCGGAGGAAACCGTGCCAAATTGTTCGCCAAGAAGGAACCTGCTGAGGAAGGCGGTTGCTGTGGGGCCGGCATGAGTGCCGCTCATCTCGGGCGTGAGCCCACGCCGAGCAGCCGCTAAGTCCACAGAACCCGGTCGGAGCCTTACTTCCAGAGCCGCCAAGTCTCCCCGAGCCCAATCCAAATATTAACCAGCCCGACTCCCGAAATCGCGCCGCGCAAGTAGTTACTCAGCCACAAGCCGTCCCACTGAGGCGTCAACCCAAAAAAATTGTTATCCCAAAAAGGCGTCCAGGGCAGGATCACCAGCACAATCCCAATCTCGATACAAAACAACGTAAACAGGATATGGGTCACCCAACTCGCGCGTGATCGGCCCGGAACAGGCCCGCCGTCAGGCTCACCCGTCTGTAATCCAAGGACCTCGCTCATAGCTAGGAAAAAAGCGCGTCCGCGCCTTGATTCGGGGAAGTTAACGGCAGGGCCAACTGCGAATCACAAACCAGCCCAAAACAACAACACTTCGCTACCGGAGCAAACGTCATCCGGTGGAGCGGCGTCGGACCGTACTTTTCGAGAGCCGCCAAATGATCTGGACTTCCATAGCCTTTGTTCGAGGCGAGTCCGTACTCGGGGAATACCCGGTCCCACTCTTCCATCCAGCGGTCACGCTCGACCTTGGCGACGATCGAAGCGGCCGCCACCGACGAACTCGTCGCATCGCCCCGAATGATTGAACGCTGCGGCATATCGACATCAAGCGAAAGCGCGTCCACCACGATCGCCTGCGCCGCGGGCGCCAACCCCATTACGGCCGCCTTCATCGCCCAGCGCGAAGCTTGATAGATGTTGACGCGGTCAATCTGAGCGCTATCCACAGCCGCCACCGAAACCGCCACTGCCCGCTCTCGAATGCGCTCGCTCAGCGTCCGGCGACGCTCCGCACTGAGCTGTTTGCTGTCGTTGAGGCCGCGCACAGGCCGCCGCGGGTCGAGAATCACCGCCGCCGCCGTTACGGGGCCGAACAAGCAGCCCCGGCCCACCTCGTCCACGCCGGCCACGAGGGCATAACCGCGATCCCGCAAGCTCCGCTCGATCCTCGTATGAGGACGCCGCTGCTGCCCGGAAAGGCCGGGCTTCACGGCAGCGGGTGTCGCGGCGGTCCGCGCCATTTACGCTTTCCGTGCTCGCTCGCGCAGCCGCGCCGCCTTGCCGCGCAGCTTCCGCAGGTAGTAGAGTTTCGCCCGGCGCACGCGCGCCTGGCGCACTACTTCGATGCTGCTGACCACGGGCGAATGCAGCGGGAACACACGCTCCACACCCACACCGAAACTGATCTTGCGAACCGTGATCGTCTCGCTCATCCCGGTGTTGTTGCGGGCGATGAAGATACCTTCAAACGCCTGAAGCCGTTCCTTGTCTCCCTCACGGATCCGAACATTGACACGCAACGTGTCGCCCGTCTCCAGCTTCGGAATCTCGTCCTTCTTGTGGGTGTCGTAGATCTTCTGCAGCACTTTATTCATCATGTTGGTTCTCCGTGGCGGGACTCGCTCAGTGCCGCGAGCCACGCTCGATCCTCTTCATTCAGCGCCGCCCCTTCCAAAAGTTCGGGGCGGTTGCGCCATGTCTTCTTCAATGCGGCCTGCCGCCGCCACTGGCGGATCTCTTCATGATTCCCGCTCAGCAGCACTTGCGGCGTTTCCCAGCCGCGAAACTCAGCCGGACGCGTATAGTGCGGGCAGTCGAGAATCCCCAACAGCCCGTCTTCGGAAGGACGAAACGACTCCTGCTCCGCCGAAGCCTCATTGCCCAAGGCGCCGGGCAGCAGTCGCGTCACAGCATCGATCACGATGCCGCAAGCCCACTCGCCGCCGCTGAGGACGAAGTCCCCAATCGACAATTCCTCATCGGCTAGATGCTCGGCCACTCGCTCGTCCACTCCTTCGTAACGTCCGCAGATCAAAGTGACTTCGTCATACGACGCCAGCCGCGAAGCCACTCTCTGATCAAACTTCCCGCCCTGGGCCGACAACAGCACTGTGTGTACCCGCTTGCCCTGTTGCCCGCCTCGAATCTTTTCCAACGCCAGAAACACCGGCTCGATCTTCAGCACCATGCCTTCGTCACCGCCGAACGGCCGGTCATCCACCGTGCGATGGCGATCGAACGTGTGCTCCCGCAAGTCGTTCAGCTCAATTCCGATCAGTCCGCTCGACTTCGCGCGGGAAACAATCCCGTGTTCGAATGGCCCATCGAAGAAGCGGGGAAAGATCGTGATGATATGAAACAGCATCTCACGAATTCAACTCCTCGAGCCCCTCCGGTAGCCGTACTCGAATCTCGCGCCTCTCCTTGGATACCTCCCGGCAAATCTCATCCACAAACGGGATCAGTACCTCGCCCCGTTCACCTCGAACATCCAGCAACAACGAACCACCCGGTTCTAGAACTTCTTCGACGACCCCGATTTCCCGGCCCGACTCCTCTTCCAGCACTCGGCAACCCACCAAATCGTCAAGGTAGTGTTCACCTTCCGGCGGCGGACCGAGTTCCTCTTCCGGAATCCGCACCTTCCAGTTTCGCAATTCCTCGGCCGCGCTGATCGAATCGACTCCCGCGAACTTCAGTACCCAACGATCGCGCTGCTTCCAGACCTCCTCGAGAGTCGCCTCCCGACGTTGCCCTCGTGGGTCCTCCAAAAAATAACGGCTCGCGGGCGAAAGCTTGTCCTCGCGGCCGATCAAATCTTCGGCGATCACCTCGCCGCGATTGCCACGCGTTCTAACGATCCGCGCGAGAGTCACATAGCTTTCGCCGGAATTCTGTTGATCTGGATGTTCCGTATTCGTTACTCGATGATCTCCAGCGTATACCGCTTCTTCACTTTCATGCCGGCCGCCCCGAGCAGCGCCCGGATCGACTTCGCCGTGCGGCCCTTCTTCCCGATTACCTTGCCGAGGTCCGACGGGTCGACTTGTAACTCGAGTACTCGTACTTTTTCCCCTTCAACAGCCCGCACCGCCACTTCCTCCGGTTTGTCGACCAGGGCCTTGGCGATCAATTCCACCAACTCGACGATCGAATCATTGGTTGCTGCCAATTTGAGTCTCCCCCCTCAACACTTTGAGAGGCAGGGCAATCCAGCGATTGCCTTCCCTGGCTTGTACGGAGCGGAACACGAGCCGGAGAGTCGTCTTTCAGGCGGTCCTGGCTCGATTATATCCCACTGGAATCAACCGTCCGAGGCGGGCTTCTCCTCCGATTCCGCTGCTTCAGCTTCAGCGGCTACCGGGGGCGCTTCCCCCTGTTCCGTAGACGCCTCCTCTGTCGCTGCCGCCTCTCCCGCGGCTTCAGCTTCAGCGGCGGCAACCGCGGCGGCGGCCTCAGCTTCAGCAGCAGCCGCGGCTTTGACTTCAGCTTCAGCGGCGGCGGCGGCTTTGACCTCGCGGGCCTTGTCCCTTTCGGTCTGTTCCACCTCGGCTTTGGCTTGTGCCTCGGCCTTGGCCTTATCGACCTTGGCCTGCTCGATCTCCGCGCCGCCCTTTTCCTTGTATGTGATTAGGCGGCGGACCGTTACCGACGGCTGCGCGCCCTGGCCCACCCAATGATCGATTCGCTCGCTTTCGAGCGACAACTCGATCGGCTCGGTCGTCGGGTTGTAGTGCCCTACGATCTCGATGTTCTTGCTGTCCCGAGCGCGCCGTTTGTCGATGACCACGACGCGGTAGGACGGTTTCTTCCTGGCGCCGATGCGCGCCAAGCGGATTGCTAACATAGTTCTCTCCTGACGGGAAAAGCTGACCGGGGGCGAATGCTACCGGAGCAGCGCCTCCAGATTCATTTTCTGACCCAGGCCCCCGAGCCTGCGTCTGCGTTTTTTACTGCCGCCACCACCGCCTCCGGTAAGCGACTTCATCATTTGGCGTGTCTGTCGGTACTGGCGCAGGAGCTGATTCACTTCCTGCACCGTCGTTCCGCTGCCCTTGGCTATGCGGCGCCGGCGGCTGCCGTTGATGATCTCATGATTGCGCCGCTCGCGCGCGGTCATCGAACAGATGATCGCTTCGACACGGCTGATTTCCTTCGGGTCGATCTTGACATCCTTCAGCTGCTGCAGCGCACCGACTTGCGGCAGCATCCCCAAGATCGATTCCAGCGGCCCAAGTTTCTTGATCTGCCGCATCTGATCCCGAAAATCTTCTAGCGAAAACTCGTTTTGCAGCATCTTCCGCTGCATCTCGAGCGCGTCCTTCTGATCGATTGACTCTTCCACCTTCTCGATCAGCGACAGCATGTCGCCCATCCCCAGGATGCGCGATACAACCCGGTCGGGATGGAACTGTTCAAACGCGTCCGGCTTCTCACCCGTACCAATGAACTTCAGCGGACAGCCGGTCACGTGCCGAATCGAGAGCGCCGCGCCGCCGCGCGCATCGCCGTCCATTTTCGTCAACACAACGCCGCTCAAACCCAGCCGCTCGTGGAACTGCGAGGCCGACTTTACGGCGTCCTGCCCGGTCATCGCGTCCGCGACGAACAAGACTTCCGTCGGCTGGAGCTTCTCTTTGAGCTGCTCAAGCTCGATCATTAGCTCGTCGTCAATGTGCAGACGCCCGGCCGTATCGATAATCAGCACGTCGCGGCCTAACTGCGTCGCCTCGACTCGCGCGGCCGTCGCTAGCTCCAGCGGCTTACCCTCGGCTGGCCCGACGTAGATCGGCTGCCCGATCTGACCCGCCACTACCTTCAACTGTTCGCGCGCCGCCGGCCGGTAGACGTCCACCGAAACGAGCAGCGGCCGATGGCCGTTCTTTGAAAGCCACTTCGCCAGCTTGCCCGACGATGTTGTCTTCCCCGAGCCTTGCAAGCCCACCATCATGAATACCGACGGCGGGTCGTTCGCATACTTGAGCTTGGCTTCTTCGGGGCCCAGCAGCGTGATCAACTCATCACGCAGAATCTTGATGACTTGTTCGGTGGGCGAGAGCGCCGTCAGTACTTCCTGCCCAAGCGCCTTCTCTTTGATGGCTTCGACTAGCTGTTTGACAACCTTAAAGTTAACGTCAGCCTCCAGCAACGCCATGCGGATTTCGCGCAAGGCGTCCTGGATATTCTGCTCGGTCAGCTTCCCCTCGCCACGGAGGTTCTTGAAGACGCGCTGCAGTTTGTCTTGTAAGTTGTCGAACATTCGAGAGTTCCCGCCTGAGCGGGCCTCGGGAGGGGCAGGCACAATACTCCTGTGCCCTTCCAGTCATTGTACGGCTTCGCCCGAAAACCCGTCAAACCCGCCGTGACGCCTCTCCGGCGGTCCGGTGCGGGCCCAGCTGCGGTGCCCGTTGCTGAGCCTGACATGCGGATCGCCGAATTTTCTCTGCACTCTTCGCCGCTCCGGTGCGTCTGCTTAAATAGGGAAGGTACAAGAACCGCATGCAAATCCGCCGCCGCTGCCGTCAAGGCTTCTCTCTGATCGAGTTGCTGATCGTCATCGCGATCATCCTGATCATTGCCGCGATCGCCATTCCGAAACTCACAAGCGCCCGCATGGCGGCTTTCGAGATGGCCTCGATCCGCGCCATGCATACCATCAACACCGCGCAGATCCAGTACTTCTCCACCTACGGACGCTACGCGCAGTCCCTCATGGAACTCGGTCCGACTACTGGCAACGCCGCGCCATCTCCCGCCGCTTCCGACCTTCTCTCCGGCGACCTTTCCTCCGGCATCAAGTCCGGCTACGTCTTCACCATGGTCGGAACCCCCGGCGGATACACCGTCAACGCCGATCCCCAGACCTTCAGCGTCACCGGCTCGCGCACCTTCTACACCGACCACACCAACATCATCCGCAACCACTTCGGCAACGAGCCCGCCACCGAGAACGACCCAGAAATCCAGTAAGCGGCATACCAACGGACGGAAGACGTATCCGTTCCCGGCACAGCGGACGATTTCATGGAACCGGGTCGACAACCAGCCAACAGCGGATACCCCGGGGCAGCGCCGTCGGGCCTCCAAAACATCTCGTTAGCACAACGCTACTGGTAGCAGCCGTCTTGCTGCCTGCGCCAAACCGCCGCGAACTCCATTCGTGTGCTGACCTGGAACTTCTCCAGCAAGTTCGATACGTGAAACCGAACAGTACGGATACTGATCCGCAACTCGGAAGCAATCTCTTTATTCGACTCATCCTCGGCGAGGAGGGCGGCAACTTCCTGTTCTCGGTGCGTCAGATCGGGAAGGATCATAAAGGTTTCCCTCTCCTATTACCCCCCCCCTTTTTTTTACGACTAATTGGTGATAAATATAACAACTTAGCCTTCTACCTGGCTAAATGGCCAGTTTCAATTCTCTTGTAACACGAGTATATTCGTTCAAGCAAGTAAAATCTTTCGCACCGAAGGAGTCCCCCCCCCCATGAAA
>JAQBUE010000046.1 GCA_027624045.1 Acidobacteriota bacterium
TCTTCAGGATCATCTTGTATTGGAAACACTCCCTCCTTTCAGGATCATCTTGCATTGGACAACTCTGAACCCGCCACGAAGTCGTTCCCAGCAGGAAAATGTCACCCACTGAGCTCTCGATCGCGAAATCCTCGTCGAGCATGCCGACCTTCGTGCCCTCGGGCTCGGCGATCACGGCGTACTGAGCGTTGTCGGGAATCGCGCCGCCCGAAGTGATCGCCGCCAGCCTCGCCCCACGCCGCGCCCGCAGCCGCCCGTTGACGCGGTCGCGGTGCAGGTAGGCGCCACTGCGTCCGCGCGAATGCGCGATGCCTTCCGAGAGCACGTCAACAACCTCGTCGAAGTCCTTCTGCTTCAAATTGCGGTAGGGATAGGCGGATCGGACGAGGGCCAGTAAATCCGCCTCGGCATACTCCTCGCAAGCCACTTCGGCAACAAGCTGTTGCGCCAGAATGTCCAGCGGCGCTTCGGGAATCTCCAGCCGGTCGAGCTCGCCCTTGCGGATCGCGCGCACCAGCGCAGCGCACTCGATGAGCTCATCGCGCGTCGTGGGAAAGAAGCGGCCTTGCGGAAGCGCGCCGACCCAGTGTCCTGAGCGGCCGACGCGCTGTAGTGCCACCGCGATCGAGCGCGGTGAGCCAATCAGGCAAGCCAGATCGACCGTCCCAATATCGATCCCTAACTCAAGCGAAGCCGTCGCGACCACGGCCTTGAGTTCGCCCTCCTTGAGCCGCTCCTCGGCGTTCAGCCGCAACTGCCGTGACAGGCTTCCGTGATGCGACAGCACAGCGTCTTCGCCGAGACGTTCTTGAAGCTGATGCGCGATGCGTTCCGAGAGGCGGCGTGTGTTGACAAAGACCAGGGTCGTGCGGTGCGCCTTGATCAACTCGGCCAGGCGGTCATAGATCTCGCTCCAAGTTTCGGTCGAGGCCACCGCTGACAACTCATCCCGCGGGACTTCAACCGCAAGTTCCATGGCGCGCTGATGCCCGACCGATACAATCTTGCCACGACCCTCGCGAAACTCACCGCTCAGAAACTCGGCCACCTCCGCCAACGGATTCACTGTCGCCGAGAGCCCGATGCGCTGTGGCCGCTTGCTCCCGCCATCCCGCGTGACGAGCCTCTCAAGCCGTGCCAGCGACAACGCCAAGTGCGATCCCCGTTTATCGTCCGCCACGGCATGGATCTCGTCGACGATCACGGTCCGCACCGTCTTCAGGATCTGCCGGCTCTTCTCGGCTGTGAGCAGAATGTAGAGGGACTCCGGCGTCGTCACCAAGATGTGAGGCGGCTTCCGCGTCATCCGTTGGCGCTCGGAAGCTTTGGTGTCGCCGGTTCGCAGCGCCGTGCGGATACTGGCTAATCCAATACCCTGTTTCTCGGCAAGTTCGCGGATCTCGGCCAGCGGCCGGTCGAGGTTCTTCTGGATGTCGTTGCTCAGCGCCTTGAGCGGCGAAACGTAGAGCACCGTCGTCTCGTCGGGGAAGTCGCCCGTGCGGGCGCGGCGAACCAACTGGTCGAGACAACTCAGGAAGGCCGCCAGCGTCTTCCCGGAACCCGTCGGTGCGGAGATCAAGACATCGCGGCCCGAGCGGATCTCAGGCCAGCCGAGTTCTTGCGGCTCCGTGGGCTTTCCCACTCCCGCGAACCACTGCCGAATCAGGGGATCAAAAGGAGAAACCGGCATCGCAACTTCCTTAGCCTAAGCGAAGCCTTAGCCCGGGAATCGCCCGAGCGGTACACACCGGCCTCTCGTTTGGACACATTCTTCACTAAGTTGCTAAACTATACGATCTTTGTAATCGGAGCAACGTCTGCTCGCGCCGCGCCACCATCCGGCGGCCCGGCGGTGGGAAACACTTATGGCCTTTATCCTAGCCCTCGTAATTTGGCTGATCTGTATAGCACTGACCATTCCGTTCGTCCTGAAAACATGGTGGATGCCCGACCCCATCACCGACCATGCGCGCGCGGTGGACGCCCAGATGGCTCTGACGTTCGTCGTGACCGGCGTGATTTTCGTCATAGCGCACTTGGCGCTGGGGTATGCCGTCATGAAGTTCGGGCGCAAACGCTCTGGGCCGGCTGATTACAACACCGGCAACGAGCGCTGGGAAGTCTTGTGGACCGCGGCCGCGACGGTCCTGTTCATTGGTCTGACCTTCATGGGCTACACCGTCTGGGCAGAGGCGCGTTTCGCCGACGCTCAGTCACAGCCGTCCGCCGGAGAGCGGGTCGTTGTCGAAGTGACCGCACAGCAGTTTGTGTGGAACATGCGGTATGCGGGCGCGGACGGCAAGTTCGGGTCGTTGAACGTAAATCTGATCGACGACTCGCTCGGCAATCCGCTCGGCCTCGACCGCGGCCAGCCGGATGGCAAGGACGATGTGATCGTCCCCCGCATGACCGTCCCGATAAACAAAGAGATCGAGGTCATCTTGCGCACAAAAGATGTCCTCCACAACTTTTTTATCCCCGAGCTGCGGCTCAAGCTTGACACCGTGCCGGGCATCGAAGGCCGTTTGCGGTTCAAGCCCGACAAAGTTGGTACTTATGAGATTGCGTGTTCGGAGCTATGCGGCCTGGGGCATTACAAGATGCGCAGCTTCATGGACGTGGTGGAGCAAGCCGATTACGACAGTTGGCTTCAAGAGCAATATTCTTTCCTGCAGTAGCCTGTTAAGCGGGCGGCTAATCCTCGGGAGTAGGCATTCATGACAGAAGTAGCGGAATACGTAGAAGTTCATCGCCATCCGGAACCGACGAGTTTCATCTCGAAATGGATCTTCAGCATCGACCACAAGGTCATCGGGATTCAGTACATCCTGTTGGCCATCGTCGCGGTGTTCATCGGGATGGGATTGTCGCTGCTGGTGCGGCTGCGCCTCGTGTGGCCCGAGAAGTCGTTCGCCATCTTGGGTGACCTGTTTCCGATCGGTGCTCCCGACGGTGTGATGACCCCGGAGTTCTACTTGGCCATGCTGACGATGCACGGCACGGTCATGGTCTTCATGGTCCTGACGACCGCCCCGCAGGGAGGGTTCGGCAACTACTTCCTGCCGATTCAGATCGGGGCGGCCGATATGGCGTTTCCGCGCCTCAACATGCTGTCGTTCTGGACGACGTTTCTTTCATTCTGCGCGCTGATGGTGGCGTTCTTGGTAGAAGGCGGGGCGCCGATTTCGGGCTGGACGGCCTATCCGCCCCTCAGCGCGCTCAACGCTGCGGCCATGGAGGGGACGGGCCAGGACTGGTGGATCATCAGCATCGCACTCTTTTGTATAGCCTCGCTGCTCGGCGCGCTAAACTTCATTGTGACGACCCTGGAGCTTCGCGCCAAGGGTTTGACGATGATGCGGTTGCCGCTGACGGTCTGGACCTGGTTTGTCACCGCGATCCTGGGTTTGCTGGCTTTCGGCGTTTTGCTGGCGGCTGGAATTCTATTGTTGCTCGACCGCAATCTCGGAACAAGCTTCTTCATTCCCGGCGGCTTGGTCGTGAACGATCAGCTCGTCAATCACAGCGGCGGCTCACCGATCCTGTGGCAGCACCTGTTCTGGTTCTTCGGGCACCCTGAGGTCTACATTGCCATCTTGCCTGGTATGGGCGTTACGTCGCACGTTCTCGCTACTTTTGCCCGCAAGACGGTCTTTGGCTACAAGGCCATGGTCTACGCGATCCTGGCGATCGGCGGCCTGGGATTTGTCGTCTGGGGTCATCACATGTTCATGAGCGGCATGAGCCCCTACTCGGCTTTCGTGTTCTCGGTGCTGACGATGTGCATCGGCGTTCCGTCGGCCATCAAGACATTCAACTGGATCGGGACACTGTGGGGCGGCAAGATTCGCTTTACAACTCCGATGCTCTACGCCATCGGATTTGTGTCGCTATTCGTGACAGGCGGGCTGAGCGGTATTTTCCTTGGACAGCCGACCGTAGACTTGTGGTTCCATGACACGTACTTCGTTGTGGCGCATTTCCACCTGATCATGGGTGTCGCGGCGATCTTCGGAATGTTCTCCGGCCTGACATTCTGGTTTCCAAAAATGTTCGGTCGATTCATGAGTGAAGGTCTCGGCCGGATTCACTTCTGGCTCACGTTCATAGGTGTGTACGCGATCTTCGGGCCGATGCACTACCTCGGCATGATTCCTCATCCACGGCGTTACGCGGAGACGACCGGCGTCGATTTTCTGGCCGCGGGCGGTGCCAATGAAATCCAGTACTTCATCACGATCGCGGCGATGATCACGATTACGGCACAGTTCCTGTTCCTGTTCAACTTCCTCTGGAGTCTATTCAAGGGGAAGGTCTGCACCGAGGACAACCCCTGGGAAGCGACTACCTTGGAATGGGCGATCCCGTCCCCACCGCCGCACGACAACTTCGCGGGCAAGATCCCGACGGTCTATCGCGGGGCCTACGATTTCAGTTTGCCGAACGCGAAACGCGACTTTGCGATGCAGTGCAATTCCGATGAGATGGTGTTTCCACGTTCTTCGGGCGATTAGTCGAGCATGGCGACCACTCTCACACCCCCGCTCGCCGCTGATGGCGTGAAGCATGAAGAGACCCAACCCTCTGTGGGTGGTGGGGGATTTCCCCCGCCTGCGCGGCCTCGCGATGGCGGCGGTGACGGTTCAGATCGGCCCGATCCGGTCGCCCAGGCTGTTTTTCGCTACAAGCTCGGCACGTGGGTCGGTATCGCCGGAATCGTGATGGTTTTCGCCGCCTTTACGAGCGCCCTGGTCGTGCGGAGCGGATTGAGTGGAGATTGGGTCGCGGTCGAGTTGCCACGAGTCCTCTGGTTGAGCACCGCTTTGTTGCTCATCAGCAGCCTCACGATCGAAAAGGCGAAGCGATTGCTACGACGAGGCGTTGGTGTGCGCCAATGGCTGACTGTGACGCTAGGGTTCGGTGTGCTGTTCATCGGATCCCAGTGGTTTGGTTGGCGAGCGCTCGCGGAGCGAGGAATTTACGTCTCGTCGAATCCGGGCAGTTCCTTCTTCTACCTGCTTACGGCGGCCCACGCGGTTCACATTCTCGGAGGGATATTGGCTCTCTCCTACGCCGTGATTCGTGTCTGGCGGCCGGGCGTCTGGGTGACGCGACAGGCCGCGGTTGAGGCCACCGCTATTTACTGGCATTTTATGGACGCCCTTTGGGTCTACTTACTGCTGTTGCTTATGTTTTGGAGGTAGTCGTTTCCCATGTCGGAATCTCATTCAACTAGTGTGGCCACGCAGGCCGGTTGGGGCGGCGGTGTGTCACCGTACGGCGTTGGCTACAAGAAACTCGGGATGTGGCTGTTCATCGTCTCGGACGCCCTTACTTTCTCGGCCCTTATCGTCGCCTATAGCTATGTGCGAATCGCGAATGACTGGCCTACCCCATTTGAGTTCTACCCGGCGATTATCTTCTCGTCGGTCATGACGCTCGTTCTCCTGTCCAGCAGTTTGACGATGGTTTTCGCGGTTGATGCCGGCCACAAGGGTGACCGCGCCGCCGCCGCCAAATGGATTTGGGCCACTGCGCTTGGGGGCGTGATCTTCATCGTCTTGCACGTCCGCGAATGGTTGCATCTGATTCACGACGGCGTCACTCCGACCGGGAATCCCTTTGGCACGCCGCTGTTTGGCGGAACGTTCTTTACGATCACGGGCCTGCACATGACCCACGTTGCCATCGGCGTGATCTATCTGGCGATTGTGGCCATGGGCTTTAAGAGCGGCAAGTATGATTCGGAGGACGTCGAGGTGAGCGGGCTGTATTGGCACTTCGTCGATCTGGTCTGGATGTTCGTTTTCCCGATGGTTTATCTGATGTCCACGAAGGTTTCGTAACAGGAGAGCACGATGTCGGCACAAGCAGAATCACACAAGCCCTTATTCATCAAGGTCTGGATCGGGCTCCTTGCCCTCACGCTGGTCGAGATCCTTCTGGCATACATTCACTTTGAACCGCTCATCATGCTGACGATGCTGATGGGCCTGTCGATCGTGAAGGCCGCCATGATCATGGCCTACTTCATGCACCTGAAGTTCGACTTGCCCGTATTGGGTTGGACGGTGTCCATACCACTGGTGGCTTGCATCTTGATCATGATCGGCTACTTCTTCCCCGATGCTTTCCGCATCGTCGATTTTGGGTTCCGTGGATGGCAGTAGCGCTGTAGTGTAGTAGCGCAGTAGTAGAGTGAAGGTATGTTAGCTCGCCTCCGCACGCGCCTCGGCCGCTTTCTCACCGTCGGGATATCGGGGCTCGTCCTGTCGTCTCCGTTGTGGGGGCAGTGCGCGATGTGCCGCGAGTCGGCCAAGTTCGTGCGGCAGGCGACGATCGAAGCCCTCAACCAGGGCATTTTGATCCTGGCCATTCCGCCGCTCGCGATTGCAGTGGGGATCGGTGTGGTGACGTATCGCTACCGCAACGGTTCCCAGTCGTAGCGTCCCCCTCAGCCCCCTCAGGTTTCAGGCTAAGCGCCGACGAGCCTCGCCCCAGCAGGGGTGATACAACCAAGCTTGCATGGCCCAATTGCGCCGCAAGAGGCGCTTACCAGACGACCGGGACCACCCCAGAATCGGTGATCTCGGAGTCCTTGGTGATGAGGGGCAAATCAAGATGGAGCGCTGTGGCAACGATCGCGGCGTCGAATGGATCTCTCGTGAATCCGAGGCGGCTCGCCTCAATCGTAATGGACACATCCAACGCCGCGCACTCGTACCCTCGCTGCGCAATTCGCCGGACCCACTGTGGAAACGGAACTTTTAGCGCGATGCGTCCCCGCCGCAGAAGCATCGATACTTCCCAAAGAGCTACGACGGGGACGTAGACTAGAATCTGCTGTTCGTCGGCCTGCCGGAAGATGCGGAGCACCGGGTCAGAGAGGCGCCGAGCCTCTCCCCCTGCGTACCAAACCAGTGGGTGCGTATCAGTAACATAGGCGGCCACAAGAAAGGGTTATTCTTTCCCCGCCGTCTTTTGAGGGTTGCGCTCAAGGGATTCTTCAAACAGCTCCCGAATCTCGCGGGAGCCTTCCTCCAAGTCTCCCATGATCCTGAGGGAATTGAACACCCGCCAATCAGCGAGAAAGTCTTCTCTGGATGCTAGATCCGAGAGCAGCTTGGCGTGATTCTCATCAGGCCGGCAACGGCCGGTCTCCCAGCGCCAGACGGTGTTCTTGGGAACGCCGAGAGCCTGCCCAAACTCGGACTGCGTGCGTTTGCCGCGCAGGTCACGAATCAATGCGGAGTCCCAAGTCTGTTCCTTTTCAGTGAGTACAGCCATTTCTCTTCCGGGAGTCTACAGTCACAGTCTACATGCTCAGACCACTAGCGTCAAAGATGATTTCACCACACGATTGATGCCTATCGGAGTGGGTCGCCACCCACGTCCTGTCGACTCACTGCACCGGAACAACCCCGACGCCACCCAATCCCGATAGGATCATCTCGACACCGATCGCGCCGATAAACAGGCCGTTGGTGCGCATCAGAATATGGAAGTAGCTGCCCAGCAACGTCTCTTTGGTGCTCTCGATATGCGCGATCACGCGATGGAAGGCCGTCACGAAGGCCAAGTTCGCGGCGAGCACGATCGCGATATGGGCGAGATCCAGCGGCACGGGTAAACTGCGCCCCAGCATGATGCTGACCCAGATCGTTCCCGGGCCCACCATGTAGGGCAGAGCAATGCTGGGGGCCAGCTGGTGAGTGTCCTCGCGGTTCAGCATCGAGCTGCCGGCGCCGTGCGTGAAGAAGCGCAGCGCGATCAGCAGCATGATCAGGCCACCGAAGACTCGCAAGGCATCCGTGCGCACCTGGAAGACGTGGACGAGCAACAGGTCCCCGGTCAAAGAGAAAAACGCGAACACACCGAAACTCAGCAGGCTTGCGCGGGCGTAGACTGAGGCGAACTCACGCCAGCTCAGTTCCTTCATCAGGTCCCACATGTAGAGGACTTGCGAAAAGGGGTTGATGAGGACGATGAAATAGGTGGCTAGCTTGAGATCGGTCACGTGGCACGTTCGTTACCTGAGACGCGGCGGGGATATCTGCCTGATTTGCCCATGTTAACCTACGCCCAAGGTGATCCTTCGCGGGTCGCCCCTACATGAAGGCGCCCTCCCTCACCGAACCTCGCAAAACAGGCTCCTCCACGCGCGCGCGCCGTTTCTTCGGCAAGTTCGGCCTTCTCGCTGAGTGGCACGCCGACTATGAGTTTCGTCCCGGCCAGCTATTGATGGCCGAGCAGGTCGAAGTGGCACTGGCGGAGAAACGCCACCTGCTTGTCGAGGCCGGCACTGGCACCGGCAAGACACTCGCCTATCTGGTTCCCGTTATTGCCAGTGGGAAACGCGTGATCGTCTCGACGGGAACGAAAAATCTCCAGGAACAGCTCTACTACAAAGACATCCCGTTCCTCGAAAAACACTTCGACCGGCCGCTGAACGTGGCCTACATGAAAGGCCGCAACAACTACCTCTGCCGCCAGAAACTCTATGAAACAGAGAAGCGGCCAACGCTCACCGGACTTGTCGAGATCGAAGACTTTAAGCTGATTCGCGACTGGGAAAGAGAGACCGAAACCGGGGACCGTGCCGAGCTCAAGACGCTGCCGCAAATCAGCAGCTTGTGGGAGAAGCTCGACGCCCGCCGCGAGCTCTGCTCGGGTCAGAAGTGCGAGCAGTTCGAGCGCTGCTTCGTCACCCTGATGCACCAGAAAGCAGCGGCGGCGGACATTATCATCGTCAACCACCATCTGTTCTTCGCTGATCTCGCCGTGCGGGAAGGCGACTACACCTCCATCATCCCCAACTACGACGCCGTGATCTTCGATGAAGCACACGAGATCGAGGACGTGGCGGGCCAGCATTTCGGCCTTCAGATCAGCAACTACCGCTTCGATGAGTTGGCCCGCGATATCCAGAACGTCGCGATTCAGTTGGGGCTGGGTTCGCGCGCGCTGAATGTGGCGATCGAGACACTGCGGATTCGATCGGCGGCGTTCTTCGCGCTGTTCGAGCGCTACCAGGGCCGCACGGGCTTCAGCCATCGCGAGGGCTTCCGAAAGCAGCACGAGGACGAGTACTCGATGTTGCTAAACGCCCTAAATCTGGTCGCGACACAGCTCAAGATCGTGCCCAAACAGACCGACGAAATCATCCCCCTCGAGCGCCGCACGGCCGAGCTCGACCGTGAAGTGCGGCTCTTGATGGAAGGTAACGACGAGCGCTACGTTTACTGGATCGAACGCCGCGGCCGGGGTGTGTTCGTGCAAGCGACGCCGATCGACGTCGCTGAGATTCTTGCGGATCGATTGTTCAATCAGGTCCCCACCGTCGTGCTCACTTCAGCGACGCTCGCCGTGGAGGAGAAGTTCGATTTCATTCGCGGTCGCCTCGGGATCATGCACGCCGAGGAGTTGGTCGTACCGGGCCACTTCAACTGGGGCAAGCAGGTGATCTTCTACGTTCCCGACCGGCTGCCGGATCCGCGCTCTCCCGACTTTGTGCGGCAGGCGGCGGATCAGGTGATCAGCTTACTGCGCGCCAGCCGGGGACGCGCCTTCGTGTTGTTCACGAGCTATCAGCAGATGAACGCTGTGCACGACGCCGTGTCGTTCGCGATCGAGTACCCGACCTTGATCCAAGGCTCAGCACCGAACTCAGCGCTGCTCGAAGAGTTCCGTCGGACAGAGAACTGCGTTCTGTTTGGGACATCGAGTTTCTGGCAGGGAGTCGACGTGCCCGGCGAGCAGCTGAGTATGGTCATCGTCGACAAGCTGCCGTTCGCCGTGCCCTCTGACCCGGTAGTCGAGGCGCGCATCCGCATGCTGAAGCAGGCTGGCGAAGATGCCTTTCTGTCGTACCAGATCCCGCAAGCGGTGATTGCCCTCAAACAAGGTTTCGGCCGGTTGATCCGGCACAAGAAGGACCGCGGGGCGCTCGTGCTGCTCGACAACCGAATCATCCATGCTCGCTACGGCAAGACGTTTCTCGACAGCTTGCCCAACTACACGTTCACAACTCTGCTTGGAGATGTTCAACGGTTTTTTGGATAATTTGAAGTCCGCCGGCTTACACGATGTCTAAGCTTCAGATCACTGAGATCTTCCGCTCCATCCAGGGTGAGTCTACTCGCGCCGGACTGCCGTGTACCTTTATACGCCTGACCGGATGCAATCTCCGCTGCACCTGGTGCGACACCGAGTACTCCTTCCACGGCGGTACACCGATGACTCTCGACGAAGTGCTGTGCAAGGTCGCGGCCTTCGGCGGGAAGCTGGTCGAAATCACCGGCGGCGAGCCCTTGTTGCAAAAGCTCGTGTATTCGCTCATCGATCGCCTGCTGGCCGAAGGCTATCGCGTCATGCTTGAGACCAGCGGCGAGCAGCCGATCAAAAGGGTGCCTCGCGAGGTTATCAAGATCGTCGACGTCAAGTGCCCTGACTCGGGTGAGCCTGATACGTTCCATGTCGACAACCTCCAGCATCTTGCCCCCCACGACGAGTTGAAGTTCGTCATCGGAACTCGCCGCGACTACGAGTTCTCCCGCGACTTCACCAGACAGCATGGACTGACCAAGCGGGTCGCGGCCGTCAGTTTTTCGCCCGTCCACGGCACGGCTGATCTTCAGGCCCTAGCCCGGTGGATGCTGGATGATGGCCTGGAAGAAATCCGTTTTGGCTGCCAACTGCACAAGTCGATCTGGGGAGCGGAAGCGCAAGGTGTTTGACCTGCTCCAGGGCTTCCCCGTCGCGCCCGCGAATCTGTCCCGCGGCGAGATTTCGATCGCTACCGCCGACTCGTCCCGCTGGGGAATGTAAGGGTACGGCATGCCGCGCCCGCTCCAACAGTCGTGAGAAGCTCCACAAACCTCAATCTGGCGTAACCGGTATTCTGACCTGATGCCCCTGGCCCCGGTAACGGAACCGCCTGTTCCTCATTCCCTTTCGGAATATCTCAAGTCGTTTGGGCCGAGCATTGTGATTGTCCTCACGTGGCTGGGGGCCGGCGATGTTGTCGACATGGCGGTGGCGGGCAGCAGCTACGGCTACTCGCTGCTCTGGGTATTGGTGCTGGCCGTCTTTATGCGGTTCGTTCTCGTGTCGTTGATAGGCCGCTATCAGCTCTGCAATCCGCGCGGCGAAGGCGTTCTCGATGGGCTGGTGCGGCTGCACCGCTGGTATGGGCCGCTGCTCTTCGTTGGCGCGTTTGTGATGGGGCACGTCTATGAAGCTTTCCTGACAGTGGGTGTTGGTGAAATCTGTCGCAATGTTTTCGGGATGGGCGAAGTTTGGATGTGGGCGGTGCTCTGCAATGCCACCGCCTTCGTGCTCGTGCTGCGGGCTTACGGACCCCTGGAACGGTTATTCAAAATCTTCCTCGCCGTGCTCTCGGTCTCGTTTGTCGGTTCGGCGGCGTGGGTCGGCTTCAGCGGGACGGAGGTGGTGCAAGGTCTGTTCCGTTTTGAGATCCCCGGCCGGCAAGGGGCCTTTGGTCCGGTGACGGTGGCGCTGGCGATGATCGGCGCGGTCGGCGGCTCGTTCATGAACCTCGCTTATCCGTACTTCCTCGAAGAGAAGGGCTGGCGTGGAGCGAAATATCTGCGTGTGCAGTTCTACGACCTACTGCTCGCGGTGACCGCCATGGTGGTGCTGAATCTCGCGGTGTGGGTTCTCGGCGCGGAATTGCTCTACCCTGACCACCACATCACGGATCTCGAAGACCTGCCGAGCCTGCTCAGCACGGTGTTGGGTACTCCCGGAAGGTTATTGTTCTATGCGGGGATCTTCGCGGCGGTATACACGTCGATCCTCGGACACGCCGCGGGGCTTGCCGCGCTGGGGAGCCATGCCTGGCTGCGATGGCGAACGGGCGAGCAGCCCACATCTGCTCAGTATCTCGCTCACCCGATGCACCGCTGGATCATCGTATGGTGTCTGGTCTCGCCATTGATCTGGACCCTGCCCGGAATGCCCGACTTCGTAACGCTGACGCTGGCCGCGAACAGCGGGCAGGTGATCTTGCTGCCGTTGCTGGCCGGAGGGTTGTGGTGGATTACGGCGAGCCCAAAGTTCATCGGCGCGGAGTACCGCACGCGCTGGTGGGAGAACGCGATTCTAGCCGTGCTGTTTTGCCTGGCGGTTTACGGCGCGATTCAGTCGGCAAGGGTTCTATTCGGCGGTCTGAGCGGCCTTTAGGCGCACCTAGCGGCTGCTCAGCGCTACTCTCCCACGCAATGCAGCATGTGCTGCCAAAACTCCTCACCCTCGATCGACTGCTCTGTCTTACCAAAGCCGCCTTCTTCGTAGAGCGTCACCGCGACCATCTCAAGCTTCGCTCCGCAATCACAAATCATCACGTGTTTGAATCGTTTCTCTTGCTGCGCCACTGGTTCAACTCCTGTTCCTGTTTCGTTTCTCAATCATCAGACTGCTTCGAACCGACTCGCTGTCGGGCGACGCACACTGCGCCCTTGCAAATTCCTACGGGTGAATCGATGCGGCGCCGCCTTCGAGTTCATGGAGCGCTGTTACCTCTTCCTGACTGAGCGCGCGGTTGAAAAGCGCCGCCTCATCAAACAGCCCCACATAGTTCACACCGAGCCGGAACGCGGCTTTCTCCGTATCCCATGTTATGCCTTCGTTGATGTCTTCCGCCGTTCCCTGAAGTTTCCCGTCCAGGTAGAGCTTCGCGACGCCGGCTCCGGTTCCCAGTCCTGAATAGGTAGCGACAACGTGCGTCCATTGGCCGCGCGCGAAGGGGGGCTGGGTAACAACCACCAGCCGGTTCAGAAAAGCCGGGTGCTCACCGCTAGGGGCGCCATCCGGGTTCCATGAATCCAGGTCTCCGAAAACACCCAGCCGGAAGTGGCGCGGCGTATCGTCCTTGGTGAAATCGACCCACACCGCGCCATCATTGTAGGCCGAGTCGGTGATCTGGATCGGATCGCAATAGCCCGGTTCCAGGTCTTCATCCGGATTCAAGTTCAGCCAGAACGAAACCGATCCGGTCCAGTTGCTCTCCTGAAACGCTGCATTCTTGGCGCCACGGTAGAAAATCGCATGCACATTCTTCTTGTTGAACTTGAGCGCGCGCCCGACCACCCCGCCATCCACAATCTCGACATCTGGATTCCCGATGCCGGGTAGTGCCGACGCTTGCTCCTCGTAACTCGGCGCTGTGTAGATCCGGCGGTCACCCTTGGCGAAGGCGGCGTCTGGCCCGTCGTCAAAAGACGCATGGAAAGTGAGCGACGCCTTGAGAGCTTCCACCGCCGCTGAAGCAGCCGTCTCCGCGTCGCCCGCGGCGTCGTTGCCGGGTGAACACCCCAGCCCAGCCAATCCGGCCATCAGCAAACACAAGCCCCAAGTTCTCCAAATCATGTCGCACCCTCCCGATCGACGCTGCCATCCGGCAACCCGATCAGTTTAGCGCGGGGCGGCGGAGAGAGGCTAAAACCCAAAGGACAAACCCACAGTGCCCCAGATGCCCGGCGACCGGAACCCCGCTTCGAAGTACTCACGATCGAGTACATTCTCAAGTTTTCCAAACAGCTTCACGCTCTTGCGGTCTGACACCGGCCAGGTGTAGCTCGCCGTGACATCGGCCTTCAGCGGACCCTCGAACAGGAACGCGCGCGTCCCGAGCGATGTGAAGAACGGCGTCGCGTATCCCGAAGCCGCGAACAGGTCAAAGGCAACATCCACGCGGCGGCCGAATCGCTGCAAGACGTTCACGGTAAACATATGGTCCGACACATTGAATGTCTTGAAGAAATTCCTCGCCACAACCGATGAAGTTGCCTCGTCCGCATTCGTGTACGTGTACGAAGCCGTGACGTCGGTGCGGCGCGAAGGGGCCGCCGAAAGGCTGATCTCCACCCCGCGCGCCAGCCCGCCACCCGTGTTGCGATAGCCGCCGAACCGCCCAAACGGGTCGGTCGCCGGGTTGATGACGCCGCTGAAATCGAAGATAATCACTTCCTGCAATCGCGTATAGAAGTACGTCGCGCTCAATCGGGCGCGGTCGCCCGCCAGCCATTGATCGATGCCGGCATCGAAAGCCACGGTCCTTTCGGGGCTCAACCGAGGATCGCCGAACGGGCTGAATGAGCCGAAGAAGAAAGATGACCCGAAGCGCTGAAACAGGGAAGGCGCTTTGAAAGCGTTCCCCACATGGGCGCGCACCTTCGTCCCCGGCCCAGAAAAGTGATAGGAGGCGGCGACATCACCTGTGTAGGCCGTCTTTGGCGCTTCCAATTCAATGCCGCCGTAAGGCGAAGCTCCCCCCGAAAACCCGGGCTGAGCGAGACGAAAAGCCTCGACCCGGCCGCCGAGTGAAAGCTGCAGGCGGCTGTCGAGCCACCGGAACTGGTCCTGGGCGAAGACGGCGTGATGGCGTTGCTCGCCCTCCGCACTCACGTTGACGCGTTGCGCCGCGTCGGGGTTCTCATCCGACGAGGGTGAATCGTAAGTCTCCTGCTCAAATTCGTATCCAAATGAGAAGAGCTGGCTCGGACTCAGCGCCCAGTCAGAGCGCGACTGCAATGTATGGATACGCGAACGAAAACCGCTTGAGTTGTTGAACTGGGGCTCGAACTGAATCCCCGCCGGGCCGTCATCAAATCTGCCCTCCGTATCGAGCCCTTGATACCCGACCCGAAACGACCCGCGCGGGCCGAGTTGCTGCGTATACTGCATCGAGCCCGCGAAGAGCGACGAGGAGCGCCGGTTGTCGGGATCGTTGGGGTCGGAGATAAAGTTAGCATTGCCAAGCTGAAACGGCCGGCCGGCCTCGGCGAGCCGCTGCTGGTCGACCGGAAGCGCAATCGCTTCAGGGGCGCCGCTCGACGGCAAACCTGCTTCCGCGTCCGCCGGGACAAACCCGCTATCGTTGAGCTGCAGAAAGCTGTCCGTTGCCATGATGCGGCCGCTTAGGGTCGCCGATGGACTCAAGACAACCTGCACAGCCCCGTGCGCCGTCGAGTTGCGGTAGGCATCCTGGCCGTCGATTCCATCCCGCACGTTCAAGTGCGCCAGGCCCAAACTGTAATTCAGCCGCTCTTCAAGCGCCCCACCGCCAAAACGCGCCAAGCCTCGCGCGAACCCCAATCCGCCGCCCTCTCCCAGAATCTCGCCATGCGGACGGCCTCCGCCATAGTCGGTCATCACGTTAACGGCGCCGCCGGTCGAGCCCGAACCGTAGCTCGTCGAGCCGCTTCCGCGCAGCACTTCCACACGCTCCGTGTTGACGACCATCAAGTCCTGCAGCAGTCCGCTCCCTGAACCATCGGTCGCCGCCGCGTCCCGCAGGCGAAACCCATCGAGCAGCACCGCTGTGTCTCCTGACCGCATACCGCGAATCTGTATCGCGGTATTGCCGCCCGGCCCGCGCTGCTGCAGCACCCGCAGACCAGGCACCGGGCGAAGGCTCTCGGCGATCGAGTACTCATTACGCGCGTCCATGTGGGCGCGGTCTACTGTCGAGAGCGCCTTCGCCGTCTGGTCGAGCGTTAACGGCGTCGTCGATGCTGTTACGACAACCTCCGTTCGCAGTTGGTCAAGTTGCAGCGTCATGTCGGCTTGTGCCGGCGCTTTGCTGTCAATCACGACGGCGCGGGACACGCTCCGGAACAGATCCGGACCCGCGATTTCCAGCACATATTCGCCGGCTGCTACAGCCGCGAGAGAATAGGTCCCTCGCTTATCGGTAAGAGTCGAGCGCCGGAAACCGCCATCGCGCGCGTGTAACGAAACGGTCGCGCCGCCGATCACAGCCCCTGAAGGATCAGTGACCGTGCCGCTGAGAGTGTGTGGGCCTTGCGCCGAAGCCGTGGGTAGACAGTACAGCCACGACGAAGCCAGTAGGGCGAGAACAACCTGATAGCTTCCGGATGTGCCTCGCATCCGGCGGCCAATTTTCGTAAACATGAACAATCCCTTTCTCCAGACGAGGAGAAGGAATGGGCAGCAGCGCTGTTGCTAGAGAAACCGGCCATTCCGTCACCTCGCGGAACTCTGCGTTAGATGACTCACAGGTAGGTCTCCTGGCTGGTGGGTTTCAAAGGCTCAAAAAGCCTTCTTCGCGGCTGCCAACCTTCCCCGGCTCATGAGCCGAGTGGTTTCTAGGAGCCGCTTCCCACTTACAGTGGCGGGACCGCGCCGGATTCACACCGGACTTCCCTGTTATGCCCAACGGGCACCTGCAAGTCTGAAAGCGCCGGACGAGAAAACGAATTGGATTCTCGTCCAGCTTTTCAAGGCTAACGGTCAGCCTCAATGAATGTCAACGTACACTAACGCGTTCGTGGAACGGCCGATAGAAAAAGGGACCGGCGCCCGATAGGCCGATCCCTTTTCGAAACGGGAATTGACAGCTAGAGATCGGGTGTGTCGAGGGAGGTGACCGCCCAGCGGTCGATGTCGTCGTTGGGCACTGCCAAGCGAGCGCGTCGGCGTGCTGTTTCGGCAGCCTCCGGAAATCCGCGCAATTCGCAGATGCGAGCTCTGATGAGCCACGCCTTCGGGCCAACCAAATCCAAGCTTTCGTCTCCCACAGCCAGGCGCAGTGACTGCGTAGCCTCGTCGGGCTGCCCCAGTTCAGCCTGCATCATCGCTTGGGTGTAATAGAAGTCCGCTCCGGGTTCCCCGTAGGTCTGTGCGCGCTCTTGCAGCGCCGACAGGCGTTCCTGATCGGCCTTTCCGAGGATGCGCCGCATCCAAGCATCAAACACCAGATCGTCGAGACTAATAAAGGAGCCCTCCAAGAGTTTGGACGTCGCCTGCTCAACGCTTGCAAGATCCTGTTGCATCGCGCCGGTCTCGGCCAACGCGCGAAGGGTGCGATGATCGTCGGGCGACTCTTCCATCCGTTTCCGCGTCAGGGGGGCAAGACGGCTCCAGTCGCCGCTTCCTCGGGCCGCCCGCAAAGCGTAGTCGAAACTCTCGCTGGCAAAGAGTCCCGACTCGTCGAAGGATTGAGCGACCGTGGCGAGCGATTCCCACTCCCTAGCGGACTCTAAGGCTTCGGCAAGCGCGGCGTTCGCCTGATTTCTGTCAGTGGTGACCGAGGCGGTTTCGGCCACTTCTCTTAGGATTCGGATCGCTAGCTCTGATCGCTCGCTGCGACCCACGAGAGCGGCGGCGGCCGCCTTGGCCGGGCCGGGACCGCGCAACTCATCGCTAATACCAGACCAAAGCGCCTCCGCCGGCGGAACACGACTGCTTTCGCCTCGCCGCAGGGTTTCGATCGCTTCATCCAGCCACCACTGAGCGGTTTCGATATCGCCGTCTTCAACCAGCTGCCAAACGAGCTTTCCGACTTCCGCCAGGTTGTGAGAACTACCGAGGATGCGGTACTCGCCGTTCTCTTGAATCACGAGGAAGGAGGGTCGCCCCTGGCCATGGACACGAAAGCCACGCTTGTCGGACCCGTCGCTGAGGAGGTCGGTCGCGGAGAGCACGAAGTCAATCGCGATGTCCTCTTCGAAGCCGTATTGCCGAGTGTTGGCCTTAGCGCCTTGCAAGCGCGCACGCAGGCCGCCGATCTCAGCCTCCCACGGTGACCAGTCTTCCCGGGTCGTGAAAAGCGCCTTTAGCCGTTCCGGCTCCCCGGCATCGCTTAGCAGGGCAACGAAGACCTTCCACACCGGGCTCCTCGGATCATCCGCCGGAGGAGCGGCGTCTTCGAAGCGCCGCATGCGAGCGAGCATCTGCATAACTTGTTGCTGCGCAGGCTGATTTTGTATCCTTGCCGAAGCCTGGAAAATCGGCAGAGCGAGATCATAGCGCCGCATCTGCACTAGAGAGTACGCGAGGGTCCAGAGGCGTTGGGAGCGGGTTCCGGGATCCGGCAACGAAGCCTGGAAATCCAGAATAAGCGCCGGGATGCCCTCTTCCAGGACCTTGATCAGTCCGCCGAACGTGTTCTGAAATTGTTGGCCGGCGTCTTGGATTTTGGCCTTGGCGTCGCTGAGGCGGCCGGCACGGATCAGCGCAATGATCAAGTTGGCTCGGACCGCTGGAAGAGCCTGTTGGTCTAACTTCTCGTAGATCCCGATTGATTCCGAGATGTCCGCCCCAGCGCCGTAGCGAACGCCAAGCTCGTCGTACTCGAGAAGTATGGCCAACTCTGCCAAGGCAAGCCTCGATTCGGGATCAAGCTCGACAGCCCTGCGCAAGGCCGCGACGGCTTGGCGGCGATCCCAATCACCGTGGAAGCGGCGACCAAAGATATCGTGCTGATGCGCCCAGCCAAGGGCGAGCCAGGCGGCGACCGAATCGGGAGCCATCTCGGTTGCCTGGACAGCTTCGTCCTTGGCGGCATCTCCCAGGCTGGTGGCGATCAAGAGACGGGAGAGACGGGCGCGTACTGGGGCTTTATCGGGATGTTGCTTCACGTATTCGCGCAACCCGGAAAGGGCGGCGTGAGTCTCGCCGAGGGCGGTCAACTCGGCGCTGAGGGGGATGAAGCGGATCACCACAGGTTCGGATGAGTAGTAGGGTTTGGCGGCCTGTTGGAAGGCACTGACGTCTGCGGGGCTCCAACGACGCTTGCCGGAATCGAACTGCAAGACAATTTCGATCGAACCGTCATCCAGAGTCTCCACGCTTTGGGAGTACGTGGCCGGGCCGAGCGAGACCTCTTCCGGTTCGGGCAATGAGACGGCTTTGAAAAGTGCGGGAGGGTGGATTCTGTAGCGACGCTCAATGCGGTGAGGCTGATCGAACCAGACGTCTGATTTGCGCGCGTCATCGGAATTATCGAGGAAATCGGATATCCCCATGCTTACCGCAAATGGAAGCATCTCAAATACTTCAGACCGGGCGAGACCGACCGCGGCTTCCTCCATTCCGGTGGAGATGGCGTCCGCGTCAGTAATCTCCACCGAGACCTGAAACGTTGTCGTAGAATCCGATCGCTCGGATACCTCGAAACCGGTGAGTTCTCCCTGGAAAATCTTCTCGACATTCCGCTTAGTCGCTTCGCGCGCCGCGGAAGAGTCCGAGCTGAACTCGGCCCGCAGCCCTGCCTCCAACGACCCGCCCGCTTGAGTAATCTCGTGGAGCGACGCGCCACCGAAATCGCTTATACGGATCGTGGTCGTGCGACGCAGCCAGTTGTCCTCAGCGCGGCTCAACGGCGTCTCTGTCAGCTGGCTCGTGCCGGGTTTGGCGATGAGCGCCAGCCGCCCCTCGGCGACCGGAGGAAGGAACGGGACCCTCGTGTTCTCGGCCGTGGCGTCAATCCAGAAGGGTTTCTCCGCATCGACATAAACAATCACATGGTTGAAAAGGCCAAGTCCGGGCAGTTGCGGATCAACATCGGGTGCGGAACCGGCCGCAAGCAGGGCCACCTGAGCGTCGAGTCCCGCGGCACGCAGCAGAGCTACCAGCAGCGTCGATTTATCCTTGCAATCGCCGTAACCTCGGGCCAGGGTTTGGGCGGGCGCGCCCGGGATGATCTCGGCCTCGGCGAACTCAACACCGGTGTAGCGGATTCGGTCATGGAGTTTGGCGGTGATCCGATCCGCGACCTCCACCGGCGAACCCGTCAGGCTGACACCTTCGAGCAGGCTGGAGACATCGGCACCGGCGATCTTCTCCTCGACGACTTTGGCGTAGGCGGTCGCGATTTCCCCCCAGGATTCTCCGGTTGAAAAGGAAATACGTTTCTGCGGAGATCGATCCGGCGGAACATTGAACTCGAAGCTGTCAACGGCGGCGAGCGGTCCAAGCTCGATGCGGATGCCGGTTCCCTTTCCGGACGTTTCTCGCTGCAGAGCTTCCTCCGGTATTTCGTGGACTGCCATTTGAAGCGGGATCTCGCGGTGCGCGTCGATGGACAGACGAAAACGCTGGACGGGTACGTGCTGGTTGATGACGGCTCGCCGGACGGAGCCGACGCCCAGTTGCGTACGGGACTCGGAAGAGACGATCTCTTGCTCCACGACGACTCCCGGTTCGATACCCGGCAAGGGCGCGCGGACAAGACGGCGGTCCGAGTAGATGCTGGCGTCGTATTGGTTCGCGGGCGCGTCGGCGATAGTCGACGGGTCGAGTGTGTTGACTTTGCCGTTAGGCGCAATTACGCGGGCGCGAATCTCAGGGCGATGTTCGTACCAGGGTTGATACTCCTGCTGAACCGCACTCCATGATTCGTCGGCGTCGCCATGGCGGATCAGGTAGACGTGCCGACTTTGGAAGTGGTCCTGCCCTGCTTGTCGACCGTATAAGTGTGTTCCTCCAGCAGGACGACGACAGGTGGGTCGCCGTCGACAGGAATAGCTCGGGCCGCGTTCAATATTCCAGCGGTTTCGGGTGCGAAGGCGGCGTCCCAAGGCTGGGCCCCAGTGAGGACAACAGCAAAAAAGCAGGTGCCGAACGCCCGAGCGGCGGAACGTAACATTTCCTTGAGTATCTCACGGGGTTTCCGAGCATTCCGGAGCGTTTCTGGGCTGCTTGCCACAGGCCTGATCTCGGATACGAACTCGAGTTGGCCATCCATAGGCAGCCTTGCGCGAAACGCTATGGCCTCAGAACGGCGTCCTTGGGATAAAACAGGACGAGCGAGACGCCGTCCCAGTTTTGGCGGTCGGGCGTGGCCGAGCTGATAGGCATCACTCCTACATAGCCGGCGTCGAGCTGAAACTTGCGGACGAGGTATTTCTTCACAAGAGTGGCTCTCTCTTGCGAACGGATGTAGATTTCGTCCAGCGAGCCTTGGCCCGCGTAACCCTCGATCATGATCGGGCTGTTGCGCGGGTAGCGCAGGAACTCAGCCATCACCTTGTCTAACCGTTCTTCTCCAGCGGGCGTGAGTTGCTCGGAGCCATCGGGCTTGGCCGAGAAGATCTCGTTCCTATGAAGCCACTCGCGGCGCTGAAGATACTTCTTCACCAGCTTGCCTTCGCGATACTCCGCGTACGTGAGCGAGTCGAGATCGTAGAAGCCGCGTCGTTTGAAGAAGCCGCGCGTGAAGAAATTATGCTTCATGGCTTCGGTGTTGTCCGCGAGATCGGAGACGGCTTCGCGCGCATCGGCGACCGTATCACGCAGTTCGTCGACCATCCCCATACCTTCCCCGCCAACGGATAGCTTGGCGACCGCTTCCCGGACCTGCTCGGTCAGCTTGCGGAGATTGGCGACGGTCTGCTCGGCTTCCGGGACGATGCGGCTTTCCCGGATGTCCGCCATGAGTTGCTCAATGTGCTCGGAGGTCTGGCGCAAGTTTTTCGTCGTACCGGCGGCGGCTTCGGTGAACTCGGTGGCCTGATCGTAAAGTTTACGGTCGGTGAGCAATTGGCCGACGGTGCCTTCACCGGCTTTCGCGTTGGCGATGATGACACTGATGTTGTCGGCGATCTGCTTACCTGAGGTTGTAATTTGCCGCAGGTCCGCGGCAATATCGTTGAATTTGTCATCGACGTTGCCGGCGGTGCTGCGAAAGCGATCGAAGGCTTCCTCAAGGTCGGTTCGCAATGTGTCGACGCCGGAATCGACCTTCTTTGCGGTCTCGTCGAGCCGCTCCATGAGATCCGCGAAATCGAAAGGCTCGCGGCTATCGATGGCGCTGAGGTCGGCGGCTGGGGGCGACTGCTCCGACCCTTCGCCGATCTCTATTAGCTTGCTTCCCAGCAGGCCGTCTGTCTGAATCAGCGCCACCGAGTCGCCTCGAACGATCGGGTGCAGGGTTTCGCGAACACGCATCCGGACGCGGAACTTCTGTTTCGGCCCCGGCGGGAACTCGATTGCGGTGACCTCGCCGGCGTTCATCCCCGCCACTCGAACCACCGCGCCGCTCTCGAGTCCGTTCAGGCGCTGGAACTCGGCGTAGACTTCGAAGTCCTCTTCAAAAAGCAAGCGGCGGTCGCCGATCATGAACAGACCGACAGTGAACAGGGCAAGTCCGCCGATCACGAACGCGCCAACGCCAGTGGTGTAGGATTTGCTCATTTAGCCCGAGCCCTCTGATTGCATAAAGAGTTTCACCATCTTGTCGTCGCTGCGGTCGAACTCATCGACCGAACCTCGCGCGACGATCTTGCCCTCGTGCAGCATGGCCAGCTCATCGCCGATGCGGCGGGCGCTGGGGATGTTGTGTGTGACGACGACCAAGGTAACACCCTGGTTTGACTTTAGCCCCATCAGCAGCGAGTCGATCTCGCGGGACGTAATGGGATCGAGGCCCGCACTGGGCTCGTCGACGAGCAGAATGGATGGATCGAGGGCCAGGGCCCGGGCCAGGCCGGCGCGTTTCCGCATGCCTCCAGAGAGGGCTGACGGCATCTTGTCGTACTGCCCATCGAGGCCAACAGCGGCCAGCTTTTGAGCAGCGATCTCGCGAATCATGGAATCGCTGTGCTTGGTGTTTCGCCTCATCGTGAACGCGACATTCTCGCCCACGGAGATCGAATCGAACAGCGCGGCGTTTTGGAACAGGAAGCCTATGCGGAGCCGCAGGCGGGTCAGTTCGTGGCTGTCAAGTTCGGTGATCTCCGCGCCGTCGATGAAGATCCGTCCGTGGTCGGGCTTGAGCAACCCGATGATGTGTTTGAGCATGACGCTCTTGCCGGTGCCGCTCCGGCCGAGCAGACAAAAGGCGGTGCCGCGCGTGATATCGAAAGAGACGTCGTCGAGAACCTTCAGGGCGCCGAATGCCTTCGAGACGCGTTCGAAACGAATGGCGGGAGTATCTGTCATTTATCCGCCGGACCCGGGAAACAGAAAGAAGATCATCCGCACGAGAACAACATTGACGATGATCAGAAGAATCGAGGAGATCACGACGCTCTGCGTCGACGTGCGCCCGACGCCAGCCGTCCCGCCTGTGGTGTTGAAGCCCAGATAACTTGACACGCCGCCGATGATGAATCCGAAGACCATCGTCTTGAGGGTGGGCGGGATATAGTCGGAAAAATTGATAAACGAGAATGCGCGATGGAAATACAGCTGGAACGACATTCCCGAGACAGCATTCTCCGCAATGTAGCCGCCGACAATGCCGGTGAAATTCATGAGCGTGGTCAGCAGCGGCAAAGCGACGATACAGGCGATGATGCGGGTCACGACGAGGTAATTGAAGGAGTCCACGGCTTGGGCTTCAAGGGCATCGATCTGCTCGGTGACACGCATGGCCCCGATTTCAGCGCCGATCGAAGCGCCCACCCGTCCAGCGAGCAGCAACCCAGTCGTGAGTGGCCCGGTTTCCTTGATGAGGGCAAGCGCCAAACCGGCGGGAATCATCGATTCCGCGCCGAAGCGCTCAAGCGATGCCCGCGTGTGCATCGAGAGCACCGTGCCGACAGCAAGCCCCGAGGCGGCAATAAGGGGAGCCGACTGCAGGCCGATTTGATAGATCTGCCGCAGAGTCTCTTCGACTTCAAACGGTGGACGCCATGCCTCTCGCAGGGCGCGCCCGCCGAAAAGACTGAACTCGCCTACCTCTGTCAGAAGATCGCGAATGGGTGCTGTCAGTAATGCCGCCTCAGTATTTATCTTAAGGGCGCGGCCTTCGGCGGGCGCTCTGGGCCGAGGCTACCCAGCGACGGGCCGGGCGGAGAAGCGCCCCCGTTGCTAGAAAATGCCGCTAATAACGGTGCAGCCAGCGGGCTTTTTCAACAACTTTATCCGCGTTGGGCAGGAAAGCTTCCTCGAGCGGCGGGCTAAACGGGACAGGCGTGTCCGCGCCCGCGATGCGGACCAGTGGGCCGTCGAGGTACTCGAAGGCGTGTTCGCTGATGATACCAGCGAGTTCGCCGCCCAGTCCGCCAGTGAGTGTGTCCTCGTGCAGAAGGATGGCTTTACTGGTCTTCTTGACGGAGGCGAGTATGGTTTCGCGGTCGAGTGGCATCAAGGTGCGCAGATCGACCACCTCGATATCGATGTTCTCGGCAGCCAGTGTTTCCGCGGCCTTGAGCGCCACGTGGACCATCCAGCCGTAGGTGATGATGCTGAGGTCCGTGCCCTCACGGCTGACGGCGGCGAGGCCGAGCGGAACGACGTAGTCGTGTCGCGGCAGTTCCTCCTTGATGCTGCGGTAGAGATTCTTATGTTCGAGGAAGATGACGGGATCGTTGTCGCGGACTGCCGCCTTGATAAGTCCCTTCGCGTCGTAAGCGGTGGCCGGTTGGACGACCTTCAGCCCAGGCGTGTGGACGTAGGGCATCTCGGGATTCTGCGAATGGAACGGCCCGCCGTGGATACCGCCACCCGACGGCGCGCGGATCACCATCGGAACAGATGCGCCCCAGCGGTAACGGCACTTCGCGGCGAAGTTAGTGATCTGGTCGAAGCCGCAAGCCATGAAATCGGCGAACTGCATTTCTAGCACCGGGCGCAGGCCGTTGATGGCCGCGCCCGTACCAGCGCCGACAATGGCGGATTCAGAGAGAGGCGTATCGATCACGCGCCGTTCGCCGAATTCCTCGATGAAACCTTTGGTGACTTTGAAGGCGCCGCCGTAGGCGCCAACATCCTCGCCCATCACGAAGACGGACTCGTCACGGCGCATCTCTTCGAGCAATCCTTCACGGATCGCCTCCAGATAGGTTGTCAGGGCCATGGATTCCTTTGCGGGGCGGCTGCGCCTAAATCACTTCGTAGACGTTGTCTTCCAATGTCGCGGGGTCGGGATAGGGCTGTTCGAGAGCCCAATCCACCGCTTCGCTGATCTCGTCGAGAATACCCTGCCGTAGTTGCTTAAAGTCCTGCTCGCTGGCCCATTCACGATCGACCATCTCTTTCTGGAGCCGCAGGATGGGGTCCTTCTTCGACCACTCCTCGCGCATCCCGTCGGGGACGTAGTCGGCGGAATCGTGCGCCGAGTGTCCGCCGATGCGGAAGGTCTTGCACTCGATCAGGTACGGGCCGTCGCCGTTGCGGGCATGTTTGACGGCGCGCGCCGTGGCGGCATGAACGGCCAGTACGTCGTTGCCGTCAACAATCTCGGCGGGCATGTTGTAGGCCGGGGCGCGGTCGGCAACGTTCTCGACGGCCATCTGTTTATCGAGCGGGGTCGAGTAGGCGAACAGATTGTTGTTACACAGGTAGACGATGGGCAACTTCTGAACAGTGGCGAAATTGATGCCTTCGTGCCAATCACCGCGGCTTGTCGCGCCGTCGCCCCAGTAGTTGAAAACGATGTTGGGCTCGTCGCGGTACTTCATCGAGAGCGCGATGCCGCTGGCCACAGGGATGCTTGCGCCGATGCTCGAGATGATCGGGAGAATACGCCTGCGGGCGCACCCCATGTGCATGTTGCCGTCGCGTCCGCCGGTAGGGCCGCTCACGCGCCCCAGGTATTGCGCCAGAATTTCGCGCGGAGTCATGCCCCGGATCAGGAACGCCGCCATGTCGCGATGCGACGGGCAGACGTAGTCGTCCGGACGTGAAAGGATCGCGCTACCGGTCGGAATCGCCTCTTGTCCGCGGCCCGTATAGCAGCCGCCGAGGATCTTTCCCTGGCGATAAAGCTTGAGTTCGATGCGGTCTTCCAACTCCCGCATCATGACCATGTAGTAGAGGAGTTTGTTGGCGAGATCAG
The DNA here is from genome assembly GCA_027624045.1 of Acidobacteriota bacterium. GTDB lineage: Bacteria > Acidobacteriota > Terriglobia > Bryobacterales > UBA6623 > JAPPLB01. The sequence goes on from JAQBUE010000046.1 coordinate 25,550, forward strand.
GCGTAACTTCTTGACTGATTGATGCCGTAGCTAGAGCACTCATACCATCCAAAGACCCTACCGGAACCGCCCGCCGTTTGCAACCACCACTCTTGAGTGGGCTAGGGCCGGTGCTAATCGAGGTGGAGTTTCTCTCGCAGGTGGACGTCGCTTGTCACTTAGGCCGGGGAAGTTTGGCGCGGCGCGTTGAGCTGCTAGCATGGGTTGGGAAAACAATTCGGCGTGGGAGTGTTTTGGGATGCAGGAAGAATTGAATCGAACTCCGCAGGCTCGGGAAGAGGATAGAGGCGGCGGTGTTGACGCCTGCCTTTACTGCCCATGCTGCTCTCATCGACTGACGGAGCGAAAGTGCAAGCTGCTTTGCGAGACTTACGGCTACTTCATGAGTTGCGCCGATTACCATTAGCTGCGCAATCTCGCCGTTGTTTCAACACCCGCCTACTTATAAAACCATTCGATCGGGATGCGCGCGACGTGCAGGCCGTCACGCTGATGGTAGCTGATGATCGCAAGCCCATCGACGAAAAGCAGGCTCGGGTAGCCATAGTCGTCCTCGGGGTCGCCTCCAATCGTCCGTTGATTCGTCCACGACTCGCCGTCGTCCTTTGAGATGGCCGATACGAACGGCGTGCGCAGACGGTTGGCACCTCCCGAGCAGCGCAGCAACAGCGGATCTCCGGTGGACGGAATGCGCTTTACGTTGAGCGCCGATGAATTAGGCGGCAGCGAGAGGTTTTTCAGGTGCTCGCCAGGCGACCAGGATTCGCCCTGATCGGCGGAGTAAGAACGCACAACGTACCCGCTGTAGGTTCGGCAAAGCATCATCAATCGGCCGTCTTTGAGCTCGACAACATGGGGTTCCTGAGCCTCGACCGGCAGCACGTCCACCATGTTTTGACTTTTGCGCCAACTGACGCCGTTGTCGTCGGAATGGAACGTGTAGCTCACGTAGCCACGATGGTCGCCGCCCTCTTCGCGCAACTCCATCTCGAGTGGGGCGATGATGCGACCCGTTGATAGCTCGATGAGTTTGTCGTTGTGGACGAGGTTATAGCCGGGGAAAGGCGTCAAGACGAATTGTTCTGACCACGTCTTGCCGTCGTCTCGGGACCGCCGATAGTAGTTGTGACCGTAGCGCGGCGTGGCGCCAGGGGCGTAAATGTAGCTGGCCAGCAGGTCGCCGCTCGCCAGACGCAAGAAACTCGGCGCGCCGTATCCGGCGGCTTCGCTTTCGGTGGGTTTGGCGAACAAGACGAACTCCGGCCCCCAGCTTTTCCCCTTGTCCCCCGAATGCCGCGCCAGGATCGCACCCTCCGGGTCAGAAGACACGTACGACAGCAGTAGCCGTCCGTCCTTGAGCAGTTCAATGTCTCCCGGCATGCCGCGGTAACCGAACTGGCGCACGGGCATTTTCACAACGTGGATCGTCTCGAAACCCGGCTCAGGCGGCGGCTGAGCACGTCCCAAAGGAAGGAAAACCCCGAGACAGCACGCAAGAGCAAGCATTCGACTCAGCACAGCCCGATTGTACACGGGATTTCAAACCTGAGTCAACTTGCTACCGTCGTCCCTCAACATGAATCGAGGAGTGGAATACGGACTGGCTACCTGCCCCGGCCGAACGGGAGGGTCGAGAATATCCCGACCTGCAGCGTGTGATTGTACTCAACGACCCGGCCGTTCCTTTGTTGAACCGTCTGCTGCAAGTAACCGACTTCGAGGTTCCCGAGGCCGGGAAGACGAGTTCCCAGTGCGGCATAGGCCCGGTTCTGATCGAAGATGTTTCTCGTCTCGCTGCCGAAGTTGACCATCAATTCGTTGTACAGCCCGACATAGTATTTGGTGCTCCCCGCTGAGTCCCGGCTCAAGGGAACGACTCCCTTGAGGAAATAGCGGAAGCGATTGCGGAAGCTGAAGCGATCTAGCCTGCCTTCGCCGCTCTCATCGGGGACCTTGACTCCCACGAAGCGTTGCTCGACGCGGTAGCGATGAGTCAGACCGACTTTCCCGAGCTTCTGTCTCACGATGAACTGCTGCCAAATGCGGTGTTCCGGCGTCGTAAACGCCGCCGGGTAATCGCCGTAGGGATGGGATTTGATGAAGGCATACCCTCCCGACGCCTGCAGCTTGTCGGTCAGGTCGTAGTTCACCCCCGGACGGAGAAGCAGTTGCTGCCATTGTTGGCCGATCCCTTGCCGCCGATACTGGCCGTCAAAATGGAGCCCCCAGGGTCCGTCGCCAAAGGAGTGATCGCCGAAATACATATACCAGGCATGAGGGTTGTGATCAAATACACGATTAGTATCCTGAGCCGGAACCGGAATGCGAAATGCAAGCGCAAGTAGCGCCAGGGATAGGAACGCTCGACGCAAAGGATAGGGCATTAATATTTGCGGCAACCGCGGAATCACTCCAGACACAACCCGGGAAATTCCCGTCGGGAGAACTGCTGACGGTGTCGGCGGCCGGAGCAAGCCGGCCGTGCTCTCTTGCCATCATACCCGAGGGCGTCGCGGTCACCGCAAGCAGGAAGGGCTTGCGCGAAGCTACCGCAGAGCTCGATGATCGACGAGAACAGCCCAACACGCGTGTCCGTCACAACGATGCCCAGTATGCTCACGGTTCCTACATCGGATACGGCTCTCCAAGAGGCCGCCTGTCGTCCTGGAACAATTCCTTCCACATCTTCAGGAGCACAATGAGAAGACTGACCGCTGTGCGCGCTACGGCGCTGTTGGCTGCCGTAGTTGTGGCGCCTTGGCTACGCGGTCAGACGGCCCCAACACTTACCGACGACGCCGTCGTCTCTTTCCGTGTGCGCTTCGGGCTGACCGATGAGTCTCCGCGCGCCTGGGACGGGCAGCTTTCGGTCGAGCGCGGCGAGATTCTCGGCCTGCGCAATTGGAGTCCGCACCCAGCCGACGAGATCATCGGCACCAGCGGCTGGAAACTGGCGACACGGCCGGGCACGAACTATCCGCGGCGCGTTTACCAATGGGAAGATCCACGCGGGACCGAGGAGTACGTCACGATTCCCGGCCTCGTCGCCGATGTCAGCATCGTCTCAAGTACGCGGGTCGCCTTCACTACGCGGCACGGTGACTTCGAAATCTGGCCGAACGAACTGCAGGCCGGTGAACCGATGCGGCTGCTCGACGGCGCGGTCGAGGTCGATCGTGTGCCGCCAGCCGAGCGAGTCTCATCGGGAAGCGCTGATAGCGATTTCGCAACCGTGCTCGCCGGCGCGGACGGAGAGATGTGGGCTGCTTGGGTCACCTACCACGATAACAGCAACCGCGTCGAGGTCCGGCGCTTCGATGGAACGCGCTGGCTGGCCACCGAGACGGTCAGCAGCGACCGGGCTGATGTCTTTCTCGTCAAGATGGCCCGCGACAAACAGCAGCGGCCCTGGGTGATCTGGTCTGAGCAGTCGGGCGGCAATTTCGACCTCTATGGCCGCTATCGCGAGGGGTCAGGCTGGTCGCGCGTCGAGCGGCTGACGAATGCGCCGCAGTCTGATATCCAGCATGCCGTGGCCACCGATGCCAAAGGTAACCTCTGGCTGACTTGGCAAGGTTTCCGCGACGGAAGGTCCGACATTTTCGTGCGCAGCTTCGACGGCCAAACTTGGTCGGCGGAACGCAAGGTTTCCACTTCCGCCGCGAACGACTGGGCCCCCGCCATCGCCACAGACAGCACGGGCGGCGTCTACGTGGCCTGGGATACCTATGACCGCGGCAACTACGACGTCGTCATGAGGCGCTGGTCCGGTGACAACTGGGGCGAGCTGATCCCGATCGCCGACACGCCGAAGTTTGAAGCTCACGTGACGCTCGTTTGCGACAAACAGGACCGCCTATGGGCCGCTTGGAACGAGAGCGGATTTCAATGGGGCAAGGATTCCGGCTTTCTGATCTATAAGGAAGCGACGCGGCTCTACCAGTGGCGCGCGCTCGGCGTGGGTGTGTATTCAGGCGAGCGTTGGCAGACGCCGGCCGCTGACATCAATACCGCCCTGCCCGCCGAGCTGCATGGCTACAACGATCTGCCCGTTCTTGAGACCGACGGCGCCGGCCGCGCGTGGCTATTCTTCCGGCACCGCTTCCTGCGTGCCCGCGATGTGCCGGACTTCACGCCCGCCCATGGCGCTGCCTGGCAGATCTACGGGGTCGCCTACACCGGCGAACAATGGACACACCCACTGCATCTGCCCTTCAGCCGCGGTCGGCAGGATGTGCGCTGGGGTGTTGCGCGGGGCGCTGACGGTGGTCTCATCGCCGCTTGGCCGACCGATAATCGCGACGCCGATACCTACGTTTTCGAGCAGACGGATGTGCACGCGGGCAAGCTGCCGGCCCTTGCCAAGGCGCCCGAGCCGCCGCGACTGATCGACAAGGTAAAACGGCAATTCGACACCTATCCGGTGCATCCCAACGAGGAATTAGATCTGAAGCGAATTCGAGATTACACGATCGAGTCCGCCGGAAAGACGTACCGCATCTACCGCGGCGACACGCATCGTCATACCGAGTTTTCCGACGATGGGTACAACGATGGTTCGCAGTTTGAAACCTATCGCTACGCGCTCGATGCGGCTTCGCTCGACTTCATGGGCATCAGCGAGCACAACTCAGGCAGCGGACAGGACAACGAATACATCAACTGGTTGTTGCCGCAGTACGCTGATCTGTTCAACCTGCCCGGGACATTCGCGTCGATCTTTACGTACGAACGCAGCCTCAGCTATCCGAACGGCCACCGCAATATTCTGACGGCGAAGCGTGGGAGTCCGACGCTGCCGATTCCCGCCGCCGAAGCCCGCGGCGAGACCGGCGCCGAGCGGCTCTACAAGTACTTGAAGCAATACGACGCCATCGCCATTTCCCACACCTCCGCTACCGGCATGGGAACCGACTGGCGCGATAACGATCTGGAGGTCGAGCCGTTGGTCGAGATCTATCAAGGCGACCGCGTCTCCGCCGAGTATGAAGGCGCACCCCGCGCCGCGACGTCGGAAATGCCCTACTCGCAGCAGGGCGGACTCTATCCGGCGGGCTACGTTTGGAACGCCTGGGCCAAGGGTTACAAACTGGGTGTTCAGGCCAGTTCCGATCATATTTCGACACATATCTCCTACGCCTGTACGATCACCGAAGATTTCAGCCGCGAGGGTTTGCTCGATGCCATGCGCAAGCGGCACTCCTACGGCGCGACGGATAACATCATCCTCGACTACCGTTTGCAGACCGGCGGCAAGGAGTATTTGCAGGGCGACATCGTCGAAGCCGCCGCGGGGTTCAAGCTCTGGATCAATGTGATCGGCACGTCTCGCATCGAGCAAATCGACATCATCAAGAACAACACGTTCGTTCACACCCGGCAGAACCTCGAAGAAGCCGTAAACTTCACGTTCGTCGACAACGATGTCGAGCCGGGAGAGAGCTATTACTACGTGCGGGTGCAGCAGAAGAATCGCGAAATGGCTTGGTCATCGCCGATCTGGGTGCGAACGCGCTGAAAACAGACGTGTGGCATCCTAAGTGGACGAGGTCGCCGCTCGCGGCGTGCCTGCTTCCACCCGCCGCACTGACTTAACTTGTTCTCGGCCTCGGCGAAGGCCAGCGCTGATGGCCTCCTTTCCGCAATTGCTTCGGCAAAACCGCAACTACCGCCATACCTGGCTCGGCCAGGTTGTGAGCGAGATTGGCGATCACTTCAATACGATCGCCGTCTTCGCGCTTGCCCTACAGAACACGCACTCGGGTTTTGTGGTGAGCCTGGTCATGATCTCGCGCGCGGTGCCGATGATTCTGGCGGGCCCGGTCGCGGGCGTTCTGCTCGATCGCTGGGACCGCAAGAAGATCATGCTGGTGAGCGACTCGGTGCGGGCGGTCATGGCCGCCGGGTTCATCTTCGCGATCGACCCAGCGAATACCTGGCTGCTGTATCCGCTGAGTGCGGCGTTGTGGTTCGCGGCGCCGTTTTTCACAAGTGGACGGACGGCGATGCTGCCAACCATCACGACGAAGGAGGAACTGCAGACCGCGAACTCGCTGACGCAGACGACTCGCTACTTCGCGGTGACGGTCGGCACGTTCGTTGGCGGAGTGAGTGTGGCGGCGTGGGGATACGAATGGGCGTTCGCGCTGAATGCGTTGTCGTTCGCGTTCTCTGCGCTGATGATTTCACGCTTGCGATTGGAGAAGGGGCACTTCCGGCCGGAGCGAAAGGCGCTGACCGAAAGCGACGTGGTGCGGCCCTGGCACGAATACAAGGAAGGGTTACGCTACTTGCGGGCGACACCGCTGTTTATGGCGATCGCGATGGGGCACGTGGGTTGGGCGACGGGCGGGGGCGCGGCACAGATTCTTTTCGGCCTTTTCGGAGAGGTTGTGTTCAAGCGCGGCGCGGCGGGGATCGGAATGATCTGGAGTAGCGCCGGAGTGGGCCTGCTACTCGGAGCGGTCATTACCTACAAGTTCGTCAATAAGCTCCCGTTCGAGAAGTACAAGACGGTCGTCGTGATAGCGTACGCGATCCACGGAACGTCGTACATCCTCTTCAGCCAGATGGAAGAGTTTTGGTTAGCGCTGGTATTTATCGCGATCTCGCGCGCCTGCAGCGCCGTGTTTGTGATTTCCAACCTAGGACAACTGCTACGCCACGTCAGCGATCGATATCGCGGGCGTGTATTCTCGACGATCGAGTCGATGACCTGGGCGATGATGATCGTTTCGCTGACGGCCGCGGGCGTGGCGTCGGAGTACTATAGCCCGCGAACGATCGGCGCGGTGGCGGGCGTTTGCAGCTCGTTCACCGCCGTCGGCTGGGCCTGGGCGCACTGGAGCGGACGCTTGCCGGAACCGGCCTTGGAAGGCGTCGATCCGAGCGAGGTGGAAGTTCACCGCGAGCCTCGGACGTAAGCCGGTTCGGCGCATCGTGCCGGAACCCTGGCCCTGGTACGCGCGTAACTCGGGCTAACCCAGCGGAGGGGGTCGAGAACGTTCTTGAGCACCCCCATATTCTCCGATCGTCTGCCTTCCTAATCTCCACAAAGGCCTGCCGGAAAGTTCTTCTACGAGCGCGCTAGGCGCTGTTCGACCGGCTCCGGCGTCCAACCCGCGGCAACTCCCTGATCGCCCAGGATAGAGTTGTCCAATGCAAGATGATCCTGAAAGGAGGGAGTGTTTCCAATACAAGATGATCCTGAAGAC
>JAQBUE010000269.1 GCA_027624045.1 Acidobacteriota bacterium
CGGTCTTCCAGCATCATCAGGCAGCCGAGCGGCGTACACGGCACCATGCCGCCGCGCCCGGTCGCCAGCAGGCCGACATTCCGCAGGTGAAAGCCGTCGACATCCTTGTCCGGATCGATGGCGTCGATAACGGCATGCGGGTCGATCTGGTCGGGCAGGGGCAGCTGGACCAGAATGCCGTGGACCGCGGGGTCGGTGTTCAGCTTGTCGATAACCGCAAGAAGATCGGCCTCGGATGTCTCGGCGGGCAATGTCTCGCCGAGCGAATTCATGCCGGTCTCGACGGTCTGCTTGTTCTTGTTGCGCACATAGACCTGGCTGGCCGGGTCTTCGCCGACGAGGACGGCCGCCAAGCCGGGCACAAGCCCGTGCGCGGCCTTTACTTCGGCGGCCGCGGCGGCAACGCGGGCCCGCAGCGCTTCCGCGAATCCCTTGCCGTCTATGATCCTGCTATCATCCATCGAAAGTCGTCCCTATCCATTTGTCGAGCTGCACGGCGCGCGCAGCCGGGTCGCCGGCGACCGATATCGTCTTGCGCCGCGAGCCTGCGCCGGAAGCGATTCCGAGCGCCGATTTCGGCAGTTTCCATGTTCGCGCCAGGAGTTTCAGGACAGCCGCGTTGGCCTTGCCGTCTTCCGGCGGCGCGGTGACCCGAACCAGCAGCGAGACGCTGCCGTCGGCCTCCACCGCAAGCCCGGCAACCGTGTTGCGCGACGCGCGCGGGCTGACGCGGATGGCCACCCGAACGCCGCCCGGAGCGACGGTCACCGGCCCCGTCATGCCGCGCCGTCAGGCGGCGATCCAGACAAATAGCTGGCGCAGAACGCCGTCCTTTATGAGGATGATTCCGAAAATCGCGATCAGCGGCGAAAAGTCGATGCCGCCGAAATTGGGCAGGATATTGCGGATCGGCCGCAGCAACGGCTCGGTCAGCCGGTAAAGAACGTCGCCGACGGTGTAAATGAAGCGGTTGTTCGAATTGATCACGTTGAACGCGACCAGCCAGCTGAGAACCGCGGAAATAACGAAACACCACATGTAGAGGGACAGGATTTGCTGCAAAATCCAGAACAGGGTTGCGACGAGTTGCATCGATTTTCCGCGCTGTGAACAGGTTGCCGCAGCCTAACGAGCGCCCGAGTCGGGTGCAAGCGCCCACATGGCCCGGAATAGCGTGAGCTCCGCGCCGGCAAAGGCTTGCGGAGCACTTGAACGGCGCCGTGACGCACCGGCCGGGCAGATGGAATTCTCGCCGCAATTCGTTTCCGAATGCTTGACAGAACCCCCCTCGATACACATTATCCGCGCGCCCGGACCCAAGGGGGTGCGGGCACCGTGGGGCCGTAGCTCAGTTGGGAGAGCGCAGCGTTCGCAATGCTGAGGTCAGGGGTTCGATTCCCCTCGGCTCCACCACTCCACTTTCGGGCGGCAGTTTTCCGCCAACCCCCTGAAAAAACATCGTTCCTTATTCCGTCTGCTACACATTGGTGTTACACACGGATATGGAAGACATGGCCAAAATCATGGGGCTGGCGAAGCGCAAGAACGTCTTCTATTACCGTGTCCGCATCCCAAAAGACCTGAAACAATTTTTCGGCAAGGCCTAAATCTGGACCAGTCTGCGCACGGGCGATTATGCCACGCTGCCCTGCACGTTGTGGTTTCTCGACCGCGGCAAGCGGGCAGCGCGCGGGGACACCGTCCTGTTCGTCGACGCCCGCAACGTATACCGCCAGCTCGACCGGGCGCACCGCGACTTCACACCGCAGCAGATCGAGTTCCTCGCAAACATCGTCCGCCTGTACCCGTACTATGGCGCGGCCAAGATTTTCGACTACGTGAACGATTACATTTTTGACGGTGACTATCTTCTTATCGCCGAAGATGGAAGCGTTGTTACTCCTGAAGGTTTTCCCGTTTTGCAACTCGTGCGGGGAAAATTTTGGGCGAACAATCACACTCACATACTTCAGGCAATGCCGCCTCTTTCCTTGGCACACTTGTACCTTGCGCTTTCGCGTTATCCGATCTCTGGGCACATCACAGGAGCGGCGCAACCAAAGATCACTCAAGGCAATCTGAACCGGATAAAGCTGACGGTCGCGCCAGAACCGCTACTCAATGATTTCAACAAACACGCGGTCCCTATGCTCGATCAAAGGTTCATACTTGAAAGTATGAACGCGAACCTCCGCACTCAACGCAATGCCCTCCTTCCGAAGCTCATCTCGGGCGAGATCGACGCGGCCGACCTCGACGCGGAGCCTGCCGCCAGTGTGGCTGCGTGATACAAACGAACAGGGGCGTCCCGATGGGTATTCGAAACCAGCGCATAGATATGGGGACGGCCAAATACACCCGGGGCGTCCAGGACATCAAGGCCGATGAAGCCTCGGGTATCGAAACCGGGTACATCGAGTTTCAAAACCGGTTTCTCCCCGTCTGGCGGCCTCTGGATGGCCGCGTGGACGAGTGGGGCGGGCGCGTCGATCATTGGCGACCGGTCTATAACGTGTCCCTCACAACGGTTCCCGACAAGCGTACTATCCTCGCTCAGCGGGGAACGGTGGAGGTCGATGGCCGGCCCTACTGCCTACCCTTGGCTTCGCTCGAAATCACAAACGATCTGAAGCGTCATCTGGCGCAGGCGAAGCCGGCGACCTAGCCAGAAGCTACAGTGGGGGCGAACCGACATGGCAACTCTCGGAAGACTTGAACGCGTCGACCTCCGCGCCATTTGGGAAACCGAAGCGCAGCACTTCACCCCTTGGCTCGCGCAGGAAGACAATCTCGCAATCCTCGGCGAGACCGTTGGCATCGAGCTGGAGCTTGAGGCTCAGGAGAAGAACGTCGGCCCCTTCCGGGCGGATATCCTGTGTAAGGACACGGCAACGAACGATTGGGTCCTGATCGAGAACCAGCTGGAGCGAACCGATCATATCCACCTTGGCCAGCTGTTAACCTATGCGGCAGGTCTACAGGCCGTCACCATCGTTTGGATATCGTCGCAGTTTACCGAGGAGCACCGCGCAACGCTGGACTGGCTCAACGATATTACCGATGAACGGTTTCGCTTCTTCGGGCTGGAAGTCGAGCTGTGGCGGATTGGGGACAGTCTAGCAGCGCCCAAGTTCAACCCTGTGTCGAAACCTAACGACTGGTCGCGGTCCGTCGCGCAGGCGTCGCGTAGACTTGAGGACGAAACCCTCACCGAGACGCAGGCCAATTACCTCCGCTACTGGAGCGCGTTTCGGGACCACCTGATCGGGGCAAACTCCGGCAACCGTCCTCAGAAGCCGTCGAAAGACAGTTGGGCCAGTTACGGCATCGGCAGGACAGGCTTCTGGCTCAGCACCAGTCTGAACACGAAAGACCGCCGGATTGGCGTGGAACTCTACATAGGCGATGAAAGTGCGAAGGCGTACTTCCATCTGCTTGCTCGCGAACAGAGCGACATCGAAGCGGAGATGGGCCTCCCGCTGGACTGGCAGGAGTTGCCAGAACGCAAGGGTAGCCGTATCGCGATCTACAAGGAAAACACCGATCCCGCAGACGTGAACGACTGGCCGAACCAGCACGCATGGATGGCAGACATGCTGGAGCGGTTCGACCGAACTTTCCGGCGGCGAGTGAAGGCGTTGAATTCGGACGACTGGAACGACGAACGGGACGAGGCCGCGGCAGAGTGAGGCCCGCTCCCCTCATATTCACCGCAGTTCTTGCGGGTCAGCTTGTGATACCGACATTCGGTATCTCGGCAGCATGGGGATTTTGCTCCGAACCAATTCGACCCTCCTGCGTTGACACCCTCAGTTTGTCTCGCGAGCAGTTCATGTTCGATCTTTGCCGGACCGAGATCGAAAGCTACCAACGGCGAATTCGGACCTATATAGCATGCCGACTTGAGGAGGTAGAGGACCAGTCGAACGAGCTGCAACGCAAGCTCAATGAAACGATTGAAACCTACAACTGCTACGCAAGAGGGGAGGATTTCTGTTGATCCCCGGCCCCTTCCCTCCCGAGGATGCCCCCCCGGCCGAACCCGTCTACACGCAGACCCCCCAAGAGGTCGCGAAAGGGTTTTAGGAGGACGGACTCGTCCAGCAACCGGCCATCGAGCTGTTCGCGGAGCTGGGTTGGAACACGGCCGATCTCTATCACGAATGGGCCGGCGGGAGTTCGACCGAAGGGCGTGAAGCGGAACGCGATGTTGATCTCGACGATCAGGCGGACGATGCTGATCGGCGTGTAGAAGACGCCGCCCTTCAGGCCCTCGCGCGTCGCGAAGTTGCCGAGGAAGTACTCGTAGACCTTTCCGAACGCGTCGCCTTCGATCTCGACGGGACCGAGGAGCCTGATCAGCTCGATCAGGATCGTGTTCTCGATCTGCGTGTAAGTGTGCGGCAGCACGCCCGCGAGGTCCGGGTTTTCGTCCTCGATGGCCTGCATGGCCTCGCTGAGGGCGCGGCCGATGTTCCCGCTCTCGGGGAGCGACTGGAGGTGCGAAAAGCGCGCCTCCGGCGGCAGAAAGATGACGCCTTCGGCCTGATAGTCCTCCTTGCCGACGGTGTGCCGTGTGCCCGAGCCGACGGGGCCGATGCGGGCCTCGACTTCGGCGAAGCGCTTCTCCGCGTATCGTAGGAAGATCAGGCCAAGGACGGGTGTGGAGAAGTCGGCGGGCCGCAGGCCCGAGTTGGCCCACAGCTGATCGGCCGCTGCCCAGAGTCGTTTTTCGATTTCCCCGTTGGTCACCGGCGCCCCCTCATTTCATTGCCGCCGATGTTAGCGGTGCGCTACCGCCGAGGCAATTTTACGTTGCGAAAGGCGGAAGCAGGACGTGTATCAGACGATATGTAGACGTCTCGATTCTTTCCCGGCTCCGCAGTAACTTTCCTGTTCGGTGGGCTTGGACCGGATGCGACTGCACCTAATAAGCGAGGGGATACGGATCATGGACCTCGACAAATTCAAGGCGATGGCGACCGCGCCCGGCCGAACGAGAGCCGACTTAGAGACGATACGTTCCAACGCAATGAAGAAAGGCGCGGAACCGCATGTTCGCATCGTTGAGCGGATATTGGATGAGCGGTTTCCGCAATGGCGCGGAGGGCGTCGGAAATCGGGAGGGGCCACGCCGACGACCGCGATGTTCAGAGGCGAGGAGCAATACTTTCCGACCGCGAAGGACGCCTACCGCTGGCTGATCGACCTTTTCATCCGTGCTGCCCCGCACGTCCTTCGCGGCGAGGAATGGCAGCGGGAGTTCGTCTCCAAGCGGAATACCGGCAGCCACTTCTCGCGCGAACTCCGCGATCTCTATCGCGACTCGCCGCACCTGGCATCCGATCCCAACTTCTACACGCGGGTAGGCGACGGATGGTTTGCGAACCGTAAGCGTCCGGTGAAGGCGGCACCGGGGTTGGTCGAGGGCGCGCCGTGCGGTTATCTGGTTTGGCGTT
>JAQBUE010000047.1 GCA_027624045.1 Acidobacteriota bacterium
CCCCGCCGGCACGCATCAATTGATCTTGATGACCTTCGCCGCCTTCGCCTTGGTTTCAACCTTCGGGATGCTGATGTGCAGCACTCCGTTGTCGTACTTCGCCGAGATCTTGTCGGTGTCAACCGTTTCGGGAAGCGTGAAGCTGCGGGTAAACGAGCCGTAGGTTCGTTCGACCCGGTGAAAGTTTTCGTCGTCGGTTTCCTTCACGAACTTACGTTCCCCGGCCAGAGTTAGGACGCTGTCTTCCACCTTCACCGACACGTCCTTCTCATCGACATCCGGCAGATCAGCCCTCAGGACGATCTTTCCGTCGTCCTCGCTGATATCGACTCTTGGCGCCCAGGCACCCTCCCTCGGCTGACTGCGCGTCGGGACAAAGGCCTCATCGAAGTATCGGTCAAGGTCGTCAAACCACGGTGTCATTCCACGGTGTGTGTATTGAATCAGGCTCATCGTTTCCTCCTTGTCATGCAGTTGTCGGCGGCGTGAATCAGTTCACGCTCACCACCTTCACTTTCTTTTCCTTGGACTCGGTCTTCGGCAGCGTCACTTCGAGGACGCCCTTCTTGTAGCTGGCCGAAACCTGATCAGCGTCAACGTTCTCCGGAAGCGCGAAGCTGCGCGTGAACGAGCCGAAGCGCCGCTCAACACGGTGGAAGTGCTCTTTGGTCGTCTCCTTCTCAAACTTCCGCTCGCCACTCACCGTCAACGTCCCGTCCTCGACGGTCACCTTGATGTCTTTCTCCTCGACGCCCGGCAAATCCGTCTTCAGAACGATCTTCGTGGCATCCTCGGCAATGTCCACGCTGGGGTAAAACGGTCCTCTACCCTTCGAAACCGCAGCCTTCGGCGCGCCGAAAAAGTCTTCCAACCAACGATCGTTGTCGCCGAACCAAGGGTTCAACGAACGGGGTGTGAATCGAACTAAACTCATCTCAATCCCTCCTGGAGTGAATATCATAACTTCAACTCAATAATATAATATTAGCATTACATTGTCAAGTCAAGATTGGAACTATATCTTGTTTGTTATCAATATTATAGATGTTTTATACTAATATCTGAGTGTATTGCACTAATGTTTAATGTATACATTGATGAAGGTGTTAGACCTGACAGGCGAGTCACCCATCTACTGCCAGCGACCGCGACGCTCGGTGCGATCCGCATAGGCCACCGAGCCGGGCCTGCCGGCGGGTGACTCCAAGATCGCCCGCTACCCCGTCGAGCCTAGGTAGGCAAACCGCAGCAGAAACAGGCCGGTCAGCAGGTACACCAGCCAACTAATTTTCCGGTACTCCCCGTGCAACACCTTGAGCAGCGTATACGCGATGAATCCGATCGCCAACCCGCTGGCGATGCTGTAGCTAAGAGGAATCGTCGTCAGCGTGAGAAACGCCGGAATGCCAATCGTCGGATCGTCCCATTCGATCTCGCGCACGGCCGACAGCATCAGCGACCCCACCACGATCAGCGCCGGCGCCGTTGCCGCCGTCGGGATCACGCCGATCAGCGGCGTGATCGCCAGGGAAAGCAGGAAGAGAACGCCGACAACAACCGCCGTGAACCCGGACCGGCCGCCGGCCGCCACGCCCGCCGCGCTTTCGATGTAGCTGACAACCGTCGAAGTACCGAACAGCGCGCCCGCCGTGCTTGCCACTCCATCCGCGAAGAGAATACGGCCCAGCCGCGGAATGCGCATCTCACTCTTAAACAGCCGCGCCTTCTTGCCAACAGCGACCAGCGTTCCCACGTTGTCGAACAGGTCGACAAACCAGAACACGAAAACGATCTCGAGCAATCCCAAGCTGAGCGCCCCGCCTATATCGAGCTCGAAGGCCGTCGCCGAGATCTCGCCCCAGCGGTACGTGCCGGGGCTCCACTGCACCAGCCCCAGCGGAATCCCCGCGATTGTCGTCACCAGTATCCCGATCACCATCGCCGCCTTCACGCCCCAGGCCGTCAGAGCTCCGATCAGCACCACGCCCAGCAGCGCAAGCAGCGTTGATGGACGTGTCAGGTCCCCCAGGGTCACCATCGTTACGTCGTGCGCCACGATGATCCCGGCATTCTGCATCCCGATCAGTGCCAAGAACAGCCCGATCCCCGCCGCTACGGCAGCGTGGAGACCCGCTGGGATTGCCCGCACAATCGCCTGCTGCACTCCGGCCGCGGTTAGCAGAAGGAACAGAATCCCCGACACAAATACCGCGCCCAGCGCCGTCTGCCAGGGCACGCCCATGCCAAGCACGACCGTATACGTAAAGTAGGCATTGATGCCCATCCCGGGCGCCAAGGCGATCGGGTAGCGGGCCACCAGGCCCATTAGCAGGCTGCCCAGGCCGGCCGCGGCACAGGTCGCCACGCCGACGCCCGTCACCGGCATTCCCGCTTCGCGCAAGATTGAGGGATTGACGAAGACGATGTACGACATCGTCAGAAACGTCGTCACGCCGGCCAGAATCTCCGTCCGCCAGTTCGTACCCAGCGCGGCGAACTCAAAGTACCGCTCAGCGCGTTCGATCAACATCGGCATGGATGGGTAGCGCGACTATCCGTCGAGCCACGGAAAAAAAGTCCTAGCGGCAGCGGCGATCAAACGTTCACCGCGACCGCTTCCGATACCAAATTCGACACTGGCTTGATCAGAGGTTCCTGCGAGACATTCGACGGCAACGTCGTCAGCATCACGAACGTGAGCTTCGTCGCCGGGTCCGCCCAGAAAAGCGTCCCTGTCGCGCCCGAGTGCCCGTACGTGCGGTCCGAGCAACCCTTGGCGAATGATCCCGGCTCGACCGCGAACCCGATGCCCCAAGGCTTACTCAACCCCTGGTTGTGATTGACGATCATCGACTGTGCCGTGGCGGGCTTAAGTACGCGCTCATCCGGATCGAGAAAATAATCCAATAATTTGGTCAGATCCGCGCCCGTCGAATGCGCCCCGCCCCACGGGGCTCCCAGGTCGCGCCAATACTGACTATTCCAATCCCAACTGCTGTTGTCACCACCGCCATACAGCGCCGGAGATTGATCCACTTGGCTCTGCGCCGTCTCCGCAATCTTGAAGTCACCAACACCCAGCGCCGTGTGGTTCATCCCCAGTGGCGAAAACACAACTTCCTTCAGAAAATCTCGGAACGGCATCTTCGTGATCCGCTGCGCCACTTCCGACGCCAGCAGCAAACCCATGCTCTGGTATTTCATCTCTGTCCCGGGCTTGAACAGCAGCGGCGTCTTGATCGCGAGTTGAACGAACTCCTCAAGGGGCGCCAGGCGCTTCCGCAACTCGACGTTTTCGGGCAGTTGATCCGGCAGGCCCGAGGTGTGCGAGAGGATGTCCTTGATCGTGATGTCTTTGCGGTCGCCTTCGCTGAACTCGGGGATAAACTTGTGGACCGGGTCCTCGAGTTTCAACTCGCCCCTGTCCGCCAGCACCATCATCCCAACCGCCGTCATCGGCTTCGTGATCGACGCCAGCAGAAAGATCGTGTTCGGGTCCTTCGCTTCGCCGAAACCTTGCGCGACGCCGGCACCGCCACGCCTGACCGTCAAACTCGCGGCGCGAAGCGTGCCCTCATCCACCCACTTCTGAATATGCGCCGAGGCCGCATCGAGCTTCACTTCATCAAGCAAAGCGGCGGCCGGTTCCATCTCCGGCTCCGGCCCCGAACAGGCCGCGCTCAACCCCATGGCGCCCAGCGTCTGATAGAGAAATATGCGTCTTTTCATTTACGTAATCCTTCCGTTCACCGATCGAGGGAGATGATAGCACGCGATACCGGCAGCCAGAATTATTCCTCCCCTTTTACTGGGGCCGATTCCAGCCCGCGAACGCGGCCATCTCGTAGCTCAAAACATTTCTACCACGAAATGCTGTACACCGTGAGAAGGCTTTCAATTCCTGTGATCCGTGACCCGCAAACTCATCGAGCAGAAGCGTGCCGGCGAAGAAACCACGGCCACCGAGAGTCCCCGCCTCGCCCCCGTCATCGACCTGATGGAGGCGCTCCAGAAAAGCCTGCGGGCCAGCCCGGCCAAGAAGGCGCCCGCCAAGGCGACCCAGGCCGTCGCGCAAGCAGCCGCCACGATTAAGCCCCGCGCCACTCGCAAGGGTAGCCGCAAGGCAGGCTAGCCTAGAACCTGATCGGCGGATTGCCGCTAGGAAGCAACGAATCGGCGCCTCCCTCAGGTTGTCCGAGGAGCTTCCACGCTCAAGCTGTCAAGCACGCTCGGCGCACCAACAAAAAGCCCGCTCCCTCGAGGGAGCGGGCTTTGTTGAAACCAGAGACGAAAGCTGCGTGCTTTACTAGTCTCCGCTTGTCCCCACCAACTCTTGAGCGGCAGGTTTGGCGGCGCCGTTGCCCATACCGCCGATCTGAATCAGACTCGGCTTCGGTGGCTCTTTGAGAACCTGCTCGCGATACATCTTCATCAACCGCTCCTGCTCGTCTTGCGTCAGGATCTTCTTCTTCGACACTGAGCTCGGGATCTCACCGTTGGCCTGCGCTTCGGCCAACTTACGATCACGTTCCATGATCTTCTCTTCACGCGCGTTCGCCGGACCCTCGTAGGCCTGCGCACCGCGGGCCGCATCCTTTTCGTCGATCGAGAGGTAGCCACCCACCTTGACCTCTTCGACCTTCTTGCCACCGGCGTAGATCTTGTGGCGGCCGTGCTCGTCGTACCACTCGCTGAGCGTGGCCGTCATGTGCATCTTCTCGATGATGTTCCGCCAGCCGATCCCCGTGTTGTACGCGCAGAAGGAAATCTCACCCTCTTGCGTGCCGTAAGGGATGATGCACATCTCGGTACGGCGGAAGTCGTAGTTGAACAGGTCTTGGAACCACATGCCGGCCACGAACAGGAAGTTCCATGGATCGTTACGGCGGGCAACTCCTTTGCCGTAGTTCTTGCCCGACAGTCCGAACGACTTGTCAAACTTGGTGAGCAGCGAGAACAGGCTAAACGACGCGGGCGCCTTCTCGGGGCGGTAGTTCTTCAGCAAGGCCAACCCCATCTGGAAGTTGGTCATCTTCGACGAGCGGGCGCTGTCGGTGATCTTGCGAATGTCCTGCACGAATTGCGGGACGTTGATGAACTCCGCGACCGGCGCCATCTCTTTGGTCTCTTTGTTGATCATCAGCGCCGTACCGACTCCGCAGTTCGGGTGGCAGCCGCAACTCACTTGGCCCCACGTCGCCTGCGGGCCATGCGCCACATCCGCCGCGTCGGCGAACGATGCCATGACCGAGATCGGGAACCAGTCGCGGTTCGGCTCGGTGATTCCGACTTGCTCCTGAACGTCGCGCGCGAGATGCGAAAGAGTGTAGCGTTGCCGCAAGCGGCGTTCTTCGGTGATCTCTTCGTCCCGGCCCGTGAACGACACCGGCTGGAACGCGATGAAGGCGACCTTACCGGGGTTGTCCATCGCGAAACGGATGATCGGGCCAACTTCCTCGTTGTTGACGTTGTTGACCAGCGTCGTAACGAGAATGATCTCGGTGCCTGCCGAGTGCATATTTTCGATGGCCTTCAGCTTGACGTCGAACAGGTTGCCGACCTTGCGGTGCGAGTTCGGCTCATTGCCAACGCCGTCGAACTGCAGGTAGGCATAACGCAAACCGGCGTCCGCCGCCATCTCGGCGAATTCCTTGCTCTTCGCGAACTCGATGCCGTTGGTCGCTGCCTGCACCGAATTGAAGCCCAGCTGCCGCGCATACTGAACGGCCTTGATGAAGTAGGGCGACATGGTCGGCTCGCCGCCCGAGAACTGCACCGACATTTGCCGGCGCGGCTTGATCTGCATCGCGTTGTCGAGAACGGTCTTGATTTCCTCCCACTCCAGCTCGTGGACGAATCCAACCTGATTGGCGTCCATGAAGCAGGGGTCACACATCATGTTGCAGCGGTTCGTCAGGTCAACGGTGAGTACCGAGCCGCGGCCAAACTTGACCGTGCTGCTGCCATGATTGTGCAGATCTTTATCGTTGTGCGCGCGGATGTCGCGGCCCGGGAAGTTCGACTCGATGTGCTCAAGGAACTTCGCGTCAATCGCCATCAGATCTTCGATGCGGCCGTGTGTCGGACAATCCTTGATCATCCAGATCTCGTTGTCCCGCTCGATGATGGTGGCCTTGATCTCGCCCACCTTCTGGGACTTCAGAATGTTGTAGTCCACTTCGCCGTTGAGGATCGCTTCACGCGCTTCCCGCACGCAGGTCGGGCAGAGTGAATCGGTCTGCCGTGGCCAGCCCAGCGGAGGTTTCGACTTTTCCCATGTCTTCAGCATGGGTTTCTCCGACCAATCGGGGGTGAACGAGGGGTTGGGCGCCTTCTTGTCGTTGAAGTACTGTACGGCGTTCCACATCCCGGTCGCCGCTTTGGTGAGGCCTTTTTCGACGTACTTAATGGGTCTTTGCATACGGGGGCTCCTGTCTGTTCTTCTTCGTCTCGACGCGGCCGTTTGAGGGTCTGTGCGCTTCGTGAGACCCCAACCTGAGGAATCACTCGCACCAAACGGATACACCACGCCGACGCAGTTAGCTTAGACAACTGTCCTAGGAAGGCCTAATGGAAAAGGCTGAACTGCGCAAAATCGGTGTTGTACGGCGATTTTGTAACCTAAACGGCATCTGAGGGCGGTTGAGCGAATCCTGCCCCCAAGCTACTGAAACTAAAAGAGATGACTGTATTTTCGGCCCGGACGGCATTAACTACAGGTGCGCCGGGGTTCGGCGGCGGGCCTTGGACCTTCATGAGATCGAGTGCGACAAGCAGGCATATGGTCGCTGTTGCCCGACGGCGCCCTGTGGAACGCCTTAAAAGTCGTGAGAGTGCGGATCGGGTGGAAGTCGGACCACTTACTAGCGTACGCGGTTCCTCCCGTTCTCGAAGCCTGTGTACTGCTCTACGTTGGGTTCCGGAATACGGTGGGCCGAATGGCGCTGTTTACCTTGGCTGTCGCAGGCTACCTTGCGCCGCTGCGGGGCGGTGAGGCATAGTTAGGGGGTAGCCGGGGTGGGTGTGAGTCGTCTTAGCGGTTACGGCTCACAGCAAGCTCTCGGGAGGGTAATAAACTCGGCTACATCACGTCTATGCTAGACGACCCAGCCAGTACTAGCTTGAGCAGTAAAGTGGCGCGCGACGGACCGCAAGGTCGGCCGCGGGCGGCGCTTATTGGAATCGACGATGGCCACCGTTCCCAGCGGCGTGGACCGCATCCTGTATCTCACCGAGTTGACAGGAATGAGCGTCTTTGCGCCCAACGGGCAGCGGGTCGGACGGGTCTGGGAAGTGGCCTTAAAGCCCAGCGAACACCCGACGCGCGTCTCGCATTTCCTCGTCGGGCGGCGCTCACACTTCATGGTGCGTTACGACGAGGTCGAATCGATCTCGCTTGAAGGCATCCGGCTCTCGGATGACCGTTTTGTACCCTACTATCCAGACGAAAACCTGCTGTTACTGTCGAAGGATCTGCTCGACCAGCAGATTGTTGACGTAAACGGCCGCAAGGTCGTTCGCGTGAATGACCTTGCGTTGCGGATCGAGCACGTGGCGGCGCGGGACGAGCTTTGGGTGCATGAGGTTGGCGTCGGCCTGCAAGGGGCGTTCCGGCGGCTGATGGAAGGTATCCTCCCCAACAGGCTGATTCGTCAGGTGCAGCGGAAGATCACTCCGAATTCGATCCCCTGGCAGTATTGCAATATCGTTGAGCCGGATGCGCGCAGGCGGCTTAGGCTGCGGATTTCGCACGACCGCTTGGGCAAGCTACACCCTGCCGATCTGGCGGATATCGTGGAGGAACTCGGGCCGGCCGAGCGTGAAGCGCTCTTTGAAACGCTGGACGACACCGTGGCCGCCGAGACGCTGACCGAGGTGGATTCGAAGATCCAGATCAGCATTCTCAACTCGCTCGACAAGTCGCGCGCCGCGGACATCGTCGAGGAGATGGAGCCGGACCAGGCGGCGGACATTCTCGAGAGACTCGAGGAAGCGATGAGCCGCGGGATCCTCAAGGATATGGAGCAGGCCCCGGCCGCTGAAGTCGAAGAGCTGCTCGAATACGAAGGTGATACAGCCGGTGGTTTGATGAACTCGCAGTACGCCGCTGTGAATGAGGACGCCCGAGTGCGGGACGCTATCGAAGCGTTGCGGGGCAGTGAGCACCTGCTGAAGTCGCTCACCCACGTGTTCTTGATCGACAAACAGCAACGCCTGGTGGCCTCGGTCGCGGTCGGACGGCTGCTGACCGCGCCCAACGACGCGCCGCTGAAGGAACTGGCCTTCGAGGAAACTCTCAAGGTGCATGTGGATGAGGACCGTGATCGGGTGGTTGAGATCTTCGACAAGTACAACCTTTTCGCTCTGCCGGTGGTGAATGAGGACAACGAGCTGTGCGGTGTGATTACGGCGGACGACGTAATCAGCGTGCTTACACCTGACGACTAATCCCGCGGCGCTTCTACTTATTTGGCTGTTTCCATGTTCGGACGCTTACGCACCCGCTTATTACTATTCCTCGCCGTACTGGGGCCGGGTTTCATCACGGCGGTCGTTGACAACGACGCCGGCGGGATCTTCACGTATTCGGAAGCCGGGGCGCGATTCGGCTACAACCCGCTGTGGACGATGATTCCGGTGACGCTGATCCTCGTGATCACGCAGGTGATGTGCTCGCGGATGGGCGCGGTAACGGGCAAGGGCTTGTCGGACTTGATCCGCGAGGAGTTTGGATTGCGGACGACGTTCCTGGTGATGGCGGCTCTGCTGGTTGTCAACATGACCAACGTCACGGCGAACTTCGCCGGGATCGCGGGATCGGTTGAGCTGTTCGGCGTGAGCCGCTATATTTCGGTGCCGGTGGGCGCGGCCGTTGTCTGGCTGCTGGTTGTGAAAGGCACGTACCGTAGCGTTGAGAAGATCTTTCTCGTTTCGAGTCTGTTCTACGTGGCGTATGTGATCTCGGCGATTCTTGTGGAGCCGGACTGGGAGCAGGCGATCGAGAGCAGCGTCATCCCGGTGGTGTATTTTGACGGCCCTTATCTGGCGATTCTGGTCGGTCTTGTTGGAACATCGGTGGCGCCTTGGATGCAGTTTTATCTGCAAGCGGCGATTGTCGAGAAGGGCATCGACGTAAAACAGTTCGCCGAATCGCGGGCCGAGGTGATTGTGGGCTGCGTAGCGATGGCGTTCATCAAGTTTTTCATTATTGTTTGCGCGGCGGGGGCGATCTGGTCGGTGCAGCCGCGCGAGATTCATGACGCGGCGGAAGCGGCGCTCGCGCTGCAGCCGCTGGGAGACTATGCGTACTATCTGTTTGCCGGCGGATTATTCAACGCGTCGCTGCTGGCGGCGAGCATCCTACCGTTGTCGACGGCCTACTCGGTTTGTGAGGGATTGGGGTTTGAGTCGGGCGTGAACCATCGCTTTGAAGATGCCCGGATCTTCTATTGGCTCTACACATTGCTGATCGTAGTCGGGGCGGGGCTGGTGCTTTGGCCAAACTTCCCGCTGGTGCGGATGATTCTGCTGTCTCAGGTGCTAAACGGGATCCTGCTGCCGGTCATCATGATTCTGATACTGCGCCTTGTGAACCGGCGCGACTTGATGGGGGAGTGGGTAAATTCGACGTTTTACAACGTTGTGGCCTATTCAACGGTCGTGGTGATGATCGGGTTGTCGGTGGCCGTGGCGGGATTGACGTTGTGGAGCGCCAATCCATTGTAGGCTTCCTGGACTGCGCCTCGGGGCGCGTTGTACGATAGAGTGTCCCTACTGAAATGAAGGATTTCCTCGAATGGACCAAGCCGGGAAGCGAGGAAGCCCGGCTGGCTTCCTTGCTTGATCCGGGCACCTTTCCTCGGCATATCGCTGTCATCATGGATGGCAACGGGCGCTGGGCTCGGGCGCGCCATCTGCCTCGTGTCGCGGGCCACCGCGCCGGTGTGATATCGGTTCGCGAGATCATTGAAACGTGCTGCCGCTTGGAGATCAAGGCCCTTACGCTCTATGCGTTTTCGGTTGAGAACTGGAAGCGGCCCCGCAGTGAAGTCGAAACGTTGTGGGGGCTGCTGCGGCACTATCTGCATCGCGAGCTGCCGGAGTTAAAACGCAACGGTGTGCGCTTCCAGATAATCGGGCGCGTCGATGCGTTGCCGCGGGCCGTGCAGGATGACCTTGATATCGCGATGGTCGAGACAGCCGCGAACTCGGGGTTGCGGCTCAGCGTAGCGTTGAACTACGGCGGCCGGGCGGAGATCGTTGACGCCGTCAATAGCATCCTGGCGCAGGCGCGCAAGGTCGATGGCGAGTTTCACGTCAATGAACAGATGCTGAGCGAACATCTGTACACGTCGGGCCTGCCCGATCCGGATTTGCTGATTCGAACGTCGGGCGAGATGCGGGTCAGTAATTTTCTTCTCTGGCAGATTGCCTATGCCGAGATCTTCGTTACCGAACAGCTTTGGCCTGACTTCCGAGCCGTGGATTTACTCGAGGCCTTGCTGGACTATCAAAAAAGGGAGCGGCGCTACGGGGGGCTGGGTGACAAGACGGAATCCTCCGAACCACCCTGCGAGTTGGTGGGTGTTAGCAGCGCCCCGACCGCCGGCGAACCCGATTCCGACGATCTGCCGGCATCGTCGCTGCGGCAATAGATCCGCATGAAACGGGTCCTGACGGCCCTTCTCCTCATTCCACTTGCTTTAGCCTGTAATTTCTATCTGCCGCTGTTGGTTACGTGGGCGGCTCTCGTTCTCGTGGCGCTGCTTTGCCTGCGCGAGTATTTCTCGCTGGCTGAGAAGCTGAGCTTCCGTCCATTTCGAGTGGCCGGATACGGGGCGGGCGCTGTGTGGATTTTCGCGCGTGGCGTGCCGGAGACGGCATTGCTGGTTCTAGTGGTGGTGGCGTTGCTGCTGTTGACGCTGTTGCGCCGCGACTTCAGTGGCGCGCTGGGCGACGTCGCCTCGACGCTGTTCGGTGTCGTTTACATTGCCGGGCCGTTCGCCCTGGGGCGTGAGCTACACCTGGTTGACCCTCACTGGTTGTTCTTTGTGCTGCTTCTGAACTGGGTGGGGGACTCAGCGGCTATGTACTGCGGGCGCGCCTTCGGCCGGCGGAAGATGGCGCCGATGATTAGTCCGAATAAGACTTGGGCCGGCGCGGTCGCGTCGCTGGCGGTGGCGGCGATTGTGGGAGCGGGTTACCTTTACTATTTCCAGCCGAACGGCGTGGCGCTATGGGTTGCGGTGTTGCTGTCTATCTGGGTGAATGTGGCGGCGCAGTTTGGCGATTTGGCGGAGTCCGCCTTGAAGCGCGGTGCCGCCGTGAAAGATAGCGGCGGCATGTTACCGGGCCACGGCGGAATGCTCGACCGCATGGACGGACTGTTGTTCTCGCTGCCGGCTTGTTACTTGGTTGTGCGGTTTCTATAAAGGCCTGAGATCAGGCACGTCTCCCTGCCTGATCTCGACCGCGACGCTGCCTTATGGCCTCAGCCCTTTCGGCCCAGCACCCTCCGAGCCCAGAACGCCAGTGACGGGTTTGGCCGCCAAGACCTCAACCAAGGCAATCAAACCAGCCACGCCCGCAGCCCCCCGGAGAGCACACTCAGCGAATGCGAGCCGCTACAATGGCTCGTTATGCAACGACGCGATTTCCTTTCCAGTTCTTTAGGCAGCGGATTGGCCGCCGCCCCCCCCCCACAAGCGCAGCGGGAACGCCCGAGCGATGGGGAGGACGGCACCTCGTACGAGGTGGAAACCACGATTGAGCGGCGCGTCTCGGGCAAGCCCCACAAGGGCAAGATGCTGGCCGCCATCCAGCCGCACTGCGACGACATCCCGATCTTCGCCGGGGGGGCCATCCTCAAACTCATCGACGAGGGCTATGAGGGCATCCTCATCACGATGTCCAACGACTCGATGGCGGGCAATTTGAACTCTGATCTCGATCAGACGCGCCGCGGCGACGCCACCCACGGCCAGATCGTGAAGGCCAATGAAGAGGACACGATCGAGGTCGGCCGCCGGCTGCGCCTCAAAGAATCGCTCTTCCTCAACTATCCGAATCACAACATGGACGCCTGGCCGATCATCGAGATGCGCGCCCGGCTGATCTTCCTGTTCCGCGCCTATAAGATCGACACGGTGTTTGTGTACGATCCGTCGGGTCTCTACGAGCGCAACCCCGACCACTACATCACGGCCCGCGCCGTCGAAGCAGCGTACTGGATGTCGAAGTCAGAGTGGGACTACCCCGAGCACTTCAAGGTCGGGCTCGAACCACATGGCCCCAACGAGGCGTACTATTTCGCCCGCGGGCCGCAACTCGTCAATCGCGTCGTCGACATCTCGGACTTCATCGACGAAAAGGCCCACGCTAACACGGCGAACGTCACACAAGGTCCGTCGGGCAACCGCGGAGCCGCGTTGCGCCGCCGCCTCGCGGCTGAAGGCAAGAAACTGCCGCTGCTGGGCGACGATGACGAGACGGCGGACCGCGAATACACGAAACGCTTCGCTCTGAACCGGGACCGCATCCGAGGGCAGCAGCACGGCCTCGAATACGCCGAGTATTACCACTACGTCGGGCCGGGCGAATCGGAACTGCAGCGCTACATCAGCGAAAACGTGCGGCCACTCTAGGCCGAGCCCGCAGGTCTCACCGTCTGACAGTCGAGCCGATCGGCGCACGCCAGTTAGCGGTCCGACCTGCTGCCCCCGGGCTCGTTAATCGAGTACGACGGGCGACACGAAGCCGTCCGGCTTGAGGGCGAGCAACGAGGCTTCCAGCTTGCTGACGACTTTCTCGGCTGTGTTGCCGATAAGAAGGCCCGAGATGCCGGAGCGGGCGACGGTGCCCATCACCACGAGGTCAATGTTCTTTTGCTTGACGATACGTGGGATCACGACGGCGGGATCGCCTTTCACAATGTGGATCAATCCTGACGACAACTCCACGTTCAGTCCGCCCAGGAAGTCGTGCATCCGGTCCCGGTAGCGCTTCCTCTGATCGGCGATATAGCTGTCAAGTTCTTTGCGGCGCAAGCCTGTATGGCCGCTCAGTGGTCCCTCGCCGAAAGCATTCCAGGCGTAGACGACGTGCAGGTCAGCCTTCTCCCAAATCGCGAGAGCACTCGCCAGATGCATGATCTTGGCATTCACCGTCTCGCGCCCGTCGTCTCCGGGAACCGGGTCCACGCAAGCCAAAACTCGTTGACGCCGGCGGGCCTGGCTGGGCCGCACTAACTCCACCGGACACGGACAGTTCCTCAATAACTCCATGGCCATCGAATCAACCATATTGAGCAGTCCGCGCTGATGAACAGTTTTCATGACGAGGTCATGCTTGTTGCGCAAAACTTCACAAATGAGCTCGACGAACGGCTTGCCGAAGAGAATCTCGACTTCCACCTTCGTACCGGCTTGCCGCGCTTTGGCGACCTGCTTCTCAAGCACTTCCTTTTTCTTTTCAGCGATCGCGCTCGGCAGAATCCACGGCGGGGGATTGAAGCGCGGATGCAGCAAGGGTTCATCGGGAACTACGTCAACGACCTTGAGCCGCGCGCCCGTTGCGGCGGCCAGTTTCTCGGCGCGGCGGAGCGCGTGGTACTTCCCGGTGTCGGTGCTTGCGTAAACCAAAATTTTCTTAAATCTATTCATGGCGTGTTCCTACTCTGATCTTCTCTATCAGCGCTGTGCTGGTCAAGGGGTAATCCAACGAATGCGGGTCAGAAACTAAGAATCGGCATCTGAACGCCGAACCTTGCGGGTCGGCTGCCGTTTCGGCGCCCGTGGCAGCCCCATATTCTATAGTGAGTGCCCATGACAATCGATGCATCCTCTTCCAGCCGGCCTGTCGCGATCGTGACCGGTGGCAGCCGCGGCATCGGACGAGCGATCGCCGCCGACCTCGCGCGGACGCATCGCGTCATCGCCACGTACCGCGGGCGCGAGGATGCGGCGCGAAGTCTGCAACAGGAAATAGGTGCTGAGATTTTCAAGATCGATCTGGCCAGACGCGAAGACCGGGAGGGCTTACTGGCCTTTTGCCGCCAGAAGTTCGGGCGGCTCGATCTGCTGGTCAACAATGCCGGGATGGCTCCCCGTGAGCGTCAGGACTTGCTCGAGGCGACCGAAGAGAGTTTCGATGAAGTGCTCAATGCCAACCTCAAGGGGCCGTACTTTCTGACGCAGGCGGCGGCACGCTGGATGCGGGAGAAAGGCTCGGGACGGGTGGTATTCGTGACGTCGATTTCGGCCTATGCGTCGTCGCCGAACCGCGGTGAATATTGCGTCTCAAAAGCCGGCCTGAGTATGGCTGTGAAACTGTTCGCCGATCGTCTCGCCGCGGATGGTATTACGGTATTCGAGATCCGCCCGGGTATCATTCGCACCGACATGGTTGCCCCGGTGGTCGAGAAGTACGAAAAACTCGTCGCCGACGGGCTGCTGCCGCAGAATCGATTGGGCCTGCCGGAAGATATCGCCCGCGCGGTCCGTGCCATCGCCGATGGAAACCTGGATTACTCAACGGGCCAAGTGCTTGATGTTGATGGCGGCTTCCACTTGCGGCGGCTTTAGGTCGCCGTTTCCACGAGGATGTCGATGCCTATGGCGTCGTGATCGGAGAGAGGCTGCTTACGGCCTTCGCGGAACTCGTGAAGGATGACCGGGTCGCGGGCCTTCAAGCCACGAGTAGCGAACCAGTCAATCTTTAACGGACATTTCCCGCCGTGATTCCGCAACGACCAGCGGATGAAGGCAAAGCACCAAGCGGGCACCCATTCGCGAAGGTTCTTGTGCGTCTTCACGTCATCGACGTCGTACGAAGTGGTGTGCTCGCCGAGAAGGTTGCAGCCGCGGAAGTCGAAACCGCGGGATTCGAGCAGTCCGAAAAGTTCCCGCTCAAAGTGGTTGTAGGGGTGCATGTAGTGATTGTCGATGACATTGTCGGCACCCATGAAGACCCGCAGCCAGAATCCCATGATGGCGTGAAAAGCGCGTGATGAGTTGTAGGTTGTCGTGTTCCAATCCCCGCCGATGATTACGGGGTTGGCCCCGGCAGGTCCATCAAGCCCGCTCAGCCCTTCAAGCACATCTCGCATTTGATCGCGGCGATGGCGCTGGCTCGACTGCGCGTCGAGATGCACCGAGACAGCGGTGATAGTGCCGCCGGGCAAGCCCACATCCACGACGAGCGCCGTCTGTTGACCGAGGCGCTTCTCACGGCCGGCCATCTTGTCTTTGCCATTCTTCAGGCGAACGCTTCTGACGTTCGTAAGCGGATAGCGGCTGAGCACCGCGTTCCCGTGAAGACCCAGTTCGTTCTCGCTCCGCACGTCGTACTCGATGCCGGCGCCCTTCGAGAGATTTACATAACAAGGCGCGAAGGCGTAGTGCATACCGAGTTCGCGGGCCAGGTCGCGGGCAATGTGACGGTTGCCGGAGCGCGCCATCCCGACATCGGTTTCCGTCAGCAGCAGAACATCACTCGAGGACAGGTAGTTGTGTGACCGCAGAGCTTCGAGTTGGCCGTCGAATTCGATGCCTCGCTCCAGGTTCCAGGCCAAAAAACGGTAGCATTCGCGGGCAGGGGCCTCGGCGGCCGCGAATGTATCGGTCTCGGCTGTTTCGAGCACGAGGGCCGCGGCGGGCGCGATCTGCTCGTAGAGCGGGTGCCGCAGCAACTCGGGCGTGTCGCCGCATTCGGCGAGCGCCGCGAAGTGGGGCATCATCTCTTCACGCAGGATTCGATAGATTTCCCGCGCAGCCGGTCGGGCTGGATGCTGTCTCGCGCTCATTTCGTTGGAAGTTCGAGGCCTCGGAGCCACCCCACACGTCATTTTACCGGGCCGGGAATTGCCTGCATCGTTTGCATGGCCGGGGTGGCCTTGTTCCGCGTAAGGGAAAAGGCCTATTGGATTCGATCCCAGCCGGAAGGTAGGATCAAAGCTCTATGCTAGAACCGAACGTCATCACGCCGGGGTATGCGACGATACAGCAATTGGAAGTTTCTAACCCGGTCGTGCGGAGTGAACCGCGGCGTGGCGTGCAGGATACGTCTCTTGCCTCCATCGCGCTGGTCGTATTCAGTACGCTGATCGCAGCCGCGGCCCAGATTCTGTTGCGATTCGGCGCCGACAACCTCGGTGACGGGGGCTTGACCGGAATACTGACGAACGTTTCTCTGATCGGCGGCTACACCTGCCTGGGTGTGAACACGATGCTGGTGGTGATTGCGCTGCGGGGCGGCCAGCTTTCGGTGCTCTATCCGATCATGGCGCTCGGGTACGTCTGGGTTACGATTCTGGCGCCACTCTACTTCCACGAGATCATCAACCCTTCGAAGATGGTTGGGCTCGTGCTGATCATTGCGGGTGTCTCGTTCATCGGAGCGGGCAGCCGCGCATGACGACGCCGCACAACTCGATCCTGCTCGTGCTCCTGGCAAGCTTGATCGGCTCGCTGGCGATGGTCTTACTCAAACTTGGGGCGGATCGCCACCGGGACAAGCGGGCGCCGTCGCAATGGCTGATGCCGATCGGAGGGGGCATTGCGCTGTTTCTTGCCTCCTCGGTTCTGTACGTTCTGGGGATTCGGAATGGCAGCTTGACGGTGCTGTACCCCATGGTCTCGCTTGGCTATGTGTGGGCGCTGTTCTGGGCGCGGTGGTTCTTCAACGAGCCGTTCAATCGCAGCAAGATCGTCGGACTGAGCTTGGTGGTATTGGGAGTATTCTTCGTCGGAATGGGCAATAGTTAGCCGCAACGCCGCGGGTACAGCATACCCGCCGGTCTACGTCGGTCCCACGAGTTGGCAAGCTCTCGGGATAATAAAGAAGAACCCTGCGTAGATCACCCAACCGACGAGGCAGACGACGACGGCCCGCCACGTCTTGCGGTAGTCGAGCGCCTGCCGCACAGCGAGCACAAACCCGGCCAGCATCCACAGCGAAGTCAAAAGAAAGATCGGGTCACGGATTTCGGTGATCAGGTCCAACACGCGAAAGATGCCGGGGGCGGTGGCGAAGCCGGTCGTTCGCAGCAGTTGCCCCCCAGTCGGCTTCCGTATCCGGCCCGGCCAGCCAGTGAGATCCGATGTAGTAAGTCAGCCACGACCAGATCAGCCAACCCAGCAGCGCCCCGACAACACCCGCCAGAACCGCGGAAACATTGCCGTCAGGAAAATAAGCGATGCCAGTCGCAACGCTCGACAGAATCACAACGATGAGCGCCTGCGAGAACGCCGTCTTGTCGGCCTCGATGTCTTCGTAGGTGTAAGGGAGCAGGGCCAAAGCCCCGCGAAAGCGTAAGAAGAACTTCGTCATTTGTGCTACTACACTGTACCTTTTCGAAGCCGGCGACGCGAACCCGCTCAGGCCGCCCGCCCGAAATAAAGCTTCAGGGCGGTCCTACCCAAAATCCATTCCTTGTCTTCAGTGGTCAGCCACGGGATGACATCCTTGAAGATCAGCAACTCGTGGAAATTCGTAAAGACCATCCTTCGTGGGCCAAACCGGTCGTACACCTTGCGCAAGTAGGGCCACATATCCCGGCATGGGACGCGCTCTTTCGAAGTGTTGCCCAGATACGTGCGAACGTAGACGTTGGGGAATCGCTCCAGCGCCAGGATTCGATCGATGCCTTCACGATCCGGCCGCGTGATGTCCATCATCGCGAAGTGATCGACAACCAGGTTCACACCCGGAAACCGCTCAGCCATGTCGCCGAGCTGAGACAGTTGGTGCGGCGCCAGAAAAACGTTGAACACCGCCCCAAGCTCTTCAGCCTTCTTCCACAGCGGATAGCAGACCGGATCATTCAACCACACGACGTCACGGTCGTAAATCGGGCTCAACCGCATTCCCACCAGGTGTTGCTCCTTGATGGCCCGCTCGAGCCGCGACGGATTCTCGGGATCGTTCGGCGCGTACAGACGGTGGCCCACAAGCAAACCCACAGCGGCAAACTTGTCGGGATACGTCTTGACGCAATGCGTGGCGTACGAATTATCCCGCCCGTAGTAGCAAACGTGAATGATGACGGTTTTGTCGACGCCATTGCGGTTCATCAACTCGAGAATGCCTTCCGCTGAGTACTCGTGCTTCGGCAGCTTCGGGCAGATCGAAACCTCAGGCCGAATTGGGAACTGGGGGTCATTGAGCACCCACGCATGCTCGCCTCCGTTGACGATCATGTACGGGGAAGGTTTGAGCTGGGCCGCGGCGCGACTCGTCGTGGCAAGCGCGGCCGCCCCTGTGAGCGTTGATAAGCAGGTTCGGCGTGTGATCATCGTGCCACTCTCCTGACTTGGGTTCGCATGAAAAAAATAACTCTAGTCCAACGGCCGCACCCAAATATTGCGGAAGCGCAGCGCCGTTTCCTCCACATCCGGGTGAATGTGATCCTGCAACAGGATCGGCCCCGGCTCGCACACATCCCCGTCTAGCCCGCCCGGCGTCGGCCCCTTGAGTTCGGTGTTGTCTTGAATGACGACGCCGTTGTGCAAAATCGTCAGGCGCCCCGGCGCAAGAAAGTGCGCGCCGTAGCACTTGGGGGCGTGAAAGATCATGTCGTAGCTCTGCCACTGCTCCGGCGGACGGCTGGCGTTCACCGCCGGCGGCGACTGCCCGTAGACCGCTCCCGCCGACCCCGCCGCGTACGTCGGGTTACGGTAGGAGTCGAGGACCTGGATCTCGTAGCGCCCCTGAATATACACACCGCTATTCCCGCGCGCCTGTCCCTTGGCGTTCTTCTGGTTCGGCGTCGCGAACTCGATGTGAATCTGGGCGCTTGAAAACTTGCGCTTCGTGTGGATATTTCCGGTTCCCGTCTTGCACACGATCTCGCCGTTTTCCACCGCCCAGGCGGCAGGCTTGCCGTCGTTGTGGATCCACTCGGAAAGATCGCCGCCATCGAACAGCACAACCGCATCCGACGGCGCCTTTCCCGGCCCGCCCGGATCGACGGCCACGGGCTGCGGAGCCTCGGCGGCATAGGCGCAAACAGCCGCGAACAAAAGAATCAATGTCGGACTTCGTTTCATCAGTGCGGATGGTAGCACCGGCTTGCCCCGTTCGCCAACAAGGGCTTGGGTCAATTGAAAGGCAGCGTGCCGGCGATCGCCGCGAAGATCCGCCGCGAACGATGCGCTTTTCCCGGCCCGTCCGGTCCGCCCAGCAGGTCCTGGTTCACTTCCAGTTCGATTCCCAAGTATGCCCCCGCATCAAATTTCTTGCGGCAGCTTGTTGTGAAGCCATCCGCGCGGCCCGAATACGGATAGTTGAATCGCACGCGGAACCCCGCGCCCCGCAGCCGCTCGGCCCACAACTTCGCGAACTCCTTTTCAGCCAGCCTCGCCGGATCATAAAGCAAACCGACATCGGCATCGCGCGTAACACCGTTCAATCGTCCTGTAAAAGTGTGCACGCTCCGATGGATCACGCGGCCGCGGGTCTGAATCACCTTCGACAGCCCCGCCTCCACCTCCCTGCGATAGGGCAGGTAGTAGCGCTCAATCCGTCGTCGTCGTTCCTCGGCGCTGAGAGCCTGATTCCCCAAAGCCTGATTGCCCGGAACCGGCAACCCGAAACTGTCGCTTGGAATGACTTTCGCGTGATGCAGGCTGCGGTTCAGGTCAATCAGGAGCCGAGAGTGTTTTCCCTCGAAGCGAGGGCAGTCCAACAGACGGGAGATCTTACGCGCCAACTCACGAGCCCCCTTATCCCAGCCCGCATGGGACTCAATATCTGACGCGGAAAGTCCCAGCCCGCGATACGCCCGCGGCACGTGCGCCGAAGCATGTTCGCAGGAAACGACAAACTCTTTCCGCGGCCAACCGAGCCTGCTCTCTTCTAATGCCGCCACGGCGCGTTCATCTCCAGGCAGAGCGCCAGC
The DNA here is from genome assembly GCA_027624045.1 of Acidobacteriota bacterium. Taxonomy (GTDB): domain Bacteria; phylum Acidobacteriota; class Terriglobia; order Bryobacterales; family UBA6623; genus JAPPLB01. The sequence continues at coordinate 19,898 of JAQBUE010000047.1, forward strand.
TCTTCATACATCTCCCGCATCGCGCCATGCCGTGACGCTGCTCTGGTTCGCAGAATCTGCCCCCGCATACGTTCGGAAAGGTTGCCGCTCTCGATGAGCCCTCCAACCAGCGGAAGGTAATGCTTCTCTCCCGCGGGCACGAGCGGCTCAATCCTCACCAGCAACTCGCGCAGAACGTCACGAGCCGCGCGCGCTCTGACGCCGAGCAGCCGCCGCAAGTGGGGAGCCGCAACGCGCGCTCTCGACCCGCGTTCCACCACGGCGTCGTAGTCCCCGACAAGCAGTCCGTGCTCGGGCAGGCTCATCTCGCCATCCCTAAGAGCCTGCATCATGAACTTCAACGCCGCTCGAACAAAGCTCGCCAGCGCCAAGTCCATCTTCGGGCACTCCTGCACATCAAGCACGCGAATCTCAATCGCATCGCGGTTGAAGCGCATGATCGCGCCCCGTGAATTGATCCACTCATGCCGCAACCGCTCCGCCCCCGGGACTCGTCGCAAGTCTTCGTAAATCGCCCCGAGGATGTCCCTTCGATACTGCCGTGACGACTCCATGTACTCCGGGACAACCTGCCCCGAAATGCGCGGAAATCGCTTCTGATTTCCGCCGTAGAAAGCAAGCCGGTTGCAAACATTCGGGCCCAGCTTGCCTTCGTAGATGGGCGACGATGCGGCCAGAGCCGGCAGGTACGGGAGCAGGCAACAGATCGCGTTGTGCAGCAGAACTCTTTCTTGCTCGTTGCCGAACGGCAGGTTGATGTGGCAACTATGCACGTTCATCCAGCCATGCTCCCGCACATCGAACAAGTCCGCGTAGGCCTGATAAATAGCCCTTCCCGCCCGCGGCCAAGTTCGTCCGTCGGCCGGGTCCATGAAAGGGTTCATACCGGTCGGCAGCAGGCGGGCTCCCCACTCGCTGCGCAGCACCGCATTCGCGGCGCGTACGCCGGACACAAGCTTTCGCTCCATGGACGTCAAACTGTGCTCGGGCCGTGGGATCTTGGCCTCGAAAATATGAGATGCCATTTCGTTCGAAAAAATGACTGCGCCGTATTCAACCTCCGACGTCGGCCGTCCCGCGATCTTCCGAAACAGCCCTTCGACGAGGGGCCGCGAACGCATCTCCGCATCCACGACAGGATACTCGAGTTCAATGCCGGTAACTTCAAGCAGGCGATAACGCGGTTGTTGATTCACGTGATCTGGGGCGGCTTCAACTCTACGCGAATGCGGCGCAGGAGCGCGTTGATGATCGCGTCGTACACGCGGTCTTTGGCGACGACGTCTTCGTATCCCGTGTCGATATTCGGGTTGTCGTTGATCTCGATCACCGCAGGACCGTCAGCGGTCACTTTGATATCGGCCCCATAGAGCCCGTCGCCGATCAGCGCCGCCGACTGCAGCGCGATGCGCTTCACCGCCGCCGGAACCGACCGTAAGGCAATCGCCTCTACCTTGCCAAAGCGCGTGAAGCCGCTGTCGAACTTCCGTGCGATCTGCCAATGCCCTTTCGCCTGATGGTATTTGCATGCGAACAGGATCTTACCCTCGAGCACGCAGATACGCCAGTCGAACGCCGTCGGGACGAAGCCCTGCACGATGAGCAGCGGCGATTCCTTGAACATCTCGGACAAGATAGCGCGCAACTCGGCGCGGTCATTCGCCTTCTTCACCGCCGCCGAAAAGGTGCCCTGGGGGAGCTTCACGATCAACGGCAGTCCGAGTTCTTCCATCTCTTCGTACTTCGTCCGGCGGGAGATGATCTGCGTGGGAGGTGTGGGAATGCCCTCGCGCTGGAACAGCTCGTGAAGATACACCTTGTTCGAGCACCTCACGATCGAGCGCGGATCGTCGATCACCGGGATGCCCAAGCTCTCCGCCCGCTGCGCAAACATGAATGAATCGTTCCCGATGGCGGTTACGGTTCTGATGAAGAGTGCGTCGTACTCAGGGAGCCGCGATAGGTCGTCTTTGCTGATCGATTCGAACAGCACGCCGCGGCGCAGCGCCGCCCTCTCCAGCTTCTCGAGCGTCTCGACATCGGACGGCCGGAACGGGTCAGTGGGGTCGAACAAACAGGCGATCCGAAACAGCCGCTTGGCGTCGACATGACCGCCCGCAAGGGGAAATCGCCCTTGGTCGATGCGCTGGTCAAAAAGCTTTCGCTCCGGCGCCGTGAGTTGCCCAAGGGAAATCGGAAAGATCTGCCCGACCTTCCAATCCCGGTCTTCCTGGTACATCCTTACCCGCAAAATCGGAAACGCGTATGCCTTGAAGATGGCCGAAGTCTGGCGCCGAAACCGCCGGTCGAGAGTCTGCCCGAAAATCGACGTTACCTCGCAATAGACCTGCGAACTTTTCCGGTAGCGAGGCCCGCCGGCTTGCTTTGTGGAAGAACTCTCGAGTACGCCGCTCGCGCCCGCTTCCGGCACAATCACCTTTGGCAGCAGACTGCGTCCCCGTCGCACCAGCTTGAAATCAATCGTGTCCAGCCCGGCTTCGGCGAGCACCCGAAAGTAAGCAAACGGGTTGTTGATCTGCTCAATCATCGCAACGCTCGGAAGCACGCGCTGCCCGCGGGCGTCGGCCAACAGCGAGACGTAGTATCCCTTCGACAGATATTGATAGGAGTTGCACAGGTTCAGAACAGCCACGCCCTGCCCCAGCGTATTCCGCTTGCCTTCGAGGTACTCATCCGCCGTCCACGTGTTGGGGGATCGCAGCGGGGGCGATGCGGGTGAATCCAAAACTACGATCACACGGGATTTACGCCGAATTTCACTCGGAGGCACGTTTTACTCTCCTGCCGAGCGTTAGCAGCACGGCGTCGTAGGTGATATCTCCCAAAAGAATAGCGGCAATGAGCCGTTCCGAAGTTACGGAATATTTTCCTGAGCGGCTGAATGGGATGTGGCTTGACGGATCACGAACAACGAAACGATCGCTTTTGGGGTAGTAGCCGCAGACCACCACGAAATGGCCGGCAGGCTCGCCCCTGACGTCATCATATTGTTCGTCCAACTCGCGAGGGGTCTGGTACAGATAGGTGGCGCTCAGGCCGGTCAGAACAGGCTGTCCGCGCCGCAGCATCGCCACCAGCAGATCGCGATCCAGCGGATCAAACCGGAGCCTGCCACCGCCCTTGAGATACTCCACGTAGGCCGCGATCGTTCTCTTCAGCCGCTTGGACGTCACAAAGTCCGACCGCTGCTCCAACTTTTCGATCAGCTCGGCCGGCCCGAGATCCTGCCACGTCGGGTCGAGAATGCGTAAATTGTAGGAATAAATCGCCGGTTGAAATCCGTGACGAAGCGCCGTAAGCCCGAGGAACACCGCCATCGTTCCGCCGTCCGGGTTCCGCTCGGTGTCGCGAATCACTTCTTCGAGCGGCTTGTCGTAATCCAAAAAGCGGTACGCCTGCGTCAAGCAAGTCGGCCCGCAAGTCACGTCGTCCGGCTGCGCGAAGCGCGGCACATCCAGCAGAACCGGCTCAGTCCCCCATGAGTCTCGCGGGCGCATCACCTCTTCAGTATCCGGCAATCCTGCCCCCTGTGGAGCGAGGTTGCGTCCCGCCGGACAACCCGCCCAAATCGACAGCAGTCACCCGCTACCGCAACAGGCCCGCTATCATATCTGCAAGCGTGAGGCAGCCGGCCCATATCGGAGCGAACATGTCATTGCTATCTCGCCGCAAGATCCTGGAACTCACCTCGCTTGGTTTTGGGCGCGTCGTTCTCTCCGATCTACTCGCCGCGAGCGGTGGCGCTTCCCCCAACTCCGCCGTCCCGATCTACAACAACCTCCACGCACGCTCCGGCCATTTTCCCGGACGCGCAAAAGCCGTCATCCAGCTCATTCAGAACGGCGGCCCCAGCCAAATGGATCTGTTCGATCCGAAACCCATGCTGGCGAAGTACGCCGGTCAGCCTCACCCTGATGGCGTCGAGATTCACCAGCCGGGCAACAAGAACACCCTGCTGCCCACGCCGTTCGAGTTCCGCAAGTACGGCCAATGCGGCATGGATGTTTCTGAAGTCCTGCCCCAGCAGGCCGAGATCGTCGACAAACTCTGTTTCATTCGGTCGATGCATACCGAGCACAACAACCATCTCGAGGGGTTGAATGTGCTGCTGACTTGCAAGATTTTTCCCGGCCGCCCCGTCATGGGCTCCTGGATCAGCTACGCCCTCGGCACCGAGAATCAAAACCTGCCCGCCTATGTCGTCCTGCGCGACCCCAAGGGCTACACGATCGGCGGCAAACAGCTCTGGGCTAACGGCTATCTGCCGGCGCTTTACCAGGGTGTTGAATTCAATATGGTCGGCTCGCCCGTGCATCACCTGGAGCCCGCCAATCCGTTACCGCCCGGTGTGCAACGCGACAACCTCGACTATCTGGCGCGGCTCAACGCACTGCACCGCGAAGACCGTCCCGGCGAATCCGAACTCGAATCGCGTATCGAAAACTTCGAGCTCGCCGCCCGCATGCAAGTCGAGGCCACGGACGTCCTCGACGTCAAGAACGAATCCGCCGCCATGCGCAAACTCTACGGCGTCGACGATCCCGTGCGGGGCAGTTACGGCATGCGCTGCCTGATGGCACGCCGGCTCGTGGAAGCCGGCGTGCGCTTCGTCCAAGTCACCACCAAGCCCGGCCAGCCGTGGGACCACCACAGCAAGATCAAGCAAGAGCTGCCCGTCATCTCCGCCGAAACCGACCAGGGTGCCGCCGCCCTCATCAAAGACCTCGAGCAGCGCGGCCTACTCGACAGCACCATCGTCATGTGGGCCGGCGAGTTCGGGCGCCTCCCCACCACCCAAGGCGAGGGCGGGCGCGACCATAATCGCAATGCCTTTACGCTCTGGTTCGCCGGCGGTGGTTTCAAGCCCGGCTTCATCTACGGCGAAACCGACGACTTCGGATACAAGTCCGTCATCGACCGCGTCAGCGTTCCCGACATGATCGCTACCGTCCTTCACCAACTCGGCCTCGACCACCGCAAGACGCAATACCCCCACGGCGGCCGTATGGAAACGCCCTCTGACGTAACTGTCACCGGCGCGCGCGTCGTCGGAGACCTGCTCGCGAACGAGGTACACACGGCGTGAGATCTATCTTTCGCGCCCGCTTTACGAGATTGATGTGGGCGGCGTTCGCGCCCGCCGTTCTTTGCGCCCAGAGCGTGGCCGGGGCGCCGATATTCGAGAAGGACGTACTCCCGATCTTTTCGACTTACTGTTTCACCTGTCACGGCAAGAGTTCTCCCGAGCTCGGACTCGACCTACGAACCGCCGCCTCCGTGTTGCGGGGCAGCTTTAACGGGCCCGTGATCGCGACAGGCGCGCCCGAAGACAGCCGCCTATTTCAAAAAGTTTCGAAGCATCTCATGCCGCCGCCTGCTTTCGAGAGCACCGTCCCCGACACGGATGTCGAGACCATCCGCCGTTGGATCGAGAGCGGTGCGCATTCCGAGGCCGGCGACGAGATCCCCGAAGCCGCGCGCCGTCAGATCAGCCGCTTCGAAAATGAGATCCAGCCGATTTTCAACGCCAACTGCACCGCCTGCCATGGCGCCGAGTCCCCGCAGTCCGGACTCAGCCTCACCTCGCTCGCGGCCCTCCTCAAAGGAGGCAAGAACGGCCCCGTCATCGCCGAAGGATTCTCTGATAAGAGCGTCCTCATGCGCCAACTCTCAAGCGGCGTCATGCCCCCGCCCGGCGCCGGTAAGCCGCTCGACCCCACTCAGGTCGAACTCATCCGCGCCTGGATCGACGAAGCCAATTTCGCTGACTACGTCCACATCGAAACCACCCTCGATCGCGACTTTACCGAAGCCGAGGCGCCCGAGATCACCGCCGAAGATCGTCGCTACTGGGCCTTCCAGAAACCCGTCGCCGCGCCCCCACCCGCGGTTCAAAACAAAGGGCGCGTACAAACGCCCATCGACTCATTCGTCCTCGCCAAACTCGAAGGCCGCGGACTTGCGTTTTCCTCAGCGGCCTCCAGGCAAACTCTCCTCCGCCGCGCTTACTTCGATCTTTGGGGACTGCCGCCGACACCCGAGCAGTCGGCCGCATTCCTCAACGACACTCGCCCCGACGCTTACTCGCGGCTCATCGACAGCCTGCTCGCGTCCCCCAACTATGGCCAGCGCGGGGGCCGCTTCTGGCTCGATGCCGTCGGCTACGTTGACACCACCGGCAAGGACTTCCAGTCATCGAGCGTAGAGCTCGCCGACGGCATGTGGCGCTATCGAGACTACGTCATCGATTCGCTCAATAAAGATAAGCCCTGGGACCGCTTCCTCACCGAACAGCTCGCCGGCGACGAACTCGTCGATTGGCGCAGCGCCGAGCATTACACGCCCGAGATGATCGAGTCCCTCGTCGCCACCGGCTACCTGCGGACCGTCCTTGACGTCACCGACGAAGATATTTCCGACCGGCCGTCCGACCGTTACGACGCGCTCTTTGCCGTGCTCGATAAAGTTTCATCCAGCGCCATCGGGCTCACGCTTTCCTGCGCCCGCTGTCACACCCACAAGTTCGACCCCATCCCGCAGCGCGACTACTACCGCTTCCTCTCGCTATTCACCGCCGCTTATAACCCCTCGGCTTGGATACAGCCCAAGAAGCGCCTGCTCTATACCGTCGCGACCGCTGAAAAGGAAGAGATCGAGAAACACAACAAGAGCGTCGACGCGGAAGTCGAAAAACTTGCCGGGCAGATGAACGAAGTCCGCGCGCCCTACCGCGAAAAGTTATTCAGCGAAAAGCTCGAACAGGTGCCCGAGCCCGTGCGGGCCGATACGAAGCTTGCTGTCGAAGTCAAGGCGAAGGACCGCAACGACGTCCAGAAATACCTCGTCACGAAATTCGGCAAGCTCGTTGAGATCAGCGACAAGGAACTTGATGCGACCATCAACGGCGATCACAAAGCCGCGCTCGATCGCCTCAAGTCTCGCACCGAAACCTGGAACGGGTACCGCCGCGATCTCCACCAGATTCAATCTCTGTGGGATGGCGACGGCATGCCCACCATCCGTCTCCTTCAGCGAGGCAGTGTCGAATCCCCCGGCCCCAAAGTCAGCCCCGGCTTCATCACGGTCTTGTGCGGCCCCGGCGAGGATTGCACCGCCAAACCCTCGCCCCGTCGTGTCGGCGCCACCAGCGGCCAGCGGCTCGCTCTCGCCGAGTGGCTCACCGGCCCCGAGCATCCGCTCACGGCCCGCGTCGTCGTCAACCGCATCTGGCAACACCACTTCGGCACCGGCATCGTCGCGACTCCCGGCAATTTCGGATCCACCGGCTCGCCGCCCACTCACCCGGCACTGCTTGATTGGCTGGCTGTCGATTTCATGAAGCATGGCTGGACAGCGAAACGCCTCCACAAGATGATCATGATGTCAGGCGTCTATCAACAATCCTCGCGCCATACTGACAATCCTCGCCACGAACAAGCCACCACTGAAGACGCGGAAAACAGCTTGCTTTGGCGCATGCCCCTGCGGCGGCTCGAAGCCGAAGCCTTGCGCGACTCCATCCTGGCCGTCGCCGGTCGTCTGGACACAACGCTGGGCGGCCCGCCTGTCGGCCTCACCGCGCGTCCCGACGGACTGCAAGTCGTTTCAGAAACAGCTTCCGAAGCCGACACCACCCGCCGCAGCACTTATCTTGTCGCGCGGCGCACCTGGCCGTTGACCTTCCTCGCCGTCTTCGACTTTCCCATCATCGACACGGCCTGCGCGCGGCGTGTCCCCTCCGCCACTCCGCTCCAATCGTTGACCATGATGAACAGCGAATTCGTCATGCACAACGCCGCCGTGGCAGCTCACCGCGCCGCCGAGCTTGCGGGCGCGAACGCCAAGCCCCATGACATCGTCAGGAATACATACAGATTGCTTCTGACGCGCTCGCCTTCCGAGCAGGAGATCGGCCTCGCTCTCGATCACCTTGACGCACAACGACGGCTCTACGCCCGCGCCAACGCGTCAGCGGAAGAGGCCTTCGATAAATCGCTCGAAAGCCTGGCTCACATGCTGATGAGCTCGAACGAATTTCTGTACGTCGACTAGCAGCAATCGAAACGCTGGGGCTTTACGAGCGGCCTCGCTCTTCTTTCGCCATATCGTAGAGCGCCCGGATGTACCCGATGCTGAACGCCCAGCCGGTCTTGCTGTCCCCGACCATCGTCGGTACATGGTCGGCGATCAGGATGCCCCGGAAATCCACATCGACCAGCGTGCGCATGAGCTGCTTCATGTCCGTGTAGCCGTCGTCGACGTAGGTTTCGACGAAATCCGGAATCGGTCCGGTGACATTGCGAAAATGAATCTTCCAGAGTTTGTCCATCTTCGCGAACTCACGAGCCGCGTCGAGAACGTTCTTGCCGGTATGCGCGCCGCCTTCCATCCAAGTCCCGCAGCACAGGCAGATGCCGACGTTCGGGCTGTTCGCGATCTCGAAAGCCTTCACGTAGCCATCGAATGTGCCGAACATATGCCGCGGCACACCGCCCAGTTCCGGCACCGGAGGGTCATCCGGGTGGACGCCGATCCGCACGCCGGCCTCTTCGGCCACGGGGACGACCTGCTTGATGAAATACGCCCAGTTCTCCCACAGCTCTTCCTTCGAAAACTTGCGGCCGTGCGAGAGAGGCGCTTCGAATACTTCCCCGGCCCAGTAGCCTTTGGCCGTTGACTGGTGAAAGGCCCGTGCCGGCGCGCCGCCGCGTGTGGTCTCGCGCTCGGAACTCCAGATGCCGTTGCCCATGTGGGCGTAGGTCGTGTAGTGAATCCCCGCCCTGCCTAGGTTACGGATGTACCGTTTGTATTCCTCGATCTTCTCGTCGCGTCCCGGTAACCCAAGCGTGACCTCGGGCATGTTGTGAACGCTGCTGTCGCCCATGTTGGCGATCTTCAAACCGGCGGCCTCGACGCGCGCTTTGTGCCCGGCGAAGTACTCGTAGGAAGTCTTGCGTCCGCCAATCGAGATGTACTCGACGCCCATCTGCTTGGCGAACGTCAGATAGTCGTCGTCATAGGTATTGGGAATTTGCAGCGAAATCTTTATGCCCGCCCCCCAGGGCGGAAGCTCCTTCGCAAGCGTCTTTCCCGTGGCGGCAAGCGCGCCGGCGCCCGCGGCAAGCTGCAACAGATCACGGCGAGTCAGTGTAGTCATAGCGACATCCTTTCGGTGTTAAGTATACGCGCCTCAAGCGCCTTCGCAACCCGCAACACCCCCGCGGAGCCCCGAACGCCAGTGACGGGTTGAGCCGCCAAGACCCTAGCCATCGCAGCCAAGTCCTGTAGACGCCTGTCCGCTGATCTCTCACTAAACCGGTCAGCGACGGCCCAATACTCTTCACTTTGGCCGCATCAGTCCTACTACCCACGGGCCCCGAGAGGCAATGTAGGCACGGCATGCCGTGCCCGCGACTCCTCTGAGGTCGGCTGTTCAATGCGTTTCGCCAAAATGAAGAGTATTGACGCTAGGCCACTGTCCTCCAAAAACATATGCGACACCTGCTAATCTGGAACGCCGCCCCCTTCATCCAACGCTGGACCGAAACCGGCGGCACCGAGCGCCAAAACTACCAACTCTTCCTCACCGAACTCTGCGCCCTCCTCGACCTCCCCCAGCCCGAGCCCGCCTCCCACCGCCTCGAGGACAACACCTACGTCTTTGAACGCAAAGTCATCTTCCATCACGCCGACGGCACCGAAAGCCGCGGCTTCATCGACCTCTATAAGCGCGGCTGCTTCGTCCTCGAAGCCAAGAAAACCGACCAAGCCCTTGGCAGCCAGGTCTGGGGCAACGCCATGCTCCGCGCCCACGGACAAGCCCAGCAATACGCCCGCGCCCTCCCCGCCGCCGAAGGCCGTCCGCCCTTCCTAATCGTCACCGACGTGCCCCGCTCCATCGAGCTCTATTCCGACTTCACCCGCTCCGGCGCCACCTACGTCCCCTTCCCCGATCCGCGCTCGCACCGCATCCGTCTTGAGGAACTACCGCTGTTCGCATCGCGATGACCGTTGGCGAAGCGGGTGAGAAGACGACGGCAAAGCCGTCCGGCGAGCGGAACACACCCGAGCAGCTGAACCCCCCGGCCGCCGCCGAGTGAATCGCCGCGTTCGCGCCCCGGCGGTCGAATCCCCGAAGCTGAATCGTCCGGTGCGGGTCGAAGTTTCTCAGTAACTCGACTGGCATGCGCTTATACTGGTGCTAGATATGGGCGAAGCACCTTGGGTTGATTGGGGCGTTGTCGCGACAGTAGCAGCACCGCTGATTGCGCTCTTTGTGGGTGTAGCACTAAACAAGGCGTTAGAGTCAAAGCCCATTCTGGTGGTGTACTACGGGCATACATCTAGCTTCAAGCTGCGACGGAATGTACCCGAACCCATCGTCATCAATACCCATGTAATTGTTCTTCGAAACGTCGGTCGAAAGCCTGCCCGGAACGTAAGGCTAGGTCACAACACCCTTCCAGACTTTCAGATCAACCCAAACCGACAATACAAGCTGCAAAACCTCACCGACGGCGGTAAAGAAATCGTGTTTACCGAACTAGTACCTGGCGAGCAGATTCACATCTCGTACCTATACAGCCCCCCGATTGTATATGGCGATGTCAACACCTACGCCAAGTCCGACGAGGGCTTTGCGAAGTTCATCCAGGTGGAGTTGACGCAACAGTACGGCAAGGCAGTGAAGATCGCTGTCGCATCTCTAATGCTCATCGGGCTCATTACGATGGTCTACCTTCTGTGGGAGTTAACTGTTTACCTCGTCTCGTAGCGTGATAAACTGCGAGGCAGTGACAACCCCGGAACTACTGCTCGGGTTGGCGATGTTTCTTGTCGCCTTGGCGACGCTCCTGTCTCAGGGGGTCGACCTGTTTGCGTCCACCCCACTTCAAAAAAAAAGCTGAATTCTAGTCGACACGATTTTCACAGACTGCACGGCTAGCGTTTACAGATAGATAGACACCACTAAATCCGCGCCCGGCGCCGTAGTCCCGACGCTCGTCAAACCAGCCGGATATTCTGATTCGCCCCAATCTTCGCCGCGCCCCTGATCTGGCTCTGGGTCGCCGTCACCGACGCCGACCCGGCCGGAATCGTCAAACTCAACCAAAGCACGGCATTCACGTAGATGTCGAGGTCGATGTCGTCGCCGTCGGCGCCCTACGCCCACAAATCCGCCGAACAGGCCCAAGCCGAAGAAAGCCTGCTGGAGCGCCTCGTCCAGCTCAACGCCGAACGCGCCGCCGAAGAGCAACGCGGCATCGTCCGCTGGCTCCGCCCCGACTTCCAAAATCCCCAAGGCCGCACCGCCGGACAGGAATCTCTCATCACCGGCGACGGCCCCGAACCAGCCCAACCCGCCGCCGGCAAACGTCCCTGGCCCAAGCCCCTGTCCGAGCAAGTCCGCGCCATCCGCGCCGCCCTAACCGAACAACCCGCCCCCGCAACGCCGCAACAACTAGCGCGCGCGTTTAAGCGTGCTCCGGCGAAGCGAGTTGAGGAGCTTTTGGAAACTCTGGCGGCGCTTGGCCAAGCCCGCAAAACCGACGATAACCGCTACACCGTCTGACCAGCCTTGATCGGGTCGGGTGACGGGGATTTGCGGCCCCGCCACCCTCCCACACCACCGGACATACGGTTTTCCGTATCCGGCGGTTGGACCCAGCAGCTTATTTCACCGCAAAGCGGGCAGGCCGCCGACAAGCAGCAGCCTGCTTCGCCTCGTGCATCGCTTTCTATCCGGAGTTTCGCGGCTCACGCTCCGGTTTCCACTGGCTTCGGCCCGCCACGGTTCCACCGTTTCTGCCGTCACCTGCTCCCTATCGAATTCCCCCCTACGGAGGAAGGACCTTTCAGCCCGGGATTCCGGGAAACCTAATGTCGCGCTCTGCCAGATTCTCCGCTAGCTTTGCTCCGTGGTCCTTCGGCCCTTCGCTCCGGCGGCATTACCCGCCTTCCTCGCTATTACGGCCTCTGCTGACTTCTCCCTCGCTCTCACGAAGGAGATCTCCCCAGGTAAGGCGCTGCATCTTTCCCTTCACACCGCTCGGCTCTACCTTGTACGTCTTCGGATGGACTTGGGCTTCACGTTGGCCAGCACGCTTACCGCCCGTACCCGGCCTCACTGCCGATTCGTGTTCCTGCGGTCAAAGGTTTGTTCCCCGCTTCCTTCAGCTTCACCTCGCGGCTACGCCTTGCGGTTCCCTACGGTTGCCTCCATCGGCCCCGGTTGGCTCCTTTCATCCAACTAGATCCAGCCCATGCTGGGCACACTGGCGCACGCCTCCGGCGTGCCGGGCCGCGCTGTGCGCGGCCTTCGCGCTCGGCCGCAGGCCGACCCCGAGATCTCAAGTTGATGATTTGGTATTCATCCGGCGTGACATTGGGCGCGGTCGGTGGCGGCTCAGATCTCATTTCTGCCCCAGGGCGGTAGGGGCGGTCACAAGCCCAAAAAATATTAATTCCCCATCATTCCAACCACTTAGCTCCAGCCACCCCCGCTAGCCCGCCCCCTCAGGTGCATACTATTCCC